>JBBRCF010000101.1:0-12457 GCA_038205135.1 Rhodobacterales bacterium
GAAATGGCTCCGCCTGAAAGGTAGAAACCAGTTGCCAAAAGTCATCGAAGGAACCAAATTCAACGACGGCGTCGAAGTGACAGACGACGCCAAAATACGCGCCGCCTGATGATGCGCGTCACCCAAATTCAAGCATAGCTCTGATGCGTTTGCACGAGTGCGAGCGCACGGCCATGATGTAGAGCTCGACATTGTCGGCGAGGGGCCCGAGCGGCAAAGATTAACCGCCACCGTTGCCCAACGAGGATTTGGCGAGATCGTGCGATTTCATGGCGTCCTTGACGAGACGGGTGTGGCAGAGGTGCTGCGGCAGTCTGATCTTCTCGTGGTGCCGAGTCACTCAGAAGGCTTGCCGGTCGTGATCATGGAGGCGATGGCGAGCGGACTGCCGGTGGTCGCCTCGGCGGTGGACGGTATCCCCGAACTGGTGATGCACGGAGTAACCGGGCTTCTCGTGCCGCCTGGTGATGCGCGGCAGTTGGCCGACGCAATCGGCACGCTGTTGAATCAGCCCGCGGTGGCACGTCGTATGGCAACTTCTGGCCGCGGGCTGGTCGTGGCCCGGCATGATGCGAACCGGAATGCGATCATGCTTCTGAAGACAGTATTTCCTGACGCCTTTGACTTTCTCTGCCTTGGGTGCAGGGGCGAGAAAGTCTCCCATAACAGTATCAGACCGGACAAGACATTTACGGTGAAGGGCGGATCATCATAATCGAAAGAAATACTATGCTTGACGCTCAAAACGATTAAATCGCAGGTCGATTGAAACGCGCCAGGTTTGCCGGAGCTTGCTTGACGTTAGTTACCCGGCCATGTGTGTTCCTGTGATCGCCGATGAAGGCGATCATGTCCTGTGTCGGCGGTCGAGCCTCTCGGGTATCGCTCGAAGCGATGCCGCTCCGCCTTCGAGCATCGAAAAATATGCGTTCGCCAGTGGGCTCGAACCAGTTGTGCCTTCACTGGTTCACCCTTGCGGAGGATCTCGTTCGCTTGCCGCAGCTCGCGGTTCTCGCGTTCGAAGGCCTTATTCTTCTCGGCCATCTCGCTGGAGACACCGGCCCGCTTGCCGCTGTCGACCACGACCTTATTGACCCAGTCATTCAGGGTCTGCGGCGCGCCGCCGATCTCCGCCGAGATCGACAGAACGGCCTGCCAATGCGATCCATGCTGGCCCTGATTGTCCAAAACCAAACGAACTGCGCGTTCGCGCACTTCGGGGGCAAACTGGTTCGTGGTCTTGCTCGTGATGCTGCATCCCACTCAGAGTTTGGCGCCGCCGGCAAACCCGGCGCGATTCACAACGCTCTAAAATCCAATGGTGGCCTGAGAGATGGGCTGAGTGGTGGGCTGCGGAGCAGCCCACCCTAACTCTCATGTAATATCAGAAGCTTGATAGGTATAATGGTGCGGTCGAAAAGACTCGAACTTTCACTCCGGTTAAGGAACAGCGACCTCAACGCTGCGCGTCTACCATTCCGCCACGACCGCATTCATGGTGACCGGGGATTACCGAATACGCCGACGAAAGCCAATCCCCAAAATCGTGGCATCTGCCCGGCTGCGCAAGTCGCGCCGGATCAGCCTCGCACGGCGACGGGCCCCGAAATTCCCGGTCCGGGCGAAAAGACTTTGCATACGGCCGCCGTGGCGTTTCACATGGCGCCGACCCCCGGCGCAGGAGCCACCATGACCCTTTCCAGACGCATCGTGTTGTCCAGCGATCATTCCGCCATTGCCCTGCGGCAGGCGATTGCCGCCCATGTCCGGTCTTTGGGGGCACAGGTTGTGGATATCGGTCCGGTCACCGACGAAAGCACCCATTATCCCCTGCATGGGCAGGCGGCGGCGCAACGCGTCACGTCGGGGGACTGTGATCTGGGCATCATTCTGTGCGGCACCGGTCAGGGGATCATGATGGCGGCGAACAAGGTCGCCGGCATCCGCTGCGGCGTGTGTTCGGACCCGTTTTCAGCCCGGATGATCAGGGCACATAATGACGCCAACATGCTGGCGATCGGCGCGCGGGTAGTTGGGGTCGGTCTGGCGCTGGATATCGTCGATGCGTTCCTGGCCGCCGAATTCGAAGGGGGCCGCCACGCGACCCGGGTCGCGATGATCGAAGGCACGCCGCGCTGACCTCTGCCCCCTGTGGCGATGCGGGACAAAAGTCCAAGACGCGCTAATCGAACAGCCCCGCTCAGTCGGATGGATCACCCGCGATGGCCTGACGCCCCACCCCGCCGCGCCATCGCAACCACACCAGTGCAACCGCTGTGGCCGTCGCACCAAATCCCGCCCAACTGTCGTCCCCGAACAGCACCGCATTCATGTCCCGCCCCGGCAACAGCGTGAAAAGGCCGGTGACCCCCAATGCCCAGAAGGCAAGGCTTTCCATGATCTTGCGGTGCGTCGCGATGTCCCGTCGGATCGCGGCGCGCAGGCCAATGGCCAGTGATGCCAGCGTCAGCACGGACAAAAGGTGGATCGGCGACCATGGCCCGATCAGCCGGATATCCTGAATCCAGAACGACGACAGCGCCGCTACGGTCATCGCCACCACCCAGACCCGGCCCAGCCAGCGATGCACCACCCCGCCCTTGCGGCGGATCAGGATCACCGGGGCCAGCGCGAGTGCGATCAGCGCGGCGGCGACATGAACCTGCACCACCGGTGCGGCAGCAAGAAGCGGGGCAAGCGTTGGCATCAGGGTCTCGCGCTGTTACATCTATTGGCAACCCGAGTGCGCGACGACCGTGCGCTGATCCACCTCCAATACGTGAAACCCGCGATGCCCAACGTTGATACACCCCACTTGCATGTCACGATGCGCGAGATGCAGGCGCTGATGCGGGATCGCCGGTTATGGATCGGTCTGACCGCTCTGAGGCTGGTGCTGGGACTGTTCGGCCCGTTCGATACCGCAGGGACATTGCGCACCTTGCCGCGGCTGGCCTATTGGCTGCCGGTCACACTGGTGACCTTTGGAACGGGCATTGTGCTATCTTCACTCGCTGCGGCCTGGCTGCGCGACCGCCGGTGTCCGGACATGATCGCTACGGCTCTGGGTGGCGCGGCAGCAGGGATGCCCGTGACCGCACTGGTGGTGCTATTTAACATTGCCGCGCTGAACATGCCGCTGGAACATCCGCAGAACCCGACGATTCTCTTCAGCACGATGGCAATTTCAGCCATTGTGGCGCTGACATCCGAAACTGTTTGGCCAAGCCAATTGCCAGTTCCCGCGGACCCGGCACGTGCGCCTGCAATCATGGCGCGCCTGCCGCTTGCTGCGCGCGGCCCGCTGATATCGTTGGGCGCGACCGACCATTACACCGAGATCACCACCACCAAGGGCCGCGCGCTGGTCCTGATCCGGCTGTCGGACGCCATCGCCGAGACTGCGCCGACCACCGGCCTGCGCATCCATCGTTCACATTGGGTGGCGCTCGATCAGGTCACCGCTGTGCGGCGTCGCGACGCCCGGGCCGAAGTGACGCTGACTGACGGGCGCATCCTGCCGGTGTCGCGCAGCGCCATGCCGGACGTAAAGGAGGCGGGGCTGTTGCCCCGGTAAACCATGGCCGCGCCTGACTGGATCATCGCCCCCGGCCTGACGCCCTACCCCGACGCGGTGGCGTTCATGGAGGCGCGCGTGGCGGCGATCCGCGCTGGCGCGGCGCCCGAATGCATCTGGCTGGTGGAACATCCGCCGCTTTATACCGCCGGCACTTCGGCCCGCGAGGTCGACCTGATCGCGCCCGACCGGTTTCCGGTTTTTGCAACCCAACGCGGCGGGCAATACACCTATCACGGGCCCGGACAGCGCGTGGTCTATGTCATGCTGGACCTTGAAGCACGCGGCCGCGACATCCGCCGGTTTGTCGAAATGCTGGAACACTGGGTCATCGCGACCCTGGCCGAATTCAACGTGACCGGCGAAATCCGTCCCGGCCGGGTCGGCGTCTGGGTGGCGCGCCCCGAAAAACCCGCCCTGCCAGACGGTTCCCCGCGCGAAGACAAGATCGCGGCCATCGGCATCCGCCTGCGCAAATGGGTCAGCTTTCATGGCCTGTCGATCAATGTCGAACCCGACCTGTCGCATTTTTCCGGTATCGTGCCCTGCGGCATCACCGGGCATGGGGTGACCAGCCTCGTCGATCTGGGCCTGCCGGTCACAATGGCGGACCTTGACATGGCCCTGCGGCAAACCTTCGCAGGGGCGTGCCACCGGATGAGGTGAAATCCGTGGCAAACCGTGTATGGTACGGCCGTGTTGAACACCTTCAGACCACAAAGGGTCCGCCATGAAACTTGCTCTGACCACCGCTGCCACGCTTTTGCTGGCTGTTCCCGCCTTTGCCGCCGATATCGCTGCTGGCGAAAAGGACTATGCCAAATGCAAGGCCTGCCACATGATTGTGGCCGATGACGGCACCGAAATCGTCAAGGGCGGTAAGGTCGGTCCGAACCTGTACGGCGTGATCGGCCGCGTTGCCGGGTCGGTCGAAGGGTTCAAATACGGCGCCGACACCAAGGCGCTTGGCGAAACCGGCTATATCTGGACCGAAGCCGATCTGGCCGTGTATGTCGGCGACCCCAAGGGCTTTGTCGGCGAAAAGCTGGGCAAGGCCGCGAAATCCTCGATGGCCGCGCAAAAGCTGAAGGCACCGGAAAACGTCGCAGCCTATCTGGCGTCGCTGAAACCGGCGTCCTGATCACGTTCCGGCAGGGTGCGGTCAGAGGCGCTGTCAGGGCAACCTGACGATCGGAATGAATCCGCCATAGATCGTGCGGGACGCGTCGAACGGCGCGTCTTTCATGTCACCCATCGCAGCCCAATCCGGGTCGGTTTCCCTCGACGCCCAACGGGTAACTCGCGCCACCCGGTCGGGCCAGTCGATCCAAGAAAACACCACAACCTCGCGGGGTTACAAACCGACGGCACGCGACAACGATGTAATCTGTCCGTCGGCCGCATCTTCGCCCCAGCATTCCCGCATCGCCACCGCGCCATATTTCGCAAAGATCGGCCAGACCTTGCGCGCATGCGCAATGTAGGCATAGCGGTTTTCAGCAGGGACAACCGCCACGCACCCATCGATGAATGCCATTGAACACCCCATCCAAACCCGCGCGCCTGCGCTGCGCCCGGTTTCACGTTGCCATGTCAGTCCCACAGCCGCAGGTCGGCCGTAAACCCACGCAGCCAGCCTTGACTGATTTCCGAGTTCGTTCGCGATTCGCTGCAAGTGATTATTCATTGTTCAGTCCCATTATATCCGTGAATGATGTCTGGAAATTTCCAAAATATGCGCGCGGAAATCGAATAGTGCATGGCGACGTTTTTCCTCACCATCCGGGGTGACCAACTGGGCACGTTCACGTCGATGTCGGGCGTCGGGAACGGTACAGACCGCGTGATCACCCTGTCGGGCGTCCAGCCGGTCGGCACCAAGGATCAGACCTACACCATCCGGATCGATCAGGCGTCGGATGGCGCCACCCAGTTCACCAACGGCCAGTTCATCACGATCCTTGACGCGCAGGGCAAGATGGTGATGACGCAGACCACCGCGCAGTCCGATGCCGAACAGGGCATGGCGGGCGGCGACGAACACCTGATCTTTCAAGGAACGAAGTTCGTCATCGACCTGACCGGGGTCACGCCCGGCACCATGACCTATGGCTTCGCCGATCAGGCGGCCGACCCCACGCGCGGCGACAACGACGGCGAACTGGACTTTGCCGACACGCGCCGCGACTTTCCCTGCTTTGCCACGGGCACCCGGATCCATACGCCCTACGGGCCGCGCCCGGTCGAGGATTTGTGGCCGGGCGACCGGGTGACCGATATCGCGGGCACGGACCATGTCCTGCTGTGGAAAGCCTCGCGGCACATCATGCTCGACCGACCCGACCATCCCCGGTGCCCAGTGCTGTTCCGCCCGCACAGTCTGGCGGCAGGCGGCCCCGAGACCGATTTGCTGGTGTCACCGCAGCACCGGGTGCTGGTGATCACGGCCGCGGGAACCGAGGTGCTGGTCCCGGCCAAAAGCCTGCTGGGCCATCGCGGCATCCGGCTGGCGCGCGGTCTGCGGTCGGTCACCTATCACGCGCTGCTGTTGGGCCGCCATGCCGTGCTGCGCGCCAATGATGCCGCCGCCGAAAGCCTGTATCCGGGGCGATACATCCTGCAACAACTGCCGCCGTTTCAACGCCTGCAACTGCTTGGCCATTGCCCGGCCCTGCTGACCGACCCAGAGGGCGGCTATGGGCCGAAGGCGCGCCCGATTCTGACTCCTTCTGCCGCGCCCCAGTTGCCGCTAAGGGATGTCAGCCATGCACGGTCGGTTGGTTTTGCCCGCTATCGTGATGCACGGGGCCGGGGTCAACCCGTTGGAAACCTTTCGCGGAAATGATGCCGCTGCGACGCAGGGTGCGACATATTGATTTGATCTCGGTCAAATTCACGGATGGACGGCACAAGCGGTCCAATCTAAAACCAGAACGGGACGCAGTGGCATGACTCTGTCGCTTGCTGCCCATGACACACCAACTGGAGGCACCAGAATGGCCGACGCAGCCATCCACGGGCACGAACACCACGACGAACGCGGGTTTTTCACGCGCTGGTTCATGTCCACCAACCACAAGGACATCGGGATCCTGTATCTGATCACCTCGGCGGTGGTCGGTCTGATCGCGGTGGCGTTCACCGTCTACATGCGGATGGAGCTCATGGAGCCCGGCGTGCAGTACATGTGCGCCGAAGGCGCGCGAATGTTCCCGGCAGCCACCGAAGATTGTACGCCGAACGGCCACCTGTGGAACGTGCTGATCACGTATCACGGCATCCTGATGATGTTTTTTGTGGTGATCCCGGCCCTGTTCGGCGGTTTCGGCAACTATTTCATGCCGCTTCAGATCGGTGCGCCGGACATGGCGTTTCCGCGCATGAACAACCTGTCCTACTGGCTGTATGTCGCGGGCACCTCGCTGGGTGTCGCCTCGATGCTGTCGCCGGGTGGCAACGGCCAGTTGGGGTCGGGCGTCGGCTGGGTCATGTATCCGCCGCTGTCCACGACCGAAGCCGGCATGTCGATGGACCTCGCGATTTTCGCGGTGCACGTGTCGGGTGCGTCGTCGATCCTTGGCGCGATCAACATGATCACCACTTTCCTGAACATGCGCGCGCCGGGCATGACCCTGTTCAAGGTCCCGCTGTTCGCGTGGTCGATCTTTGTCACCGCGTGGCTGATCCTGCTGGCCCTGCCGGTTCTGGCCGGTGCCATCACCATGCTGCTGACCGACCGCAACTTCGGCACGACATTCTTTGATCCGGCCGGCGGCGGTGATCCGGTGCTGTATCAGCACATCCTGTGGTTCTTTGGCCATCCGGAAGTGTACATCATCATCCTGCCCGGGTTCGGCATCATCAGCCACGTGATCGCGACCTTCTCGCGCAAGCCGATCTTCGGCTACCTGCCGATGGTCTGGGCCCTCATTGCCATCGGCGTGCTGGGCTTTGTGGTGTGGGCCCACCACATGTACACATCGGGCCTGTCGCTGACGCAGCAGTCCTATTTCATGTTGGCCACGATGGTGATCGCCGTGCCGACCGGGGTAAAGGTGTTCTCGTGGATCGCCACGATGTGGGGTGGTTCGGTCGAGTTCAAGACGCCCATGCTGTGGGCCTTCGGGTTCCTGTTCCTGTTCACCGTCGGTGGCGTGACCGGCGTGGTGCTGTCGCAGGCTGCCGTGGACCGGGCCTATCACGACACCTATTATGTGGTGGCGCACTTCCACTACGTGATGAGCCTTGGCGCCGTGTTCTGCATCTTTGCCGGCATCTACTTCTACTTCGGCAAGATGACCGGGCGGCAGTATCCCGAATGGGCCGGCAAGCTGCACTTCTGGGCGATGTTCATCGGATCGAACCTGACATTCTTCCCGCAGCATTTCCTGGGCCGTCAGGGCATGCCACGCCGCTACATCGATTACCCCGAAGCGTTCGCCTACTGGAACTGGTGGTCGTCGGTCGGTGCGTTCATCGCGTTTGCATCCTTCGTGTTCTTCTTTGGTGTGATGATCTGGTCCCTGACCCGCGGCGCGCGCGTCACCGCCAACAACTACTGGAACGAATACGCCGATACGCTGGAATGGACCCTGCCCAGCCCGCCGCCCGAACACACGTTCGAGCAGCTGCCCAAGCGCGAAGACTGGGACAAGTCGCACGCCCACTAACGCGTGCCACACCCTGCCAAATCGCAAGGCCCCGGAGAAATCCGGGGCCTTCGCTTTGACAACTTGCAGTGTCGCCGTATCTTTGCAGAACGCGCACGAAAGACCCAGACAGACACCCATGCCCTACACCTGGACCGATACCCCCGAAACACGCCGCCTGACGCTCTGGCCGCACCGTTCCTTGCCGCGCAAAGGCTTTGCGGCCATGATCCTTGCGACCTTTGTGCTGATCACGGTTCCGCTTTATCCCTTACTGGGCACATTCGTGCTTTGGGGATTGCTGCCGTTCCTGATGCTGGCGGTTGCAGCCCTGTGGTTCGCGCTGGAACGCAGCTATCGCGACCGCGACATCCTCGAAGAACTGACCATGTCGCCCGAAACCATCCATCTGTCGCGCCGCAACCCCAAGGGCGACCGGCAGGATTGGGATTGCAACACGTTCTGGGCCCGCGCCGAAATGCACCAGCGCGGCGGGCCGGTGCCGTTCTATGTCACGCTGTCAGGCAACGGCCGGCGGGTGGAAATCGGCGCGTTCTTGTCGGAACCCGAACGCCAGAGCCTTTATGGCGAACTGGCCGAGGCGTTACGCCAGATCCGCGTGGATTGATCGGGACCCAAATAACCAAAGGCTGAACAGTCCCGGCGATACCGGCCCGGTATACCGGTCGACAAGATCGCCGCCCGGAATTTGCGGTGTGAATATGCGGTGTCACGTACAGACCACATCGCCCGCCCGCGCGCGAGCGCAGCAGAACAACGTGCAAATGACCGCCACGGCCAAAGCCGGACAGCCTCTGACCTGACGGATCAGCCCCCGCTCAGGCGGTCTTTCACCATCGGACCAACCGCCCCAAAGTCCATCTGTCCGGTATACCGCGCCTTCAGGTCGGCCATCACTCGGCCCATGTCGCGGATCGATGTGGCCGCCAGCGTGGCGACTGTCGCGTCGATAGCGGCCGTGATCTCGGTCGCGGTCAGTTGGCGCGGCAGGAATTCCTCGATCACGCCGACCTCGGCCCGTTCACGTTCGGACAGGTCCAGCCGCCCGCCTTCTTCATAGGCCCGCGCGCTTTCATGGCGCTGTTTCACCATCTTGCCCAGAATCGCCAGAATATCGGTATCATTCACGCCGTCCTCGCTTCCGTCGCCGCGCGCGGCGATGTCACGATCTTTGATCGCGGCGGTGATCAGGCGCAGGGTCGACAGACGATCCGCCGCCTTGTCCCGCATCGCCTGTTTCAGGCCCGCACTGATGCGTTCGCGCAAATCCATTAGCTGTCTTTCCCCGATGGCTTCGATGGCGTCAAGGCCAGCACACTAGCCGATCGGGGGCATGGTGACAATCGCTGCACCGCCGCATATCCCTGTCACCAAGGCTTGACCCCCCTGCCGCCGCCGCTTAGGACACGCACAAACCGCACCGGAGATCAGGCCCATGTCGCAAAAAGCGTCCCCCTCTGCGCGCCCCCGCCACACCGCCTGTCTTGCATTGGCCGATGGCACGCTGTTCTTTGGCCACGGTTTCGGGGCCACCGGCGAGGCGCAGGCGGAACTGGTCTTCAACACGGCGATGACCGGCTATCAGGAAATCATGACCGACCCCAGCTATGCAGGTCAGGTCGTCACCTTTACCTTCCCGCATATCGGCAACACCGGCGTCAATGACGAAGACGACGAAACCGCCGATCCGGTTGCCGCCGGCATGGTAGTGAAATGGGACCCGACGGAACCGTCAAACTGGCGTGCGCAGGGCAACCTGTCGGACTGGTTGGCACGGCGCGGGCGCATCGCGATCGGGGGCATCGATACCCGCCGTCTGACCCGCGCGATCCGGCAGCAAGGCGCGCCGCATGTGGCGCTGGCGCATAACCCCGACGGCAATTTCGACATTGCCGCGCTGGTGGCCCGCGCCCGCGCATTTCCGGGGCTGGTGGGTCTGGATCTGGCCCGTGACGTGACCTGCGCGCAATCCTACCGCTGGGACGAAAAACGCTGGGCCTGGCCCATGGGGTATACACGGCTGGCGGACCCGAAATTTCGGGTGGTCGCAGTGGATTACGGGGCGAAACGCAATATCCTGCGGTGCCTTGCGTCGGTCGGCTGTGATGTCACGGTCCTGCCCGCCAGCGCCACCGCCGATGACGTTCTGGCCCATGACCCCGATGGCGTGTTCCTGTCGAACGGTCCCGGCGACCCGGCGGCGACCGGCGCCTATGCCGTGCCGATGATCCGCAGCGTGCTGGACCGGTCCGACGTGCCGGTGTTCGGCATCTGTCTGGGCCATCAGATGCTGGCGCTGGCACTTGGCGCGCGCACGATCAAGATGAACCACGGCCACCACGGCGCGAACCACCCGGTCAAGGATCTGGAAAGCGGCAAAGTTGAAATCACCTCGATGAACCACGGCTTTGCAGTCGACAGCCAGACCTTGCCGACGGGCGTGGTGGAAACCCATGTGTCGCTGTTCGACGGGTCGAACTGCGGCATCCGTCTGGCTGACCGCCCGGTATTTTCGGTGCAATACCACCCCGAAGCCAGCCCCGGACCGCAGGACAGTTTCTATCTGTTCGAACGGTTTGCCGCATTGATGGCAGCCCGCGCGGCCCGTTAATCCTGATTTAACCTGCCATTAACCGTGTATTCCGCAATGTACCTTGGTTCCGAAGGAGCGAGGGTATGGTGGTGGGCGGCGCGAATCCGGGATTTCAAGATTGGCAGGCGCCGTTTGATGCGGCGCCATTGCGTGTGGTCGCGGTCGATAATACCTCGGATTTCGCAGATTTTCTGGTGGGTGCGGGGCTTTTGACCCTTGAACAGACGCTGCGTTTTCGGGCGGAAACCCGGCGCACCACTGTGTCGCTGGCCAGGGTGATTCTGGCCCATGCCGCACTGGATCCCCTGATCCTGGCCGAATCGCAGGCGGCGTTTGCCGGATTGCCCCGCGCGGACCTGTCGCGCGTGCCGCCCGACCCGGCGCTGCTGACCGGGATCGATCCGCGGTTCTGGCTGGCCCATGCTGCCGTGCCATGGCGGCAGGATGGCCGCACCCCGCGCATCGCCACCGCCCGCCCCGAAGAGTTTGCGCTGCTGCAGGCCGCGTTGCCACCGCGATTTGCACCGGCCTTGGCTGCGGTTGTGACCGAACAAGAGGTGCAGGAATTCCTTGCCACCACGTTTCGCCACGAACTGACGCTGGCCGCCACAACCCGGGTCCCCGGGCACGAAAGCTGCCGCGACTGGGGCGCCCGCCCCCGGCGCCGCGCGACATTGCTGATGCTGGCAGGCGTGGCCCTGCTGGCGCTGGCGGTTCTGGCCCCGACGGCGATCCTGACCGGGCTGGTGGCCTGGGCGATCTTTACCCTGATCGTAACCGCCGTGTTCCGGGTCGCGGCGACGGTGGCGCATCTGCTTCGTCCCGAAGCCCCGCCCGCCCCGCCGCCGGTCCTGACGCAGCGCCCGGCGATTTCGGTGCTGGTGCCGCTTTACCGTGAACCCGAAGTGGCGCGCCACCTCGTGTCCCGGATCACCCGGCTGACCTATCCGAAACCGCTGCTGGACGTGGTTCTGGTGCTGGAAGAATCCGATCACCAGACCCGCGCGGCCCTGACCGTCACCCACCTGCCCGCCTGGATGCGGACAGTGACCGTCCCCGATGGCCTGCCACGCACCAAACCGCGCGCGATGAACTATGCGCTGGATTTCTGCCGGGGCGATGTCATCGGCATCTGGGATGCCGAAGACGCGCCCGACCCCGACCAGCTGGACCGCGTCGCCGACGGGTTTCACACCGCGCCGCCCGATGTGGTCTGCCTGCAAGGCGCGCTGGATTATTACAACCCGCGTCAGAACTGGCTCGCGCGCTGTTTCAGCGTGGAATATGCCACATGGTTCCGGCTGATCCTGCCCGGCATGGCGCGGCTCGGGTTTGCGATCCCGCTGGGTGGCACCACGTTGTTCTTTCGCCGCGAAGCGCTGGAACGGCTGGGCGGCTGGGACGCGCATAATGTGACCGAAGATGCCGATCTGGGGTTCCGCATGGCCCGGCATGGCATGCGCACCCGTATGCTGGACACCTCTACCGGCGAAGAGGCGAATTGCCGGCCCTGGCCCTGGGTCAAGCAACGCTCGCGCTGGCTGAAAGGCTACATGGTGACATGGGCCGTGCACATGCGCGCGCCGCGGCGGCTGTGGCGCGAACTGGGACCGTGGA
>JBBRCF010000102.1:0-12451 GCA_038205135.1 Rhodobacterales bacterium
GGGTCGTCGGGCGGTGCCGACGCCGGGCGCGGTGCATCTGTTTGACGGTACCGGGGCGTGTCGCAGCTATGCGATGACCGATCTGCTGGCGCGCGATGCTGCTGCGGGGGCTGCGGCAGGCATCACGCTGTCGCCGATGCCGGGGCTGGTCAAGGCAGTGTTCGTGATGGCCGGGCAGACCGTCGCGGCGGGTGACCGGTTGGCGATCCTTGAGGCGATGAAGATGGAACATACCCTGACCGCCGCTCGGGATGGCATGGTGGCCGAGGTGCTGACGGAGGCGGGCGCGCAGGTCGAGGCGGGCGCGGCACTGATCCGGCTGGCGGATACCGTGGCAGAGGGCGCGGCATGATCACGCTGCATCACGTGCAATATGGCCGGTCGTTCCGGGTGCTGTGGCTGCTGGAGGAAATCGGGCTGGACCGCATCGGCCCGTTGCGGATCGTCGAATACCGCATCGGTTCCCCCGAAATGCGCGCGGGCGATCTGCCGCGCCTGTCGCCGGCGATCCGCATTCCGGCGATCGAGATGGATGGTCTTGCGATGTCCGAATCCGGTGCCATTGTCGAATACCTGATCGAAACGCGCGCGCCGGATCTGGGCCGGGCCGTGACACATCCGGAACGCGCAGGCTATCTGCAATGGATCCACTACGCCGAAACCCAGGCCGGCCTGATCGAAAACCTGAACCTGATGCATCTGTTCCTGCGGCCACCCGCTCAGCCTGACCCGGTGATGTGCAAGCTGCTGGCAGCCCGGTTGAAAGGGACGCTGGCGGGGATCGAGGTGCGTCTTGTCGATGGGCAAGAGTGGCTGTTGCCCGGCGGGTTCAGCGGGGCGGACATCATGTTGGGGTTCAACCTGTTTGCGGCGCCGTATTATGTCAGGATGGACGGGTTTCCCCGGCTCCGGGCCTATCAGGCGCGGATGACGGCGCGGCCCGCCTATCAACGCAGCGTGGCCCGCGAAGGCGCGCAGCGATTCTATGCGCAGGATTTCTATCCGGTGCCCGGGGCGGACGCATAAGAGGGCAGGATGGCGGAATTTGTTGAGATTTTCGAGGTCGGCCCCCGTGATGGGCTGCAAAACGAGGCGCGGCTGATCCCGGCGGCGGAAAAGATCGCGCTGGTCGATCTGTTGTCGCAGGCTGGCTTTCGTCGTATCGAATGCGCCAGTTTCGTCAGCCCGAAATGGGTGCCGCAGATGGCGACCTCGGCCGAGGTGCTGGCGGGCATCACCCGCGCGCCAGGGGTGAGTTATGCCGCGCTGACACCAAACCTCAAAGGGTTGGAAGGCGCGCTGGTGGCGCGGGCGGATGAGGTGGCGATTTTTGGATCGGCCTCCGAAGGGTTCAGCCGCGCCAACATCAATGCGACGATCGCCGAAAGTCTGGAACGTTTCGCCCCGGTCATGGCGGCGGCGCGGGCGGCGGGCGTGCCGGTGCGGGGGTATGTGTCCTGCGTCGTGGAATGCCCCTATGATGGCGCGGTGCTGCCCGGCGCTGTGGCGCGGGTGGCCGCCGCGTTGCACGCCATGGGCTGCTACGAAATTTCGCTGGGCGATACCATCGGGCGGGCGGTGCCCGACGCGGTCGACAGGATGCTGGATGCGGTTCTGGACGTGGTGCCGGCGGCGATGCTGGCGGGGCATTTCCATGACACCTCGGGCCGCGCGCTGGACAATATCGCGGTGGCGCTGGACCGTGGACTGCGGGTGTTCGACGCTGCGGTGGGCGGCCTTGGGGGTTGCCCCTATGCGCCGGGGGCAGCGGGCAATGTGGCGACAGAGGCGGTGCATGACCGGCTGACGGCGCTTGGCTATGCCACCGGGCTGGACCGCGATGTGTTGGCGGCGGGCGCTGTGATGGCATGGGCGCTGCGAGGGGGATGAGGCATGGAAACGATTGAAATTACACAGGATGTCCGCGGCGTGGCAACGCTGTGGCTGGCGCGTGCGGATAAACACAACGCGCTGTCCGGCACGATGATCGGCGAAATGCATGCCGCCGCCGACCGGCTGGCGGCGGATGACACCGTGCGGGTCGTCGTGTTGGCGGCGTGCGGGCGGACGTTTTGCGCAGGCGGTGATCTGGGGTGGATGCAGGACCAGATGGCCGCAGCCCCTGCCGAACGCGCGACCGAGGCCGGGCGGCTGGCCTGGATGTTGCAGGCGCTGAACACCCTGCCGAAACCGCTGATCGGCCGTATCCATGGCAATGCGTTCGGCGGCGGGGTGGGTCTGGCGTCGGTGTGTGATGTGGCGATCGGGGTGGATATGGTGCAGATGGCGCTGACCGAAACCCGGCTGGGGCTGATCCCCGCCACCATCGGGCCCTATGTGGTCGCCCGGATGGGCGAGGCCTGCGCGCGCCGGGTGTTCATGTCGGGCCGCCGGTTTGATGCGAGCGAAGCGGTGACCTTGGGCCTTCTGGCGCGCGCGGTGCCCGAGGCGTCGCTGGATGCCGCCATCGAGGCGGAAATCCTGCCCTATCTGGACTGCGCGCCGGGCGCGGTTGCGCGGGCGAAACGGCTGGCGCAGCGGTTGGGGGCCGGGATCACCGACGCGGACATCCATCACACCATCGCCGAACTGGCGGCCTGCTGGGTGGGTGACGAGGCGCCCGAGGGGATCGCCGCGTTTTTTGCCAAACGTCGTCCGTGCTGGCAGGTCCGCTAGGCCCGCACCAACAGAATCAGCCGCCCGCAGCGTTCCCGCTGATTGTGCGACCCATGCTGCTGTGCAGCAATTTTTCGCGCGGCGACCGGCATTCGGCGGAAATTTTCAGCATGCGCGGCATCGGGACGCAGCGAGTATGCAAGCGTATGCAATGATTTCATGTCATCTTCGCAAAATCGAATGTGACCCCGTCCGAGTTGACCGCGCGCAGGCCGGGGGATAAATCAACTACTGTGCACGTGTCCCGCGCCCGGGCCGCTGCAAAAGGAGCACGCCATGGACGACATGCTGCGGGAATACCTTCCGATCCTTGTGTTTCTGGCCATTGCCATCGCGCTTGGACTGGTTCTGATGCTGTCAGCGGTGCTGATCGCGGTGCGCAACCCGGACCCGGAAAAGGTCAGCGCCTATGAATGCGGGTTCAACGCCTTTGATGATGCGCGGATGAAATTCGACGTTCGGTTCTATCTGGTGTCGATCCTGTTCATCATTTTTGATCTGGAAATCGCCATGCTGTTCCCGTGGGCCGTGGCGTTTCAGGACATCTCGATGACCTCGTTCTGGTCGATGATGGTGTTTCTTGGGGTTCTGACCGTCGGGTTCGCCTATGAGTGGAAAAAGGGAGCGCTGGAATGGGAGTGATGGCAGGCGCCAATACTGCAGGCCCCGACCGCGAGGTTGCGGCACGGGCGTTGAACACCGAACTGGCCGACAAGGGTTTCCTGCTGACCTCGACCGAGGACATCATCAACTGGGCGCGCATCGGTTCGCTGCACTGGATGACCTTCGGTCTGGCGTGCTGCGCTGTCGAAATGATGCACACGTCCATGCCGCGCTATGATCTGGAACGGTTCGGCACCGCGCCGCGCGCGTCGCCGCGTCAGTCCGACCTGATGATCGTGGCGGGCACCCTGACCAACAAGATGGCCCCCGCGCTGCGCAAGGTCTATGACCAGATGCCGGAACCGCGCTATGTCATCAGCATGGGGTCCTGTGCCAACGGCGGCGGATACTACCATTACAGCTACAGTGTGGTGCGCGGTTGCGACCGGATCGTGCCGGTGGATATCTACGTGCCCGGTTGCCCGCCCACCGCCGAGGCGCTGTTGTACGGCATCATGCAGTTGCAGCGGAAAATCCGCCGCACCGGAACGATAGCGCGCTGAGGCGCGCGTGACGCGGGGGCCGACGCCCCGAAAGGAAGAGCCACGATGACCGAAGCCCTGCAAGAGCTAGGCACCCACATCGCCGCGCGTCGTCCGGATTGCGTGCTGGACTGGGCCGTGACCAATGGCGAATTGACCATGCAGGTCACGCCATCGAACATCGAAGCCTTGGTTGATTTCCTGCGCACCGATCCGAACTGCCGGTTTTCGTCGCTGGTCGACATCACGGCCGTTGACCACCCCGACCGGGCAAAACGGTTCGACGTGATCTATCATTTCCTGTCGATGTACCGGAACCAGCGCATCCGCTTGCGGATTGGCCTGCGCGAAGACGACATGCTGCGGTCGATATCCGCCGTGCACCCCTCGGCCAACTGGTTCGAACGCGAGGTGTTCGACATGTTCGGCATCCTGTTTTCCGGGCATCCCGACCTGCGCCGCATCCTGACCGACTACGGGTTTCGCGGCCATCCGCTGCGCAAGGATTTCCCGACCACCGGCTATGTCGAGGTGCGCTATGACGACGCGCAGAAACGCGTGGTCTATGAACCGGTCAATCTGGTGCAGGAATACCGCCAGTTCGATTTCATGAGCCCCTGGGAGGGCGCGAAATACGTGCTGCCGGGCGACGAGAAAAAAGCGGCGTCATGATCGAATTTCTGGTCTGGCTGGCCCTGACAGCGGCTACGATCATCCCGATGATGAAACTGCTGCCGCATTTCGGGCTGGACGCTAAATGGGCCTTTGTTTGTGTATTCCCGCTCGCCACGCTGGTGCTGCTATGGATAATGGCTACGAAACTGCAATCTATGGAGAAACGGTGATGAATCAGGCTGCCAAAGACCATCAGGACATCTTGCATAACGCCATCGCCTATTGCGAGGCGGTATGGTTTGCCCGCACCGGGGTGTTCGAGGCGATGTGCCACGAACGGTTTCTTATGACCCATATCGAGGCGGGCGAGTTCATATACTTTGACAAGGCGGCGTTTATTGCCCGCGTGCGGGCGCGCGCCCCGGCAGAGGGCGCGGCGTCCTACAAGGTCCTTGCGATCGATCTGGTGGACGCGATGGCGCGGGTGCATCTGTGGGTCGATATTCCGGGCAAGCGGTTTGAGGATCACCTCGGGTTTGTTAAAACCGCCGATGGATGGAAACTGCTGACCAAGGTGTTCCGGACGGCGGCCCATCTGGACGCGCAGGGGCAGGTCATTTGATGGACGGGTCCAACGAATTTCACGATGCGCTGACCGGTGAACAGCGCATCCGGAATTTCAACATCAACTTTGGCCCGCAACACCCTGCAGCGCATGGTGTTTTGCGCTTGGTGCTGGAACTGGACGGCGAAATCGTCGAACGGTGCGATCCGCATATCGGGTTGCTGCACCGTGGCACCGAAAAACTGATGGAAAGCCGGACCTATCTGCAGAACCTGCCCTATTTCGACCGGTTGGATTACGTGGCGCCGATGAACCAGGAACATGCCTGGTGTCTGGCGATCGAACGGCTGACCGGCACCGAGGTGCCGCGTCGCGCCAGCCTGATCCGGGTGTTGTTCTGCGAAATCGGCCGGATTCTGTCGCATCTGCTGAACGTCACCACACAGGCGATGGATGTGGGCGCTCTGACCCCGCCGCTGTGGGGGTTCGAAGAGCGCGAAAAGCTGATGGTGTTCTATGAACGGGCCAGCGGGGCGCGGCTGCATGCGGCGTATTTCCGGCCCGGCGGCGTGCATCAGGACCTGACCGACGCCCTGATCGACGATATCGAGATCTGGGCGGGGGAATTCCCGCGCATGCTGGACGATATCGACGGGCTGCTGACAGAAAACCGCATCTTCAAACAACGCAACGTCGATATCGGCGTGGTCAGCGAAAAGGATGTGCAGGACTGGGGATTTTCCGGTGTCATGGTCCGCGGATCGGGGCTCGCGTGGGACCTGCGCCGCGCGCAACCCTATGAATGTTATAACGAATTCGACTTTCAGATCCCGGTCGGCACGGCCGGCGACTGTTACGACCGCTATCTGTGCCGGATGGCGGAAATGCGCGAAAGCACCCGGATCATTCTGCAGGCGATCGAAAAACTGCGCGCGACGCCCGGTGATGTGCTGGCGCGCGGCAAGCTGACCCCGCCGAAACGCGCCGTAATGAAGCAATCGATGGAAGCGCTGATCCATCACTTCAAGCTGTACACCGAAGGCTTCCGGGTCCCCGAAGGCGAGATTTACGTGGCCGTCGAGGCGCCGAAAGGCGAATTCGGCGTCTATCTGGTGTCGGATGGCAGCAACAAACCCTATCGCACCAAGATCCGTGCGCCGGGGTTTCTGCACCTGCAGGCGATGGATTATCTGGCATCCGGGCATCAATTGGCGGATGTGTCGGCCATCATCGGATCGATGGATGTGGTATTCGGGGAGATCGACCGGTGAAACGCGTGATCGGATTGACTGCAGTGCTTTTGCTGGCTGGATGTGCGCTGCCGCCACAAGGCACCGGGCCGGATACGCTGGCGGCGTTTGACACGGCGGTGGAATCCGTCGGCTGCAACCTGATCGTCGAAGGCGACTATCTGGCCACCGAATTGCAGACCGGCATGACCCGCGAACAGGTCGTGCAGATGATCCAGTACAAGCTGGGCCTGAAACAGGCGACCCGGCGCCCCGAGGGGGGATTTACCTTTACCAGCGGCGCCTGCGCCGCCTGAGCCGCGCTGCGCGCGCCCGGAAAGAGAAGAAACGATGCTGAGACGCCTTCACCCCGAACAGCCTGCCAGCTTTGGCTTTACCCCCGCCAATCAGGCCTGGGCTGCCGCGCAGATCACCAAATACCCCGAAGGCCGGCAGGCATCGGCCATCATTCCGTTGCTGTGGCGGGCGCAGGAACAGGAAGGCTGGCTGACCCGGCCCGCGATCGAACATATCGCGCAGATGCTGGGCATGGCCTATATGCGTGCGCTGGAAGTGGCGACGTTCTATTTCATGTTCCATCTCGCGCCCGTCGGATCGGTGGCGCATGTGCAGGTCTGCGGCACGTTGTCGTGCATGATCTGCGGGGCCGAGGATCTGATCGCGGTCTGCAAGGCGCGCATCGCGCCCCGGGCGCATCAATTGTCGCCGGACGGCCGGTTCAGCTGGGAAGAGGTCGAATGTCTGGGTGCCTGCGCCAACGCGCCGATGGCCCAGATCGGCAAAGATTATTACGAAGATCTGACGCCGGACGGACTGGCGACGATGCTGGATGCGATGGCGGCGGGGCAGGTTCCGGTGCCCGGCCCGCAGAACGGGCGCTATGCGGCGGAACCGCTGTCGGGGCTGACCAGCTTGCGCGATTTCGAAAGCGGGCGGAACCAGTACAACGCCTCGGCGCAGCGGGCGGTCGACGTTGGCGACGGGCTGAAGCGCATCGACGGCACCGAGGTGCCGCTACGCGCGCCATGGCAGGGACCTGATGCCGCAACCGTCGCGGCAGCGGTCGGGGTGATTGACCGGTCGGGCGGCGCTGCGGTGGATGCCACCGGCGCGATCAAGCAGGCCGCCCCTGAGATATCGGTGGCCACGCCCGTCAGCCAGCCAGTTTCGCAGACCGTTTCGCAATCCCTCGCAGCGGCACAGGCCGGCAAGGCTGAAACGGTCGGCAAACCCGCCACATTGGCGGCGGCGCGCGATGGCGCGTCGGATGATCTGAAGTTGATCAAGGGCATCGGGCCGAAACTGGAACGGCTGCTGCACGGTCTGGGATTTTTCCATTTCGATCAGGTTGCGGCCTGGACGGACAGTGAACTGGCTTGGGTCGATCAGAACCTTGAAGGGTTCAAGGGCCGCGCCAGCCGCGATCAATGGGTTGAACAGGCCCGCATTCTGGCCACCGGGGCCGAAACAGCGTTTTCGCAGCGTGCCAAAAAGGACGGGATGCAAGAGTAAGGCCGAAACCTGCGGCCAGAACATCTGAGGGGAGAGTGCGGTGATGAACGGAACAAATGCAAAGACGGCCTGCATGACGGGATGCTGGCTGATGGCGGGCGCCATCGGTCTGGTCATTCTGGTGATGATGAGCGTGCTGGGCGGGATGTCGCTTGGGGCATCGCTGTTTGGCGCGGCGATCGTGACCGCGGTTCTGGGCATCCTGCTGACGTGGATCCTGTGCCGGCCGGTGGAAGAGGCGATCATACCGGCTGCAACGACCAATGTGGCCCGTTCCGGATCGGCTGGGACTTCCGTCCGCACTGTACCATCGGGCGCGGTGGCCCCCGCGAGTGATGTGGCAGTGGTCAAGGCGACCCCCGTTGCTGCGGCGGTTGCCGCAAAGCCCGCCGTGACCGAACCCGCTGTTACCCCGTCCGTGACAGCAGTTTCTGCGGCCAAACCTGCGGTCGCTGCAACCGCCGTGACAGAACCCGCCATCACCCAACCCGCCGTTACCGCAGCCGCCAAACCCAAGCCTGCCAAACCCAAATCCGCCGCGGTCTCTACCAGCACCGCTGCGGGCCTTGCCGCGAACGGTGGCGCAGAGCCGGTGACGCCGGCCGCAGCGCCGAAACCGGCGACGGCCTCGGGCGTGCCCGCCAGCTTTGCTGCGCTGGATGACGCGGCGGTTGCGTCTGCCGGTGCGGGGCAAAAACCCGCCGGTCTGACAGCACCACGGGACGGTCGGGCCGATGATCTGAAGCTGATCGAGGGGATCGGCCCGGTTCTGGAACAGCGGCTGCATGACTGGGGCATCTATCATTTCGACCAGATTTCGGCCTGGGGCCCGGCCGAGGTGGCATTTGCCGATCAGAACGTGCCGCGGTTCAAGGGCCGCGCCAGCCGCGACAAATGGGTGGCCCAAGCCCGCATCATCGTGGCCGACGGCATCCCGGCGTTTCTGGAACGAGCAAAGACGAACGATTACTGAACCCGTGACTGACCCCGCGACTGACAAGGACCGCGATGACCCGGACTAACACCACCGATGAGGCAAAGGCCGGACGGCGCGTCGCGCTGTTTGTGGCGGGCGTCGGTGTGTTCTGGATCATCGCAACGCTGGCTGGATCGCAACTGGGGCTGTCGCAACGGGTTCGGGTGCTATTTGATCTGTTTGCGCTGGCCGGTTTCGGCGTGGCGCTGTGGATGACGATCGACATCTGGCGCAAACGCCAGACCAAGGGAAGGTGAGCCATGCTCAAGGATCAGGACCGGATTTTCACCAACATCTACGGCATGCATGACCGGACCCTGAAAGGGGCGATGGCGCGTGGGCATTGGGATGACACGGCCGGGATCATCGCCCGCGGCCGTGATACCATCATCGACCAGATGAAGAAATCAGGTCTGCGCGGGCGTGGCGGGGCGGGATTTCCGACCGGGCTGAAATGGTCGTTCATGCCGAAACAGTCGGACGGGCGGCCCAGCTATCTGGTGATCAACGCCGATGAATCCGAACCCGGCACCTGCAAGGACCGGGAAATCATGCGGCACGATCCGCATACCATGATCGAAGGCGCGCTGATCGCGTCTTTTGCGATGAATGCCAACGCCTGCTACATTTACATTCGCGGCGAATACGTCCGCGAGCGCGAGGCGCTGCAGGCCGCGATCGATGAATGTTATGATGCGGGGTTGCTGGGCAGGAACGCGGCCAAATCGGGCTGGGATTTCGACCTTTACCTGCATCACGGCGCGGGCGCCTATATCTGCGGCGAGGAAACCGCGCTGCTGGAATCGCTTGAAGGCAAAAAGGGCATGCCGCGGATGAAACCGCCATTCCCGGCGGGGTCGGGGCTGTATGGCTGCCCCACCACGGTCAACAACGTCGAATCTATCGCGGTGGTGCCGACCATCCTGCGGCGCGGGCCGGACTGGTTCGCGGGTTTTGGCCGTCCGAACAATGTGGGCACAAAGCTGTTCGCCATCTCGGGCCACGTCAACACGCCCTGCGTCGTCGAAGAAGCGATGTCGATCACGTTCGAAGAATTGATCGAAAAGCACTGCGGCGGCATCCGGGGCGGGTGGGACAACCTGCTGGCGGTGATCCCGGGCGGATCATCGGTGCCCTGTGTTCGCGGCGAAAAGATGCGCGATGCCGTGATGGATTTCGATTACCTGCGCGGCGAATTGGGATCGGGACTGGGCACGGCGGCAGTGATCGTGATGGACAAATCCACCGATATCATAAAGGCGATCTGGCGGCTGTCGAAGTTCTACAAACACGAAAGCTGTGGCCAGTGCACGCCGTGCCGCGAAGGTACCGGGTGGATGATGCGGGTGATGGAACGGCTGGTGACGGGCGATGCGGATCCAAAGGAAATCGACATGCTGTTCGACGTGACGAAACAGGTCGAAGGCCATACGATCTGTGCTCTCGGGGATGCGGCGGCCTGGCCGATCCAGGGGTTGATCCGCAATTTCCGTGACGTGATCGAAGACCGGATCGCGCATAAGCGTGGCCCTGCGGCGCCGCAGCGCGTGGCTGCGGAATGATGCGGGTGCAACGGGTCCTGACCATGGGCATGATCGTGGCGGCTCTGGCGCTGGCGGGGTGTGGCACCAGCCTGCGCAATGCGCTGAAACCGTCGGCAAACCGGGCGCTGTTCGAAGGCAATTATTACCCTGCCCGCCTGTCGCGCGACCGCGACGACAGGGCTGCCTTTGTCGTGACGGTCAGCCGCGCTGCGCAAGGCATCGACGGCGCCGCCGAAGCCGGGCGCTATGAGGCGACGAAATACTGCATCGACCAATATGGCGATTCGGATGCCCTGTGGTCGGTCGGACCGGACAGCGAAGGCTTGGCCTTGCAGGATGATCAGCTGGTTTTGGCCGGGCGGTGCAGGGGATGACCATCGGGCGGGTCTTGGCGGGTGCGGAACCGGGGCTGTTATTGCATAGCAGCCGACGTTCCCCCATGTCGGGCCTGCGCGCGGGGTACAAAGCCCCGTGGCCCATGCGGGGACATCAGATGATCACACGATTTTTCTTGGTACTGGCTGTATTCCTGTCGGCAACTGCGGGCATGTCCCGCGCGCTGCCGCCGTTGTCGCAACAGGCTGAAATCAACGAGGGACTGCTGGCCATCGGGATCGCCGACGAGGTGCGCAAACGCTGTGTTTCGATCTCGCCGCGTTACGTGCCGGCGCTCAGCTACATGCGGTCGCTGGAAAACAAGGCGGAGGCGATGGGGTATTCGAAAACCGAGATCGATGCCTACGTGACGTCGAAAACCGAAAAGGCCGCGATGCGTGCGCGCGGCGAGGCCGTTCTGGCCGCCGCCGGCGTGCGCAAGGATGCGCCCGAGACATTCTGCCGTTACGGGCTGGCCGAGATTGCCAAGGGCAGCCTGATCGGTTCTTTTCTGAGGGCCCGGTGATGCGCGCTTTTGTGGCATTGTTTCTGACCGCCGGCATGGCGCTGGCGGATGTGAACGGCATTCCGCAGGCGATCTACGATCACACGCTGGACCGGTTTCTGGCCGAACAGATTGGCACGGGCTGTGCGGATTTCAGTTTTGACCGTGACCGCGCCGATGCTGACAGCCAGCTGGTCGAGGCGTCATCGGGGCTGGATGCCCAAACGCTGGCGGGTCTGGCGGGGCTGATGCCGATGGACCGGCTGGCGTCCGACCTGTCCCGGCTGTATGGCGCGAAAAAGATCGATCCGACCGATCCCAAAACCTTGTGCGCCGCCGGGCGCGCCGAAGTGGTGGCCGGGTCCGCCATCGGTTCCTACCTGAAAGCGAAGTGATCCTTATGCCCGACGTGAAACCCGACCTGAAAAAGCTTATCATCGACGGCCATGAAGTCGAGGTTCCGGGCGCGATGACCCTGATCCAGGCCTGCGAGGTCGCGGGCATCGAGGTGCCGCGGTTCTGCTATCATGAACGGCTGTCGATCGCGGGCAATTGCCGGATGTGTCTGGTCGAGGTGGTCGGCGGCCCGCCGAAACCCACCGCCAGCTGTGCGATGCAGGTGCGCGATCTGCGCCCCGGCCCGGACGGTGCGCCCCCCGTGGTGAAAACCAACAGCCCGATGGTGAAAAAGGCCCGCGAGGGCGTGATGGAATTTCTGCTTATCAACCATCCGCTGGATTGCCCGATCTGCGATCAGGGCGGCGAATGCGACCTGCAGGATCAGGCGATGGCCTATGGCGTCGATTTCAGCCGTTTCCGCGAACCGAAACGCGCTACCGAGGACCTGAATCTGGGCCCGCTGGTGGAAACCCACATGACGCGCTGCATTTCCTGCACCCGCTGCGTGCGCTTCACCACCGAGGTGGCCGGCATCACCCAGATGGGCCAGACCGGGCGCGGTGAAGACAGCGAAATCACGTCCTATCTGAACGAAACGCTGTCGTCGAACCTGCAGGGCAACATCATCGACCTGTGCCCGGTCGGTGCGCTGACGTCGAAACCCTATGCATTTACCGCGCGGCCGTGGGAACTGACCAAGACCGAAACCGTTGATGTGATGGACGCCTTGGGATCGAACATCCGCGTCGATACCAAAGGCCGCGAAGTGATGCGCATCCTGCCGCGCAACCATGACGGCGTGAACGAGGAATGGATTTCCGACAAGACACGTTTCGTCTGGGACGGTCTGCGCAAGCAGCGTCTGGACACGCCTTACATCCGTGAAAAC
>JBBRCF010000103.1:0-12442 GCA_038205135.1 Rhodobacterales bacterium
GCGCAGGTCGCAGACCTGCGTGCCGCGCTGGACGCGGCCGCGCAGGCGCGGATGATGTCGGAACGGCAGGCTCAGGATGCGCTTGCGGCCGCGCTGGCAGCACGGCTGGCCGCCGAAGCCGAAGCCACCGCGCAACTGACCGCGGCCCAGCAGCGCGCGGCGCTATTGGCCGCGGCCCGGACGGAATTGGCCGCCGAAGCCGCCAAAAGCACCGAGGCCGCGCGCGCCAGCACGCTGTTGAACCAGCAGGTCGCCGCATTGCGCGCTCAGCTGGGACAGTTGCAGGCGCTGCTGGACGATTATCAGGTGCGCGATTCGGCGGCACAGGTTCAGATGCAATCGCTGGGGTCCGACCTGAACGCCGCCCTTGCCCGCGCTGCTACCGAAGAACGCCGCCGCCGCGAACTGGAACAGGCCGAGGTCGCGCGGCTGGAGGCCGAACGCCAGCGCCTGGAGGCCGAAGCCCAGGACCTGCAAACCTACCGGTCGGAATTCTTTGGCCGGATGCGCGCAATTCTGGGCGATCAGGACGGTGTGCGCATCGTCGGTGACCGGTTCGTGTTTTCGTCCGAAGTGCTGTTCCCGCAGGGCAGCGCGGAATTGTCTGATGCCGGACGCGGCGAGGTCGCCAAGGTTGCCGAAATCCTGCGCCGCATCGCCGATGACATCCCGCCCGGCATCGACTGGATCATCCGGGTCGACGGACACACCGATGATCTGCCGCTGTCGGGGCTGGGCGAATTCCGCGACAACTGGGAACTCAGCCAGGCGCGCGCGTTGTCGGTGGTGCGCACCATGTCGAATGATTTGGGCATCCCGCCGAACCGGCTGGCCGCGAACGGGTTCGGGGAATATCAGCCGATCAATCCGGAGGCCACCCCCGCCGCGCGCGCGCAGAACCGGCGGATCGAATTGAAGCTTACCGAGCGCTGACCGGCTCCGCCCCTGCAAACACGTCAAGAAACGCGTCAAGCGCCGCCCAGTCGGTGTATTCGGTATCGCCGTGCCGGTCCACGCCGGGGTCTTTCTTGGCGGCGATCCAGCGCATCGCCCAGGTTTTCAGGAAATCATACTGACCGAACCGGAACGCCCCCGCGACATGCAGCACATCCGCAGGGTGCCAACCGGTTGCCGTGCTCATCGTGCGGACGACCTCGGCGATCCCGTCCAGATCGTCACGCTCGGTGCTGGCAGCCGACAGCGACACCGACAGAAAACAATGCCTGACCCGTGCCAGAGCATCTTTGTGCGCGGTGACAAAATCGGTGAAGGCGGCCTGATAGCGTCCGGTATGGATCGACGCTGCGAGGATCACCGCATCATAGGTGGCAAGGCGGGTGTCGGCGGCATCGGTCACGTTCAGGATTTCGACGGATCGGCCCCACCCGGTCAGATGTGCTGCAGCGTGGCGGGCGATCTTGCGCGTCTGCCCTTCGGTGGTAGCGTAAAGGACGAGGATGGTCATCGCAAACTCCTGTCGGTTTCACACCGGGATTTTGCGCTTCGGCGATGTTTCGCACCCTGATCCGTGTCAATTCGGGACGGAAAACGTGATCGTCCGGGTTTCGACCAAGGTGCCATCGCGCAGCAGCGTCGCCGTGCCGCGCCATTCACCGGGGGGCAAGCCTTTGGCCTTGCGGCCGGCAGCGCGGAAATACTGTGCCTGCGCCCGGTCCAGAACCACATCGGTTTCAAACCATTGTGCCGTCGGGCTGTCGATGATCAGGCGGATCACGTCACCAGGCCGCGACCCGTAGCCATGCGCCCACAGCACCAGCGCGGGCGCGTCGGAGGCAATGATGTCAGCGCCGGCCGTCCCGGCCTTGACCGCGTCGTACAGCGGCACGGCGGTCGCCAGACCCAGCGAGATCAGCCCACCCGGTTCAAAAGGGATCGGGTTGGCCCAGAGCGTTTCGCCAGGCACGCCACAGGTGTCCAGCGCCTCGGGCGCAAACGGGTCCACCACCTTGCCGTTGCGTCGCAGCGACAGGTGCACATGCGGAAATTCTGCCGCGCCGGACATGCCGACCTGCCCCAGCACGTCACCCGCCGCAACCGTCTGCCCCTTGGTGACGATCACGGAACCCTGCCGCAGATGGCAATATTGCGTTTCCCAACCGCCCGCATGGCGGATAAGTACGCCATTGCCGCATTCAGTGCCATCAACCGTGCCCCCTGCGACCAGCGCACCATCCGCCATGCCGTCGCGCAGCACCACCACCGTACCGGGGGCAGAGGCCAGCACATCCACGCCTTCCGACATCCGTGCCAGCGAGGGCAGGGCGAAATCGGTGCCCTTGTGGCCATCATAGGTCAACCCGCCGCAGGTGAAATCGCGCCAGCCAGGGCCGGGGTCGCGATCCACATATTGCTGGATATGGCAGTCGGTGAGGATGTCACAGGCGATGGGCGGGACCAGCGTGATTGCCCCGACCTGTGTCCGCTCTTGGGCCAACCCCTCTGCCCCGCCAAGCAGGGCAGAGGTGATCAGCACAAGCCGGGCTGCCCGTTTCACAACGTCTGCGTCATTCCGCCGTCAGCAACGGCGGCTTGTCGCCCTTGATGCGGCGGGTTTCCGGGCCTTCGATGATCAGATCAACCTTGTCATCGCGGATCGTGACCTTGACCAGACCGCCCTTGGTCAGCCGGCCGAACAGCAGTTCTTCGGCCAGCGGCTTCTTGATTTCTTCTTGAATGACGCGGCCCAGCGGACGCGCGCCCATCTTGTCGTCATATCCCTTGGCGGCCAGCCAATCCGCCGCTTCGGACGAAAGTTCGATATGCACATGACGGTCCATCAATTGGGCCTCCAGTTGCAGCACGAATTTCTCGACCACCTGGCGGATCACCTCGCGCGGCAGGGTGCGGAAGCTGATGACCGCATCCAGACGGTTGCGGAACTCGGGGGTAAAGATCCGCTCGATCGCGGCCGTATCTTCTCCCTCGCGCTTGTCGCGACCGAAACCGATCGCGGCTTTTGCCATGTCGGATGCACCCGCGTTCGAGGTCATGATCAGGATCACGTTGCGGAAATCGGTGGTGCGGCCGTTATGGTCGGTCAGTTTGCCGTGGTCCATCACCTGCAACAGGATGTTGAACACATCCGGGTGCGCCTTTTCAATTTCGTCCAGCAGCAGCACGCAATGCGGATTTTGATCCACCTTGTCGGTCAGCATCCCGCCCTGGTCGAACCCGACATAGCCGGGGGGTGCCCCGATCAGGCGTGAGATCGCGTGCTTTTCCATGTATTCCGACATGTCGAACCGGATCAGTTCCACACCAAGGCTGGACGCCAGTTGCTTGGCGACCTCGGTCTTGCCGACGCCGGTCGGGCCTGCGAACAGGTAGTTGCCGATGGGCTTTTCCGGTTCGCGCAGGCCGGCACGCGCCAGTTTGATCGCCGAAGACAGCGCGGTGATGGCGTCATCCTGTCCGAACACCACACGCTTCAGCGACGCTTCCAGATCGCGCAGCACTTCTGCATCGTTCTTGGACACGTTCTTTGGCGGGATGCGGGCGATTTTCGCCACCACATCCTCGATCTCCTTGGTGCCGATGGTCTTGCGCCGCTTGCTGTCGGGCAACAGATGCTGCGCCGCGCCCGCCTCGTCGATCACGTCGATGGCCTTGTCGGGCAGTTTGCGGTCATGGATATACCGCGCCGACAATTCCACCGCCGATTTCACCGCTTCGGCGGTATATTTGACGCGGTGGTGATCTTCGAAATAGGGTTTCAGACCCTTGATGATCTTGATGGTGTCTTCGACCGAGGGTTCATTCACGTCGATCTTCTGGAACCGGCGCGACAACGCGCGGTCCTTTTCGAAGTGCTGGCGGAATTCCTTGTAGGTGGTCGATCCCATGCAGCGCAGTTTGCCGCCCTGCAACGCGGGTTTCAGCAAGTTGGACGCGTCCATTGCGCCGCCCGACGTGGCCCCCGCACCGATCACGGTGTGTATCTCGTCGATGAACAGCACTGCATCGGGGTGGGCTTCCAGCTCGTTCACCACAGCCTTCAGGCGTTCCTCGAAATCGCCGCGATACCGCGTGCCGGCCAGCAATGCCCCCATATCAAGCGAAAAGATCGTGGTTTTCGACAGGATTTCCGGCGTTTCGCCGCGCGTGATCTTTAACGCCAGCCCTTCGGCGATGGCGGTCTTGCCCACGCCCGGGTCGCCCACCAGCAAAGGGTTGTTCTTGCGGCGGCGGCACAGCACCTGAATGCAGCGTTCCACCTCGGCTTCGCGGCCGATCAGCGGATCCACATCGCCCTTCAGCGCCTTGGTGTTCAGATCGACGCAGTATTTCGCCAGCGCGC
Organism: Rhodobacterales bacterium; assembly: GCA_038205135.1. Taxonomy (GTDB): domain Bacteria; phylum Pseudomonadota; class Alphaproteobacteria; order Rhodobacterales; family Rhodobacteraceae; genus UBA9554. The sequence goes on from JBBRCF010000103.1 coordinate 4,319, forward strand.
TGTCCTTGGCTTCGCTGGTGTCGGATTTCTGTTCGGCCTGTTTCGGGGCATCTTCGGTCGCGCCCTTGACCGCGCGCTGTTCCCCGTAGGCCGGATCCTTGGCCACACCATGTGCGATGAAGTTGACCGCGTCATAGCGGGTCATGTCCTGTTCCTGCAGGAAAAATGCCGCATTGGATTCGCGTTCGGCAAAAATAGCGACCAGCACATTTGCCCCGGTGACCTCGGTCCGGCCGGATGACTGCACATGGATCGCGGCGCGCTGGATCACGCGCTGGAACGCGGCGGTCGGCACCGCCTCGGACCCGTCGATGTCGGTGATCAGGTTGGCCAGGTCCTCGTCGATGAATTCCACCAGCGACGTCCGCAATTCGTTCACGTCGACCGCGCAGGCCTTCAGCACGCGGGTGGCGTCGGGTTCATCCAGCAGCGACAACAGCAAATGTTCCAGCGTGGCGAACTCGTGACGACGTGCGTTGGCCAGCGCCAGAGCGGCGTGGATCGATTTTTCCAGAGTGGGCGAAAACGAAGGCACTTGGCGTGCTCCTTCCTTGATGCGAGCCGGAGATATGCTCCGGTTCATGACAGGTCTTGCCTAAAGTTTGGTCTATGCTGCCCGGTCTTCAAGTCTTTTCTTGGACCTGCGGCAACGAATTCATACGAAAGTGACTGCTGGTGGTGTGCAACGCGTCAAAACCGGTCCTTCGCGGCCCGCAGCGCCCCGAACACCTGCGCGACCGGGGCATCCGGCAGTCCCGCCGCCCGTCGCAAAGCGGGTTGGTCGGCGCGCAGAAACGGGTTCGTCGCAAATTCCAGTGCCAGTGTCGAGGGCACGGTTGGCAGACCCTGCGCGCGCGCGGCGGCGACTTCGGCGGCGCGGGCCTGCAGCGCGGCATTGTCGGGATCGACCGACAGGGCAAAGCGGATGTTTGCGGCGGTATATTCGTGCCCCGAACACACCAGCGTATCAGGCGGCAGGGCGGCCAGCTGCGACAAGCTGCTGTGCATCTGGTCTGGCGTGCCTTCGAACAGGCGGCCACAGCCGCAGGCCATCAGGCTGTCGGCGCAGAACACCATCCGGCTGGCCGGAAAATGGAACGCGATATGCCCGACGGTGTGCCCCGGCACGTCCAGCACATGTCCGACTGCAGCCCCGACCTGCACGGTGTCGCCGGGGTGCAAAGCGAGGTCCAGCGGTGGCAGACGATGCGCGTCGGCGGCGGCACCCGCGACGCGGGCGCTGTGTGCGGCGCGCAACGCCGCCACCCCCTGCACATGATCTGGATGGTGGTGCGTCAGCAGCACCAGATCTGCCCGCCAGCCACGCATATTCAGCGCCGCCATGACCGGTGCGGCATCCGGCACATCCACCACGGCCGTCTGCCCTGTTGCCGCATCGTGCAGCAGATAGGCGTAATTCGTTTCCAGACAGGGCACGGTCACCAGTTCCAGCGGCATGCCCGCCAATCGCGCGTCAACAGCCATGGCCAAACCCTTCTGCCCGCCCTAATCTGCGGCCAAGGTGACCCGGAACGGGCGGGGGCGCAATGCATCTGGATGTGCAGGACCTGCGAAATTTTTATTACCGCAGCACGTTGGGGCGCGCGGTGCAGAAAACCGTGCGGGCCCAGGTTCTGCGGTTGTGGCCCGAAGCGGCGCATCAGACGGTCGCGGGTTTCGGGTTTGCGGTGCCGCTGCTGCGCCCCTATCTGGCCGATGCGCGCCGCGTGATCGCGTTGATGCCAGGGCCGCAGGGCGTCATGTCATGGCCCGCCGGGATGCCCAATGTCAGCGTGTTGTGCGAAGAAACGCTGTGGCCGGTGGAAACCGGGCATCTGGACCGGCTGATCATGCTGCATGGGCTGGAAACGTCTGAACAGCCCTCGGCGCTGCTGGACGAGGCGTTTCGTGCGCTTGGGCCCGGCGGGCGGATGCTGGTCATTGTGCCGAACCGCGCCGGGCTGTGGTCGCGCAGTGATGCCACGCCCTTTGGCTACGGCCGCCCCTACACCACGGGCCAGTTGGAAGCGCAACTGAAACGCCATGCCTTTCTGCCCGAACGCAGCGTCGGCGCGCTGTATCAGATGCCATCCACCCGCCGGTTCTGGCGCAAGACGGCCGATCTTTGGGAAGGCATGGGCGCGCGGTTTTCCATGGTGATGGCGGGCGGCGTGCTGATCGTCGAGGCGACCAAACGCGTTCAGGCGCCGGTCGGTCCCGGTCTGCGCGTCGCGGTGCGGCGCCCGATGGAGGCGATGTCGCCCGAACCGGTGATGGGCCGCACGCCGCACGGCTGTCCCTGATCCATCCCGCAGGTTCCCGTCACACGCCGACGGCACGCCTGACCCGCATCGTGCTTGATGAAATATTCATGTCATCCACAACATATTGGGGTAATCCCCAAAATATCGCTTGCCAGCGCAGGGCCCTGTGACCCACCATATTTCGTAGGGGGCAATAACAAATCATCGGCCCCTAGAGCAGGAACCTAGCGCTAGCTGCATTATCCCCGCCGCTGCGCTACAGCAAATGAGGTTGCCATGGCCCTGTCGGAGCAGTTCCTTTCGGACGAGATCCATCCGATCGACATCGTCGAGAATATCGCCGAGTTTCACGAATGGGATTTCGACCGCATCGGCGAAGACCAGATCGCCATGGCCGTCGAAGGCCAGTGGCGAACCTATGCTATCACTCTGGCATGGTCGGCGCAGGATGAAACGCTGCGCCTGATTTGCACCTTTGAAATGGAACCGCCCGCGCATCGTTTGCCGGCGGTGTATGACCTGCTGAACCTGGTCAATGACCAATGCTGGGCCGGCGCGTTCAGCTATTGGGCGGCACAAAAGCTGATGGTGTGGCGGTATGGCCTGATCCTTGCGGGCGAACAGATCGCCAGCCCGGACCAGATCGACACCATGATCCGCGCGGCGGTGATGAGCTCGGAACGCTACTATCCGGCGCTGCAACTGGTGGGCTGGGGCGAACAGGATGCGGCGTCCGCATTGCAAGTCGCGATTGCAGAGGCCTACGGGCGGGCGTAGCCTTCGCCGGTAACGGGGACGAGGGCCGCAGATGACCGATTTCGGAACGGTGCCGCAGCAAGGGCTTGTGCTCTTGGGCTGCGGCAAGATGGGGTCTGCGCTGTTGGCGGGATGGCTGGCGCGCGGGCTTGACCCTGCCGCCGTCCATGTCATCGAACCCTATCCTTCGGAATGGCTGCACGGCACCGGCGTCGCGGTGAATGCACCACTTCCGGCGCATCCCGCCATCGTGCTGATCGCGGTCAAACCGCAGATGATGGGTGCGGCGCTGCCCACCATTGCGTCGATGGGCGGCGGTCCGACGTTGTTTCTGTCGATCGCGGCCGGGACCACGATTGCCGCGTTCGAGGCGGTGTTCGGCGACGACAGCCCCGTGGTGCGCGCAATGCCCAACACGCCCGCCGCCGTCGGGCAGGGCATTACCGCAATCATCGGCAATGCGGTGGTCACGCCCGCGCAGATGATCCTGGCCGAAACGCTGTTGTCGGCGGTGGGGCAGGTGGTGCGGCTGGACGTCGAATCGCAGATGGATGCCGTGACCGGCCTGTCCGGATCAGGCCCGGCCTATGTGTTTCACCTGATCGACTGTCTGGCGGCGGCAGGCACAGCACAAGGTCTGCCACCCATGCTGGCGTTGCAACTGGCCAAGATGACCGTGGCAGGGGCGGGCGCGCTGGCGGCGCAATCGAACGAAACCCCCGCGCAGTTGCGCGTCAACGTCACCAGCCCGAACGGCACCACGCAGGCGGGGCTGGAGGTGCTGATGGATGGCACGACCGGCCTGCCGCCCCTGATTGCCGCGACCGTCGCCGCCGCGACCCGGCGCTCAAAGGAATTGGCCCGTGGGTGATCAGGACGAAGTGCAGGATCAGTCGCCGCAGATCACCTTCGACCAGTTCATGGCGGTCGATATCCGCAAGGGCACGATCGTCCGCGCCGAACCGTACCCCGAGGCGAAGAAACCCGCGTTCAAGCTGTGGGTGGATTTCGGGGCAGGCATCGGCGTGAAACAATCGTCGGCGCAGGTTACGGTGCATTACACGCCGGGCGGCTTGCTGGGCCGTGCGGTGCTGGCGGTGGTGAATTTCCCGCCGCGCCAGATCGGGCGGTTCATGTCCGAGGTGCTGGTGCTGGGGGTGCCCGACGACGGTGGTGCTGTGGTGCTGCTGACGCCCGACCTGAATGTTCCCGACGGCGCGAGGATGTTCTGATGCGTGTCTTGTTGTCCCGACCCCTGACCCAAGCGACCGAGGCCCGGGCACGGACGTCTTATGATGTCACCATCCGGACATCGAATGCCGTGCTGTCGGGCGATGAAATGCGCGCGGCGCTGCGCGATTATGACGTTGTGATGCCCACGCTGGGCGATCTGTTCCGCGCGGATGTGTTCGCAGATGTGCCGCAACCGCGCTGCCGGTTGCTGGCGAATTTCGGGGTCGGCATCAATCATATCGATGTCGCTGCGGCCCGTGCCGCCAGTGTTGCCGTCACGAACACCCCGGGTGCGGTGACGGATGCCACCGCTGATATCGCCATGACGCTGATGCTGATGTCCGCGCGCCGTGCGGGCGAAGGTGAACGGCTGGTACGATCCGGCCAATGGCAGGGCTGGCACCCGACGCAAATGCTGGGCCTGCACCTGACCGGCAAGACGGTCGGCATCGTCGGCATGGGCCGGATAGGGCAGGCCATCGCGCGGCGCTGTCATTTCGGGTTCGGCATGACGGTGCGGTATGTCAACCGTTCACCAAAACCGGTTGATTTTCCCGCCCGGCAGGTCGCCCGCCTGACCGATCTGGCGGCGCAGGTCGATGTGCTGGTGGTGGCGACGCCGGGCGGCACGGAAACGCGACATCTGATCGACGCCACCGTGCTGGCCGCGATGCAGCCGCATGCGCGCCTGATCAACATCGCGCGCGGCGATGTGGTGAACGAGGCGGCGCTGATCGCCGCGCTGGACGCGGGGCAGATCGGCGGCGCGGGGCTGGATGTCTACGAACATGAACCCCATGTCCCTGACGCCCTGCGCATGCGCGACGACGTGGTGCTGCTGCCGCATATGGGCACCTCGACCGCCGAGGTGCGCGATGCCATGGGCGCAATGGTGCTGGACAATATCGACGCGCATCTGGCGGGGCGCACCTTGCCGAATGCGGTGCCATAGGGCTTGACCACCGCCCCCCCCAACAGGCGATCAGCGCGCAAATCAGGAGTGACCGATGCACCAGCCTGCCATCACCGGAACCGGGGTCTTTACCCCCGAACAGGTCATCACCAACGAAGAACTGGTGGCCAGCTACAACGCGCATGCCGATCTGTGGAACACGGAACATGCCGACGCCATCGCAGCGGGATCGCTGGCCGCGAAACCGCATTCCTCGACAGAATTCATCCTGAAGGCGTCGGGCATCGAACAGCGCCATGTGATGGACAAATCGGGCGTGCTGGACCCCACCCGGATGTATCCGCACCTGCGGCCGCGGACCGATGATGAACCGGGCATCATGGCCGAAATCGCGCTGGACGCCTGCCGCACCGCGCTGGCGCAGGCGGGGCGCGACGGGGCCGAGGTCGATCTGGTGATCTGCGCCGCGTCCAATCTGGAACGCGCCTATCCGGCGGTGGCGATTGAAATCCAGCAGTTGCTGGGCGCGGGCGGGTTCGCTTTCGACATGAACGTGGCGTGTTCTTCTGCCACCTTCGGCATTCAGGCGGCGGCCGACATGATCCGGTCGGGGTCGGTGCGCCGCGCCATCGTGGTGAACCCGGAAATCACCTCGGGCCATCTGGAATGGCGCGACCGCGATTGCCATTTCATCTTTGGCGATGTGGCGACCGCCACGGTGCTGGAGCGCAGCGATGACGCGCAAGGCGCGCATTTCCGCGTGATCTCGACCCGCTGCGCCACCGAATTTTCCAACAACATCCGCAACAACAACGGCTTTCTGCGCCGCACCCGCGACCAGATGGACGACCGCCGCGACATGCAGTTCATGCAAGAGGGCCGCAAGGTGTTCAAGGAAGTGCTGCCGATGGTCGCGGCGCATATCCAGTCGCATCTGGACGACGCCGGTGTGGCCCCTGCGGACCTGCGGCGGCTGTGGCTGCATCAGGCCAACAAGGGCATGAACGATTACGTGGGCCGCAAGGTGCTGGGCCGCGAGCCGCCCCCCGGCGAACAGCCGAACATCCTGCAGGATTACGCCAACACCTCGTCAGCGGGGTCGATCATCGCCTTCGCGAAACATTCCGCTGATCTGGTTTCTGGCGACAAGGGCGTGATCTGTTCCTTTGGCGCGGGCTATTCGGTGGGGTCGGTGCTGGTGGAACGGGCCTAGCGCAGCGCCGGCTTCATCGCAGCCGAAGGAAAACAGGTGGGGGCCTGCCCCGACGCCTGTTGCCAGCGCCCGATCGCGCGACGTGTCTTGAACCCGGCCAAGCCATCCGCCCCGCCCACGTCATGGCCCATGCGTTCCAGCGCGCGCTGCATCTGGGCCACATCGGACCGCAGCAATCCGCCGACCTTGCCCCATTGGCCCGCGAAATCCCCGGCCCCATAGGCGATGCGGTCGCCGACATGGCCCACGAACAGCGCGTACAGATCCGAGTTGTTGTATGCCTTCAGCACATAGAAATTCGGCGTGACGATAAAGGCAGGCCCGTTCCGTCCTGCGGGCAGCATCAGCGAGCCGGGGCTGCGCAACTCGCGGGCCGGAAACGGTTTGCCACCCACCCGCGCAATCCCCATCGCGGCCCAGTCCGCGATGGCGCGTGCCTGATCCGGGCCTTCCCGCGCGCAGGTGACCGACGCGGGCAGCACCACCTCGAATCCCCAGTCGCGCGCGCGGTCCCAGCCATGATGCGCCAGATAGCCGCCGATGGACGCCAGCGTATCGGGTACCGACCCCCAGATATCCGCGCGCCCGTCGCCATTGCCATCCGCGCCGTGTTTCAGGAAATTCGACGGCATGAATTGCGGCTGCCCCAGCGCGCCCGCCCAACTGGACCTCATCGCGCGGGGGGCCACGTGGCCCGCGTCCGCGATCCGCAACGCAGCGATCAGTTCATCGGTGAAATAGGCCGCGCGCGTTGAAAGGAACCCTTTGGTGCCCAGCACGGCAAAGGCGTCATGCGGGATCTTGACCCGGCCATAGCCCGATTCGCGCCCCCAGATCGCCAGCAGGATCCGCGCGGGCACGCCCGTTTGCCGTTCGACCGCCGCCAGTGTGGCCGCATGCCGCTGCGCCATGTCGCGCCCGGCGGTGGCGGTGCCCTGCACGTTTCGGGGCGCGAAATAGGCACCGGGCGCGCCAAATTCCGCCTGCCGATGCGCCGGTGCCGCCGGCGCACCCGGAATGACCAGATCGGGCAGGTCCCACATCAGGCCCACCCCAGCGAACGCCGCATCGAATGTCACGCGGCGCACGCCATCCGCGCGGGCCCGAGGCCAGACCGTATCCTCCAGCCAGACGCGAAACTGTGCCTCGGTCTGCGCACGGGTTTCTGCCGCGGCGGGCAGGGCCAGCAACAGGATCGCCAGCGCAACAAGGGCAGAACGTAACATGCGGGGCCATCCAGACGGGTCAGGCAATGCTAGCACGCAGCAGGCCCAGCGTCAGCCCGCGTCAACCGGCGGCAGGCGCGGTCAGCACCGGATCGCCGGTGGCCGCGCGCCAATGCCGGCGGCACAGGCTGTCGTAGCTTTCATTTCCGCCGATCTGCACCTGCGCGCCATCCGTGATCACCCGGCCGGCGGCGTCCTTGCGGACCACCATCGTCGCCTTGCGCCCGCAATGGCAGATCGTGCGAACTTCGCGCAGGTCATCGGCCAGCGCCAGCAGCGCCGCTGATCCGGGAAACAATGCGCCCCGGAAATCGACCCGCAGCCCATAGGTCATCACCGGCACATCCAGATCATCGACCACGCGGGCCAGTTGCCAGACCTGAGCGGCGGTCAGAAACTGTGCCTCGTCGATGAACACGCAGGCCATGGGTCCTGCGGCCAGCCGGTGGGCAAGCCGCGCCGCCATGTCATCGTCCGGGCCAAAGGTGTCGGCCGCCATGCCGATGCCGATCCGGCTGG
>JBBRCF010000104.1:0-12174 GCA_038205135.1 Rhodobacterales bacterium
CGGCAAAGGATTACGGGGTTACCGTCGGGTCGGACGGGTCGGTGACCCGGCGCATCGCAGCCGAGTAACGCCCCCCTGCCAATACAGGATCACTCCCCGCGCAAGATGGCCTGCGCGGGGGGCGTTGGTTCAGGCCATGGCCGCGTCGACCAGACGCCGGGCCGCGATCAGGGCGGCGGCGGTGCGGTTGGCACCGCGCAGGATCTGGGTCAGCGTGACCAGCTGCTGTTCGCCCTGCATCTGGGCCACGTCCATTGCCATGTCGATCAGCGGCAGGGGTGCCCGGGTGATCGCCGGATCATGGGTGAACCGCGGCGCGGTGGTGTAGTTGACCGGTACCAGCAGACGCGCCAGCCGCATCTGCACGTCATTCGCCCGGTCTGCCGGCACGCGCCCGCCGTCGACCGCAGCATAGAATGCCGCAAGTGAAACCCCCAAGCCATCGATGGCCCCGGTCACCGCGGAAAGATCGACCAGATCGCCTCCCGCTTTCGCATAAGTGGCCGCGGTGCGGGCGAATTCATCCACTGTCGCGCGCCAGTCCACCGGCAGCACGGCGGCATTCACCACCCGCAGCACCGACGCCAGATAGATCTTGATGTCGGTCAGCAGGATATCGCGGTCGGCGATGTCCAGCGTATCGTTTTCGGTGTGCCAGGCGATGTTTCCGCCACAGCCGGACACGGCATAGTAGCCCTTTTCGGCGCGCAGATCGTCCGGCATCGTGGACGACAGCATGAAGAACGACGAAATCCCGATATTGTTGAACGAATAGTCGCCCGCCTGATGCGGCCGTGCGATCTGCGGCGTCTGGCCCGCCACCTGTTCGATCACATCCTTTACCATCGTCCAGGTTTCCGGCATCGCGGTGGTGTGGTGATACGAAGTGGCCCAGCGGCAACCGGGGCTGTCGCAGTTGACCTGCATCACGCAGTTTTCGTCCAGATCCAGCGCGAATTTGTCGGAATACCACGTCGATCCGGCGTAGCGCCCGGTCGAATGTCCCGGCCACCATGCGATCCGCACCGAACGGTGCAGACCAGCGCGGTTCGCCCAAAGCACCCGCGCGATTTCCAGCATCGTGGCATCGCCGGTGGCGTTGTCGCCCACGCCAACATCCCACGAATCATAATGGCCATGCAGCAGCAGGAACTTTTCTGGCGCGCCCGCGCCGGGGATTTCGACGACCGGGATGGCCTGTTCGAACCAGCCCTCATGCATTTCGGTGCGGATGGTCACTTCGGTGGCGGCGACCTTTGCGCGGGCGATCAGCGCATCGCCCACCGGCTTTGCCACCGCGATCACCGGGATCGACGGTTTGCGGCCGAAATCATCCAGATCGGGCGAACCCCAGACGGTGGTGCAGGTGCCCCAATGCGTATCGACGCCCGGGTTGACGGCGATCAGACCGGCCGCGCCCCAGTCCATGGCGATGGCGGTCAGGGCGGGGTTGCCGAAGCCTTCGGTGATCAGGATCTTGCCCGCGACCCGCGCGCGCATCTGGGCATCGGTTCCGACCGCATCGCCGAAAAAGGCGATGGCCTTTTTGTCATAGGACCGCAGCGATGATTTTTGCGCGGGCAGGTAATACAGTTCGGCTGTCACCCCGTCAGGGCAGCTTTTGGATGACGATGGCGGTTTGGCGAACATCTGCTTGCCGTCCAGCGTGACACTGGCCGACAAAGGCACCGACAGCGCCAGAACGGGGCGATGCACCGTGACCGGCAGGCCAAGGGCGCGCAGGCGGTCTGCGATCAGATCGCCCGCGCTGTTGACATCCTGAGGCCGCCAGCGTTCCCGCCCCGCGAAGGTGGTCACCAGATCCCAGGCGTGGTCCAGCGTGACCTGCTCAAAAATTGACACTTCGATGTTCGTCATGACGAGAGATTTCTCCTTTGGTTGGTGATTCATGTTTACGGGAGATTACGCATCGGCAATAGTGAATAAAACAAGATTTCACTCAGTGAAACAGCAGCTTTTAACCACCCACCTCGGAGGTCATCATGTCTATCACTCGTCGTAAGCTTCTCGGAACCAGCGCATTCGCTGCGCTGGCAGCCACGTTTGTCGGGTTGCCCGGCATTTCTCTGGCGCAGTCCACATCACCCGTGCGCGCCCTGACGCTTTACAGCCGCGCACAGGCCGCGAACCCGCAGCAATATCAGGCGGCCGAACTGATCGCCCAAGCCTGGAGCGATCTGGGCCTTGATGTCACGGTGTCCGGCTTGCCCCAGAACCAGTTGTCCGACATCGTCTGGTACAACCGCGATACGTGGGATGTGACGATGTGGCAGATGGTCGGCCGTCCGGAACGGTCGGACCCTGACGAATTCGTCATGAACCTGTTCCATTCCAGCAATGCGGCGACCGGGTTCAACTTTGTCGGCTACAACAACCCCGCCTATGATGCCATCGCCGAGGCACAGCGTCTGGAAATGAACCGCGACGCGCGCAAGGTTCTGGTGGCGCAGGCGCAGCAAAAGATCAACGAAGACCAGCCCTACGCGTTCCTTGTCTACCCGACCAAATCCTACGCCTACAACACCGCCGTGTTCGATGGCACGACGCTGGTGGATGCGCCCGGTCTGGGGATAAAGAACTTTATGACCTTCATCACCGTCAACCCGACCGGCACCCAGCGCGATCTGTTGATGAACGTGTCGAACGAGTTGAACGCGATCAACCCGTATTACATTTCGGGCGCCGGTGACAGCTGGATGACCGAACTGATCTGGGATCGGATCATGCGGATCGGGGCCGATGGCCTGCCCCAACCATGGGCGGCCGAGTCGGTCACCTGGAACACCGAGGGCACGGTTGCCACCATCGTCATCCGGGACGGCATGACCTTCCACGACGGTAAACCGGTGCGGGTGGAAGACATGATCTTCTCGCTCGAATCGCCCAAGAAAGAGGGCACCGCCCCGATGTATCGGCCCTTTGTCGATCCCATTCAGGCGATGACAAAAGTCGATGACCGGACGTTTACGTTGACGCTGGCCAAGCCGAACGCGGCGTTCGAAACCTCGACGCTCGCCAAGCTGAACATCATCCCGGAACACATCTGGGCGCCGTTGCTGACCGCTTTGGCCGCCGGCGAGTCGGCCGAGTCGGTCGTCGAGGATACCCGCGTCGGGTCCGGCCCGTTCAAATTCGAACGGTGGAACCAGTCCGAGGTCGTGCTGGCCGCCGACAAGGGCCATTTCTCGCAGCCAAAGGTTGACCGCGTGATCATGCGCGTGGTGCTGAACGTCGAAGCCGCGCTTGGCATGGTGCGGTCGGGTGAAATCAACTTCCTGACCGACTATACCGGCGATCCGGAACTGTTGCTGTCGACGGCCAAGGACGCTGGCAACATCGAAGTCATGGATGTCGTGGACATCGGATTTCAGTTCCTGGCGTTCAACAACCGTCGCCCGCCGTTCAACGATCCGGTGTTCCGTCGCGCCCTGTCCTATGCGATTGACCGCCGCCTGATCACCGGCGCAGCCTGGAACGGGTTCGGGCGTCCGGCCAACAGCCACGTCTCGCCCGCGCTGCCGTTCTGGTATGACGCGTCTACCGAGGCGCTGCCGCAAGGCGCGGATCTGGCGAAGAAGATGCTGGCCGATGCAGGCTACACCATCGTCAGCGGCCGGTTGAACTATCCGGCCGGTGTCACCGAAGCGCTCAAGTAACGCTCGCCCAACCGACTTGTCACACCAAGGAGCCCGGCATGAGATACGTGTTGTCCAGATTGTTCTACTCGATCCTCGTTCTGTGGGTCGTGGGAACGATTCTGTTCTTCATGTTCCGCCTGATGCCGGGCTCGCCCCTGACCGCGTTCATCGACCAGACATCGACGCTGGAACAGCAACAGGCGCTGATCGCCCGCTTTGGTTTGGACAAAAGCCTTTTCCAGCAATACCTTGCCTTTCTTGGCAATCTTCTGCAGGGCGACCTTGGGCAAAGCTTCTTTCACCGGCGTCCAGTGATGGATGTGGTGCTGGAAGCGTTGCCGAACACCATCATCCTGACCCTGTCGTCACTGATTCTGGCCTATGTGTTCGGCGTTCTGGCCGGGGCCTATCTGGCCTGGCGGCGGGGCAGTGTGGCCGAAGGCATCGGCATCCCTATCGCCTTGGCCACCCGCGCGGCACCCGAATTCTGGCTGGGCATGGTCTTGCTGGCGTTCTTCAGCTTTCATCTGGGCTGGTTTCCGGCTGGCGGCGCCAATTCCGTCGGCCTGCAGTATTCCAGCAACTGGGCGCGCGTGTTCAGTTGGGATTTCCTGCACCACCTGATCCTGCCCATGATGACGCTGGCGATCTATCTGCAGGGGCTGCCCCTGCTGTTGATGCGGTCCAACATGCTCGAGGTCCTGCAAGAAGAATTCGTGACCATGGGCAAGATGAAGGGCCTGTCGTCGCGGACGATCCTGTTGAACCACGCCGCCCGCAACGCGATGCTGCCGGTCGCTACCGCCTTTGCCTTGGGCGTGGGCAATGCCATCGGCGGGAACGTTGTGGTCGAAACCGTGTTTTCTTTCCCGGGTCTGGGTCGCCTGCTGGTCAATGCGGTTTCTGCGTCGGACTATCCGCTGGCACAGGGCGCGTTCCTGATTATCACCGCCGTTCTGATCACGATGAACTTCATCGCCGACATCAGCTACCGCCTGCTTGACCCGAGGATCCGCATTGCTTCGTCCATCTGAGCCCGGCCTTGCCGACGTGCCCGCCCAACCAGCCCGCGCACGCCTGCCGGATTTGTCCGCAGGGCGAAAACGCGCCGGGTTTCTGCGCGAAATCGGACGGTCATTGCAGACCATCGCGCAGGTTCCGCGTCGCAATGCCTATGCCGCGATCGGGCTGCTGATCTACCTGCTTTTCGTGCTGACGGCTCTTCTGGCCGACCAGTTGATCCATTATCGCCCGCTGGAGATCCTGTTTTCGGATACCTATCAGCTCAAGCGCAGCCTTCCCCCGTCATCCGACCATTGGCTGGGCACCACGCAGGGCGGCCGCGACATCTATTCGCAACTGGTCATGGGCACCCGGTCGGCGCTTGCGGTGGGGTTGACGGCAGCGATGTGTGTGGTGGCCATCGGCACGCTGGTGGGGCTGGTGTCAGGATATTTCGGCGGCTGGGTTGACAACCTGCTGATGCGCGTGTCGGACATTGCACTGGGGATTCCGTTCTTGCCCTTCGTGATCGTGCTGGCCGCATTTCTGGGCGCGTCGCAGACCAACATCGTGTTGGGCATCGCACTGCTGCTGTGGCCGAACTCGGCGCGGGTGATCCGCAGTCAGGTGATGACCCTGCGCGAGCGCGCCTTTGTCGAGGCTGCGCGGGTGACCGGGGCGGGCCAGTGGCGGATCCTGTTCGTGCATATCGCGCCGAACATCCTGTCGCTGTCGTTTCTGTATACCTCGGTCGCCGTCGGCTGGGCGATCCTGACTGAAGCGGCCGTCAGCTTTCTGGGGTTCGGGCCGTCGAACACGGTCAGCTGGGGTTACATGCTGCAAGATGCCTATGCCAGTCAGGCCCTGGGCCGAGAGCAGTATAACTGGTTCCTGCCCCCCGGTCTGGCCATCGTGCTGGTCGTGATGGGCGGGTTCTTCATCAGCCGTGGCTACGAAGAAGCCCTGTTCCCGAAATTGAAGGGCTGAACGATGCTGCTTTCAATCAAAGATCTGCAGATTCACTACAAGACCCCGATGGGGCCGGTCAAAGCGGTCGATGGCATCAGTTTTGACGTGCCAGAGGGCAAGGTTGTGGGCGTGGTGGGCGAATCCGGCTTCGGCAAGACGACGGCAGTGCGGTCGATCCTGCGTGTGATGCCAACGGTGGCCAGCTTCGCGGGTGGCGAGATCATCTTTGACGGCAAGGACATCCTGAAACTGTCGGATCGTCAGATGAATGACCTGCGCTGGCGCGACATCGCCTATATCCCGCAAAGCGCGATGAATGCACTCGACCCGGTCTGGCGCGTCGGCGACCAGATCGTCGAGGTGCTGACCAAACGCGGTGGCATGCCCAAAGCCGAGGCGCGCACCCGGTCCGAACAACTTTTCGCCATGGTCGGGCTGGAGGCCAATCGCCTGCGCGATTATCCGCACCAGTTTTCGGGCGGGATGCGGCAACGCGCGTCCATTGCGCTGGCCCTTGCGCTGAACCCGCGGCTGGTGATCGCCGATGAACCGGTGACAGCGCTGGATGTCATCATCCAGCGGCAGGTTCTGGATACCTTTGCAAAGCTGCAGCGGGAATTCGGGCTCAGCGTCATCCTGGTCACGCATGACATCTCTGTCGTGGCCTATGTCTGCGATCATGTCGTGGTGATGTATGCCGGCAAGGTGGTGGAAAAGGGCCCGGCGCGCGATGTGCTGACGCATCCGTCGCATGCCTATACCATCGGTCTATACAACGCATTTCCCGAACTTTCAGCCGATCATGACTGCGAACTGTCGCCGATCGAGGGCGGCCCGCCCCTGTTGCTGAACACGCCTCCGGGGTGCCGGTTCCGCCCGCGCTGCCCCTTTGCCCTTGAAATCTGCAAGACGGACCCGCCCGAGGTCAAGGTGGGGCCGGACCATTTCGCGCAATGCCACCGCGCCCACGAAGGCGCAAGCCTGCGCCAACTTGCCGCCGACCCGGCCGTGTGGCGCCGTGTGGTGACGGCATGACCGGCGTGGCGGTCGCGCAAAAGGCCGGCGACGACGTATTGCTGCGGGTCGAAAATCTGTCGAAATCCTTTATGCTGTCGCGGTCGCTGGGTGATGTGCTGCGCGGTCGCAACCCCAAGGTGGATGCGGTCAGCGACATCAGTTTCACGCTGCGGCGTGGCGAAACCATCGGCATCGTCGGCGAATCCGGCTGCGGCAAGACCACGTTAGGCCGGATGCTGCTAAAGCTGATCGAACCCAGCGCAGGCAGCGTCAGGTTTGACGGGGTGGATTTGTCTGATCTGGACCGCCCGGCCGAGCTGGCCTTTCGCCGCCGCGCGCAACTGGTGTTCCAGAACCCATTCGATGCGCTGAACCCGCATTTCACCATCCGCCGCAGCCTGTACGAGCCGCTGTTCAACACCCAGGTGCCCGTCGCCGACCATGACAATCTGATGGGTCAGGCGCTGGTCCGGGTGCAACTGGATCACATGCTGCACCTGCTGGACAGCTACCCCCACCAATTGTCGGGCGGGCAGTTGCAGCGGGTGGTGCTGGCGCGCGCGCTGGTGGTCCAGCCGGATTTCATCGTGGCGGACGAACCGGTGTCGATGCTGGACGTGTCGGTGCGCGCCGGCATCCTGAACGTGCTGCGCGAGGCGCGCGATACGATGGGCCTTGCCGCCGTGTTCATCAGCCACGATCTGGCGCTGGTTCGCTATGTCTGCGAACGGACGATCACCATGTATCTGGGCTCGGTGGTCGAGGATGGCCCCACCCGCGATGTGATTGCCCGTCCGCTGCACCCTTACACCCGCGCGCTGGTTCAGGCGGTCCCGGTGCCGGACGTCGACCAGTCGCATGACCCGCTGCCGATCATCGGGGCCATGCCGGACGTGCGCAACCCGCCACCCGGCTGCCGGTTTTCTGACCGTTGCCCGCTGGCGGACAACGCCTGCCGCGCCGAACGCCCGCCTTTGCGAGTCGTGTCACCGGGTCGACGGGTCGCGTGTTTCAAGGTGCCTGACCAGTGACGATCCCGCAGTCGGACAGCAAAGCCGCATCGCCCATCAGCGGCAATCTTGCGTCCTCCGGCGTCGGCGGCCAAGGCTTAATCTTCTGATTTATCAGCACTAAATGCAACGATAAAGCCGGATTGCATCGGCCTGCATTCTGGAGGCGGCGACGCCTTTACGGTTAGAAAAACCGGGGGCGCTGCGACCACCCCGGGCTTGCACGAAACAGCGCTGTCACATTCGCATCCTATGGTGGCACACTGGAAACGGGCATTCCACCGATCCCCGCATCACCAAGAGAAGTTGATCGCATGAAACGCTCATTGCTGAAAACGCTGACCCTCAACGCCCTTCTGATGGGCACCGCGGCGTCGACGGCCCTTGCAGGCGACATCCGCACTATCGGCAGCGTCACCGCCGTGATGGCCGAAGCCTCGACCGCCGATGATGCGGCCGATCGTATGGACGGCAAATCCGGCGACACCGCGTTTCCCTATCTGGCGGCGATGAAACCGCTGGCCACGGTCGGCGAAATCGACCCGGCCAATGGCAAGGCGCTGACCGGCTATCCTGATGGGCAGGCGGCCTGGCTGATCGATGACACGACCGTCCGCGTCGCCTACCAATCCGAAAGCTACGGCCCGATGTCGTCGGAAACCTATCCGCAGGAAATGCTGTCGGGCGCGACCTTTACCGGATCGCATATCCATACCATCGACTATGACCGCGCCGGTCTGGCCGAATTCCTGTCAAACGACGCCGCCGCATCGACCATCGTCAAGGCGTCGGGCCATCTGTACAATCGTATCTTCGACGTGTTCGGCAACGAGGTCGTGCCAAAATCCGCGGGGGGCGTCTGGGGCAACCAGACCCTGCCGAACGGCGTGATGATCGATTTCGCCCCCGGCATGGAACTCGACGCGGCTGATTTCTTTGTCAATTCCTATTGCGGGGCCTATTACGAACCCGCCAACAAATACGGCGCGGGCATCGGTTTTGCCGACACCGCGTGGCTGACCGCCGAAGAGTGGAATATCCAGACCATGTTTAACGTCACCGACAAGGCCGGCAAGGTGCTGACCTCGGTGGGCGATACCAATGACACGATGGGTCTGGCGTCAGTCGTTGTCGATATCGCCAACCAGACCGCCTATACCGTGCCGGGTTTGGGCCAGAGTGGATACGAAAAACTGCTGCCGATCAACCCGGGCCACCCGGATTACGTTGTGATCGTGCTGGCAGGCTATAACCACAATATCGAACCCGCCCCGCTCAAGATCTACGTCGGCAAGAAGGGCGTCGATGCTGCGGGCGCCCCGCTGGCCGCCGACGCAGCGCCACGGGACCGGTTTCTGGCCCGCAACGGCCTGCTGCATGGCAAGATTTACGGCATGGCTGTCGCCACTGACGCCTATGCCGCATTGGGCATCACCGAGGTCAGCCCGAAGGCCAAGATGATGGAGGCCTATCACACCAACCCCGCCGCACCGAACCACTTTGCGGCAAGTTTCGTGCCCACCTCATATGTCTGGGGCGGCTGGGACAAACCAGTGGCCGTAAAGGACACCGAGGTGTTCAAATGGCAGATGGCCGAAGAACAGCCAGCCGGGCACTTGTTTTTCAATGGTGACGCCAAGACCGAACATCCCGCCGTGGACCCAGACATCACCCGGCATCGCTGGGTGCAGAACCTGACCGACAAGGGCGGCATGCTGGCCATCGATCTGGGCAACCTGAAGTCACAGCTTGACGGCGCCGCCGGCGGATTGCCCGCCACGCTGGACGCGACCGTGACCCGCGTTCTGGGCGGCTATGACGGTGCGCTGACGCTGGATGTCGCTGACAAGGGCATCAAGCATGGCGGCGAAGGCACGCATGCCACCTGGTCGGACGGCCGCGCGCAGATGGTCGCGCCGGACGGTCTGCACTGGATCAAGGGGTCGGACGGCGACGTCCTGATCGTAGACGAAGACAGCGGCAACAAGCTGGGCGAACGCAAGTATGCGCTAAAGATCAACCCCGAAACCATGCAACTGGTCGAACCCGGCAAGGGCCATTTTCTGGCCATGGGCGGCGGCGCCAACAACCCGCGCGCCGCGGCGCGCGCGTCGGCCTATGGCGGCACGTTTTCCCGGGCGACATCGTCGGAATTTTCGGGCACCTGGGACATCACGGCACTGGTGGCCAAAAAGCCCGACGGCCGTTTCTACAGCATGGGTGAAATCGCCGGCACCGGTCAGGCCGCGATAGAAGCGACGATCCCGGTTAATGGCAAAACGCTGATCGGTGTGCTGCAGCAGCGTGGCGAAAGCAGCGGCGCGGTGAAAGCATCAAGGGCCGACAATGGTGGCCAGATCTTGATCTTCTCGCTTGATCTGCCGATGTGAACGACGTGACGCCAGTGCAGCGGCTTTGCCCTGCCCGTTTCGGCAGACCCTGCGCGCGTGCGATAACGTATGGTGGCACCCCGAAGCCGCAGCCGGTGCAGATTGACAGGCCTGCCGTGTCATGAGATAGTGAGTAATCAATAACTCACTAAGTGAGCGCCCCGATGCGCAAATCCGCCGATGACCGCAAGACCGAAATCGTGGCGGCAATGCTGCGGCTGGCCGACGAACTGGGGCCGGACCGCCTGACGACCCAAGCCGTGGCAACGGCCGTAGGTCTGTCCCAGCCCGCCATTTTCCGCCATTTTCCGACCAAACAGGATCTGTGGCTGGCAGTTGCCGCGCAGATCGCAGACCAGATGACGGCGGCCTGGCAGACCTGTCTGGACGATCACCCGGCCCCGCAACAGCGGGTCACCGCCCTGATCACCGTGCAACTGCGCCAGATCGCCGCCCATCCGGCGATCCCGGCCATTCTGCATTCCCGCGAATTGCAGACCGAGAATGCCACCCTGCGCGCACAGTTCCTCGCGTTGATGACCCGGTTTCAAACCCTGTTGGTCGCAGCCATGACGCAAGGCCGCGATCAGGGCGAGTTTCGCGCCGATCTGGTGCCGCAAGATGCAGCTATTCTGCTGATTTCACTGGTACAGGGCCTTGCGATCCGCTGGTCGCTTGGTCAGCGCGCCTTTGATCTGGAGGACGAAGGCGGTCGCCTGCTGGCCTGCCAGATCGCCCTGTTCCGCCCGCAGACCCCGATGGAGAAGCCCACATGAAATTCCCGGCGCGCCGCACTGTTTTCGCCATTGCGGCCCTTGGCGCGGTTGCCGCCGGCGGCTGGTTCTTTCTGACCGAACGCCCGTTGCCGGTGCGCGTGGTCACCACGGCCCGGGACATGCCGGTGCGGATTTACGGGTTGGGCACGGTCGAGGCGCGGATCGTGTCCAGGATCGGGTTCGAGGTCGGCGCGGCGCTGTCTCACATGCTGGTGGACAGCAACGATTCTGTGACAAAAGGTCAGGTTCTGGCCCGGCTGCACCCCGCCGAACAACAGGCACGGGTGGCCCGCGCCGAAGCTGGCGTCGCCGCCGCCGCCGCCGCGGTGTTGAAAGCCGAGGCAAACGTGACCCGGGCGGGCGCGGTGCTGGCGCAGCGGGCGGTCGCCAACGCCCGGCAACAGGAACTTGTCGCGCGCAGCGCGGTCGCCACGAAATCCGCCGAAGAAGCGCAGCGCGACGTCGATGTCGCAGCGGCGGAACTGACGGTGGCGGAAAGCGATGTCGCCGTGATCGCGGCGCAGGGCACCGATGCGCGGGCTGCGCTGCGCTATGAACAGACGCTGCTGGCGCATCACACACTGGCCGCCCCGTTCGATGCCGTGGTCGTCGAACGCCATGCCGAAGCCGGCACCGTGGTGCGGGCGGGGGACGCGATCTATACCCTGATGGACCCGACAACGGTCTGGGTCCAAAGCTATATCGACGAAGGCCGCGCCGGCGAACTGGCCCTGAGGCAGCCGGCCGAGATCCGGCTGCGGTCGCTGCCGCATCAGGTGTTCAGCGGCACAGTGACCCGAATCGGCATCGAAAGCGACCGCGTGAACGAGGAACGCCGGGTCTGGATCACCTGCGCCGATTGTCCCACCCAGATATTTCTGGGGGAACAGGCCGAAGTGCGGATCACGGTCGCCACTTTGACCGATGCAATGCTCGTTCCCGAAATCGCCGTGACCGGTTTCGATGGCCATCAGGGCCGGGTCTGGGTGGTGCAGGACGGGCGGCTGTCCCAGGCACCGCTGATCTTTGGCCATCGCACTGAAGATGGCCGGGTCGAGGTCGTGTCAGGCCTGCCCGCAGGCGCGCAGATCGTGGCCAGCCCGGTCAAGGGTGCGACAGACGGCCGGCTGGCCCGCATCGCGGCGGATGCACCATGAACCTTGCGTTGCGTGACGTGCGTCACAACCTGTTCCGGTTCCTGCTGACCTGTCTTGGACTGGGGCTGCTGATGACGGTCGTGCTGGCGATGATGGGCATTTACAATGGCCTAGTGGCCGATGCGCTGAACATCGTCAAAGCTCCGCAGGCCGACCTGTGGGTCGTCGAGTCCGACACGCAGGGGCCGTTCGCC
>JBBRCF010000105.1:0-12071 GCA_038205135.1 Rhodobacterales bacterium
AGCGCCGCACCATGCATCGCAAGCCGCCCGGCGATGTAATGCGCCGCGCGCTTGCCCATGTAGATCGCCGCCACCTCACCGGGCCGTGCCAGCGCCCGCCAGTCATGATCGGCGAATCCCGCCACATCATGCCCGGTCAACAGCCGCAGACCCGAGTTGCGGCCGCGCCGGGTCAGACTTTGTCCGAGGCTCGCCGCCGCCGCCACCGCCGCCGTGATGCCGGGCGTCACGCCGAACGCGATACCTGCGTCATGCAGCGCCGCCGTTTCCTCGTCCAGCCGCCCGAACACGCCGGCGTCGCCGGATTTCAGCCGCACCACCTGATGCCCGGCCAGCGCTTCAGTCACCAGTCGGTCGCAAATCGCGGTTTGCGGCACCGCAGGGCCAAACCCCTCCTTGCCGACATCAACCAGCCGGACGGTCGCAGGCACCAGCGCCAGAATGGCGGCAGGCACCAACCGGTCATGCAGCACCACATCCGCCGCCTGCAACAGCCGCAGCGCACGCAGCGTCAGCAATTCCGGGTCGCCCGGACCGGCGCCGACAAAATCGACACGACCGAACGGTGTGGCAAAGGTCTCTTGCATCATGGCGCGTCTCCACGGGTTACTGGCTGGTTTATAGAACATATTTCCATCCCGATGCCATATTGCCTTGAAGAAAAGGCTATTAACCGCAATAATCCAGCCCTTGACGAGACTATTTTCCCAAACCCCGGAGAAAGCAGAATGACTGTCCAGATCGATGACATCGACCGGAAAATCCTGATCGAGTTGCAACAGGATGCCGACCGGTCGCTGGATGACATCGCCCGCCGCGTGGGGTCATCAAAGACGCCGGTATGGAATCGCATCCGCAAACTGCGCGAGGCCGGCATCATCGGTCCCGCCCGCGTCACCGCCGACGCCGAGGCGCTGGGGTTCGAGGCCTGTTTCTTCGTGCTGATCCGCACGTCCGAACACGAAAAATCCTGGCAGGACCGGTTTCTGAACGCGCTTCTGACCCGCCCCGAGGTGCAGGAGGCGCACCGGCTGGCCGGCGAGATTGACTATATCCTGAAGGTCCGGGTGCGAAACGCCCGCGCCTATGACACGTTCTACCAGTCGCTGATTTCCGAGGTAAAGATCTACAATGTGACCGCACTGCTTAGCATGGAGGAAATCAAGGCGACCACCGCATTGCCGCTCTGACCTATCTGCATCCGCGCGACTGAGGCTTCTCTGGTTCGAAAATACCCCGGGGTGAGCCCGGAAGGGCGGGGGGCAGCGCCCCGCTCGACGCTCAATCCGTGCGTACCGGCAGGGTTTCCAGACCATGAAAATGATAGGCATCTCGCCAGGGTGCGGGCCCCGCCGGCCGCAGGCGCGGATGGCGCGCGAACAGGATCGGCAGGGCGATCTGCAATTCCAGCCGGGCCAGTGTCGCGCCCAGACAGAAATGCAGCCCCGCGCCGAACGCGGCATGTTGCGGGCCCTTGTCCAAAGCGAACCGTCCGGGATCGAACCGCTGCGGATCGGTCCAGATCGCGGGGTCGCGGTTCGCCGCGCCCAGCAACACCTGCACCCGGTCGCCTTGCGCAAATGCGTGGCCAAACAGCGTCACATCCTGTTGCGCGATGCGGGTGAACACGTGCAACGGCGGGTCGTGGCGCATTATTTCCTCGACCACCGCCGGCGCCGTGTCGGGCGTCGGCACCACGCCTTCGGTCAGCAACAGCCGCACGCCATTGCCGATGGTATGCACTGTCGCCTCGTGGCCCGCGTTCAGCAGCAGGATGCAGGTCGCGATCATCTCGTCGGTGCTCAGGCGCTGGCCGTGGTCTTCGGCGGCGATCAGATGGGTGATCAGGTCATCGTCGGGTCGCGCGCGGCGCGCCGCGATGTGCCGCGTCAGGAAATCGACAAAGGCCACCGTGGCGGCCACGGCCGCTGTTTCATCCGCCGGGCTGCGCTGCGCCAGATACATCCGCACCATCGCGTTCGACCAGGACAGCAGTTGCGGTCCCATGTCCGTGGGCACACCCAGCAGCCGCGCGATGATCGTGACTGGCAGAGGCCTGGCAAAACTGTCCAGCAGGTCATGCGGGGCGTCCGGCATCGCATCCGCCAGCGACCGTGCCAGCGCCGCGATTTCTGGAGCCAGCGCCGCGATTCGCCGTGCGGTAAAGGCGTGCAGGACCAGCCCGCGCAGCCGGGTGTGACGCGGTGGTTCCAGTTCCAGCATGGAATGCGCCTCGACGGCGTAAAACGGCGCCAGATGGTCCGGGATCGGCGGTTCCATCCCGGCGGGCCAGGCCCGGCCGAACCGTCGGTCGCGCAGGATCGCCTGCACGGCGGCATGGCTGACGGCACAGGGCAGGGCGTAATCTTGCCACCAGAACAACGCGCCACCCGCCCGCGCCCGGTCATAGAACGCATAGGGGTCGGCGATGAAGGCCGGGTCGGTCGGTGATTGTACAAGCGTCAGCATGGCGTGACAGAACGCTGTCGCTCGGGTCAAGGCAAGGGCCGACAGGCTGGGGCCCGTGCAATGGACCGCCGGTTGTCCCGATAGGGGCCACGCGTTGCAACACTTTGGGGGGTGGCGGTGGCGGACCCCGTGCCAGCGGAAGCGGGACCGCCAATGCAACGCCTGCGCGGCCTTACCCGCCGCGTGGCAGGTCCCAGACCATGCGAAATCCCTGATGGCAGGTGGTGCTGTCGGGCGAATTGGCCGACCGCGCCGCGATCCGGTAGCGATAGCAATAGCTGCGGTGGCATAGGTAGGATCCGCCTTTCAGCACGCGAAACCCACGCAGCGCCGCGGCCCGCGCGCGGGCGTCCTTGCGCAGCGACGGCACCCCGAACCGGTCCGCCGCCCATTCCCAGACATTCCCCGCCAGATTGTAGATCCCGTAGCCGTTCGGGGCATAGCTGACGACCGGCGCGGTGGCGGAATGGCCGTCGGCGGCGGTGTTGCGGACTGGAAACTGGCCCTGCCAGATGTTGCAGGGCAGAAATCCGGTGTCGTCCGGTTCGCGGTCCCCCCAGGGAAAGCGTACATCACCAAGGCCCCCGCGCGCGGCATGTTCCCATTCCGCCTCGCGCGGCAGGCGCCCGCCCGCCCAGGCGGCATAGGCGCAAGCGTCATGCCACGACACCTGCACCACCGGGTGATCAGGGTGCCACAATGCGGCTGCGGTGTTCGGCCCGGCGATGTCACGCCAGGTGGCGGCATCGACCCGGCGCCACCATTCGGCATCCGCGATGGCCTGCGTTGGGGGGGTGTGGTCGGGCAGCAGGGACCAGAACACAAAGGACCAGCCAAGGCGTTCCGCATCGGTCACATGGCCGGTCGCGGCGACGAAGGCGGCAAATTCGGCGTTGGACACCGCGGTTTCCGCCATTAGGAACGGGGCCAGCCGGACCTGTCGCAGCGGCGCCTCGCCATCCGCCGCGATTTCGGCCCGTTGGGTGCCTAGCCAAGCGTGCCCACCGGGGATCCGCAGCGCATGAGCGGGCCGGGAATGCAGGTGCAGAAAGGCCGACGTTTGGGGCGCCAGAGGGGTCGGGACCGGCGCGATGTTCGGGTCACGAACCCGGTCCGAAGTCAAACCGGGGGCCGCCTTGGTCGACGGGGTCGGCCGACCACAGCTGCATCCGGTGGTGACCGTAAGATCAGTCACCTTCGGCGTCTTCATCGTCGTCGGGGTCCGGCGCAACGAATTCGCCGGACATCGGGGCATGCCAGTCGGGCAAGCATGCTTCCAGCGCGGCGGCCATCGGGGCATAGGCGGGATGGTCGGGGCCGAGGTTCTCCATCCCCCACCAATCGACGACCAAATCGAACAATTCGGTGCTGCCGTCGGGATAGCGGATGAACCGGAAATCCCCCCAGCGGATGCCCGTCGCACCATTGAAAAAGATCGGGATCGGGCGGTCCTGCGGCTGTGCGCCCGACAGGCAGGGCACCAGCGATCGGCCCGGGCTGTCGGCCAGCGGCGGCAGGCCGAACCAGTCCATCACGGTGGGGCCGACATCGATCAGCGCCACCGGATCCGTCACCTCCCGTGCCACGGGCTGCGCCGGGTCATGCAGGATCAGCGGCACCCCCGCCACCTGTTCCCACATCGAGGATTTGCGGAACCGGTTTTTCTCGCCCAGATGAAAACCATGGTCGGACAGGATCACCACCCGCGTGGTGTCGGCATGGCGTGACGATTTCAGCGCGTCCCAGACCTGACCCAGATAATGATCGACATGGCTGACGGCGGCAAAATAGTTGCGCACACTTTTCTGCCAGTGCATTAACTTGGTGCTGTCCATGTTTTCGATCATGTAGGCATCGGCAAAGGCATTGTGATCCCAGCCATCACGCCAGGCGTCGGGCTGGGTGAACTGGCCGAACTTGTACATCTTCTTGAACCGCAGCGGCGTGATGAAGGGCGTGTGCGGCCCGAAAAACCCGACCTCGCGGTAAAACGGCGCTGGGCGGTCGTAGGTGTCCAGAAATTCTGCGAAAGACGCCGCCGCATTCGCATCGTAATAGCGGATGTCGTCGCTGGCATCTAGCGTCACCTTGCCGCCGCCATGACCGCCAAGTGCTGCCTGCGCGCGGTGCTTTGGCAGCTTGGTGCCGATGCGGAAATGTTTGCGCTCATCGTCGTACAGGACGTCATGCACCGCCGGAGCCAGCGGGCGAAAGCCGTGATGCACCTTGCCGCCGGACGAACAGAACCAGCCCTGTTCATGCAGCCGGTGGGGCCACATGTCTGCTGCGGGGATGCGGTCGAACACGTTGACCTTGTTGGTGAAAACCCCCAACTGGTGTGGCGATTTGCCGGACATGAAGCTGGCGCGCGATGGCCCGCACAGCGGCGCCTGCGTGTAGGCGGCGTGAAATGCCGTCGATTGGGCGCAGATGCGGTCAAGGTTGGGGGTTTGCAGGGTCTGGCCAAAAACGGAACGGTATTTCCAGACCGCCACGCAATCGTCAAAACTGATCACCACCAGATTGGGGCGGGGGGCCGTCCTGGTCACGCATCACCTGTTCCATGGCTCCCTCTTGGGACGCGCTGCGGGTCGCTGGCTGGGTGGCAACCAGAACCCTGTCGCTGCGGACCATGGCCTGTCTGCCGGCCGGGTGCAAGTTGTGTCGGCCCAGGTATTGCAATAGAGGCATGTTGCACTTGGTGGCCGCAGCGGTCGGCGATTTCCGCGCCGAAACTGGCGCGAAATGCGCAAAAGGTTGCGCGGGAATTGACACAAATTGGTGATCCCGAGGCCAAACGACGTGAATGACCTGCGACAAGCCCATGAAAATAATGCAATTTTATAAATGCTTGACGGGTTGGTTGGTTTGTCTTGATAACCGTCACCACCATGACACAACTGGCATGCAGCAACCTTTGCAAAGAGGCTGCCAATAAAGACCCTAGGGAGGATAATTATGAAGACGTTTTTGACCGGCGCCGCGATGGCGCTTGCCCTGACCATGACCGCACAAGTTGCGGCCGCCGCCTGCGACGCGGGCGAGATCGTAATGAAGTTCAGCCACGTCACCAACACCGACAAACACCCCAAAGGAATTGCCGCCAAGTTGCTGGCTGATCGGGTCAACGCCGAGATGAACGGCAAGGCCTGCATGGAGGTGTTCCCGAACTCGACGCTTTACACCGACGAAAAGGTGCTGGAAGCCATGCTACAGGGCGATGTGCAATTCGCCGCGCCCTCACTGTCGCTGTTCGAACCGATCACCAAGCAGTTCCGCCTGTTCGACCTGCCGTTCATGTTCAAGAACATCGCGGCTGTCGACGAATTCCAGAATTCCGAAGCCGGTCTGGCGATGAAACAGTCGATGGTGCGCCGCGGCGTGCTGGGTCTGGAGTTCTGGCACAATGGCATGAAGCAGATTTCGGCCAAGAAGCCGCTGGTTCTGCCTGCAGATGCGGCAGGCCTGAAATTCCGGGTGCAGCCGTCTGATGTGCTGGTCGCGCAGATGAACGCGCTGGGCGCAACCGCACAGCCGATGGCCTTTGCCGAGGTATATGGCGCGTTGCAGACGGGTGTTGTTGACGGGCAAGAAAATTCCTGGTCGAACATCTTTGGCCAGAAGTTCTTTGAAGTGCAGGACGGCATCACCGAAACCAACCATGGCATCATCGACTATCTGGTGGTGACCAGCGTTGATTTCTGGGAAGGCCTGCCCGCGGACATGCGCACGCAACTGGACACCATCATCACCGAGGTGACCAATGACCGTAACGCCGCCGTTTTGCAGGTGGACGACGAAGCCCGCGCCGCGATCCTGGCGGCCGGTGGCAAGATCGTCACGCTGGACGAAGCACAGCGTACGGCCTGGGTCGATGCGATGAAGCCGGTCTGGTCGCAGTTCGAAGCCGAAGTCGGTGCCGAGAACATCGCCGCCGCACAGGTGATCAACGCCAAGCACTAAGGCCAGATGCACAGGCGGTCCCAAAGCGGGGCCGCCTGTTCAGCCGCGCGCTGCGCATCCGCATTTTCACCGCGAACCGTTGAGGGAGGGACGCCATGTCCGGGCATTCCGCCTACCGCCCCAAGGGCGTGTTGGGCCAGATCGTGCACGATTTCGAAGAAACCGCCATTGCAGTACTGCTGGGGCTGATGACGCTGTTGACCTTCGTCAACGTCATTCTGCGCTATATCTTCAACTCGATGGTGATCTGGGGCCTTGAGGTGGTGCTGATCCTGTTCGCGTGGCTGGTGCTGTTCGGCATCGCCTACGGGTTCAAGATCACCGCGCATCTGGGGGTGGACGCGGTCACCAATCTGGCCGGGCCGAAATGGCGGCGCATCTTTGCGCTGATCGCGGCGGTGCTGTGCATCGTCTATGCGCTGCTGATACTGAAAGGCGCGTGGGATTACTGGGCCCCCTTTGCCGGGATGGACAAGACCACCGGGCGCTGGTTCCCGACCGGGTTTGACCCGAGCACCCGCGATCAGGCATTCTTTGAAACAGATCAGGTGCCGATGCTGGGCTTGTTCCGCTTTCTTGAAGACCTGATCAATCAGGGCGAGACCTATTCCAAACTGCCGCGCGTCATCCCCTATACCATGTTGCCCGTTGCCGGTGCGCTGATGCTGCTGCGCATTGTGCAGGCCACCATCGAGATCGTGCAGGGCAAGCGTGACAGCCTGATCGTCAGCCACGAGGCCGAAGACGCCGTCGCCGAAGCGCAAGCCGAGGATTTGAAATCCACCGATCCGAAAATCCGGGGAGCGCGTTAAGCCATGGAAGTAATGGTTCTTTTTACCCTTGTCATCGGCTTGATGTTGATCGGGGTTCCGATTGCGATTTCTTTGGGCCTGTCGTCGATGGTGGTGCTGCTGGCGTATTCCGACACCTCGCTGGGGTCGGTCGCGGCGCAGCTTTATAACGCGATGGCCGGGCATTACACGCTGCTGGCGATCCCGTTCTTTGTGCTGGCCTCGTCGTTCATGTCCACGGGCGGGGTCGCAAAACGCATCATCCGGTTCTCGGTCGCCTGTGTCGGGCACTTGCGCGGTGGGCTGGCGATTTCGGGGGTGCTGGCCTGCATGATGTTCGCCGCCCTGTCAGGGTCCAGCCCTGCAACCGTCGTGGCTATCGGGTCGATCGTGATCGGGGCCATGGTCCGGGCGGGCTATACCAAGGATTTTGCCGCTGGCGTGATCTGTAACGCCGGCACGCTGGGCATCCTGATCCCGCCCTCCATCGTGATGGTGGTCTATGCCAGCGCAACTGACGTGTCGGTCGGGCGGATGTTTCTGGCGGGTGTGATCCCCGGCCTGATGGCGGGCACCATGCTGATGACCGCGATCTATATCATGGCGCGGGTCTATAACATGCCCAAGGGCGAATGGCTGGGCTGGGGCGAGGTTGGCGCCAGTTTTGCCGATGCGTTCTGGGGTCTGATGCTGATCGTCATCATCATGGTGGGCATCTATGGCATCCCCGGCGTCACCGGCGCGATCTTTACGCCGACCGAAGCCGCCGCAGTCGCCGCCATCTATGCCTGTGTGATCTCGCTATTTGTCTATCGTGACATGGGACCGCTCAAGGGCCGCGACGGCGGTCGCCCGCTATCGTTGATCCGCGCGCCCTATGCGCTGGTCACCGGGTTTTTCCACCGCGACACCCGCAACACGCTGTTGGATGCGGGCAAGCTGACGATCATGCTGATGTTCATCATCGCAAACGCGCTGATCCTGAAACATGTGCTGACTGACGAACAGATCCCGCAGCAGATTGCCAATTTCATGCTGGGGCAGGGTCTGGGTCCGATTACCTTCCTGATCATCGTCAACGTGATCCTGCTGATCGGCGGGCAGTTCATGGAACCGTCGGGCCTGATCGTGATCGTTGCGCCCCTGGTGTTTCCGATTGCGATGGCCTTGGGAATCGACCCGATCCATCTGGGCATCATGATGGTGGTGAACATGGAAATCGGCATGATCACCCCGCCGGTTGGGTTGAACCTGTTTGTCACCTCGGGCATCGCCAACATGTCGATGATGCGGGTGGTCAAGGCGTCGCTGCCGCTGTTGGGCGTGTTCTTTGTGTTCCTGATGATGGTCACCTATATCCCGGCCCTGTCCACCTGGTTGCCGACCCTTGTGATGGGGCCGGAACTGGTGATCCAGTAACCGCTGGCGATCCGCGTCAGGGGACGCGGCGCCGGTCGATCGGTGTAGAACGCAATGGTGATGGTGGAGATGTTCTGGTGGACCGGGTGCGACTACCCGGCCATCAGTATCAGACCGGTCAGAACCCCGGTGACCAGAACGGCGATCATGATACCGGCCATGACGGGTGCCAGCAGGTTAACGATCTTCCAGACCACGCGCGGCACCCTGGGTGTCTGACCGTC
This sequence comes from Rhodobacterales bacterium, assembly GCA_038205135.1. GTDB lineage: Bacteria > Pseudomonadota > Alphaproteobacteria > Rhodobacterales > Rhodobacteraceae > UBA9554. The sequence goes on from JBBRCF010000105.1 coordinate 8,867, forward strand.
AGACATCGCATTGTGCCGCAGCGGCCGGGCTTCGCCCGAATGGTTGGTCATATGGGTCATGGGGGGGCCTCGGGTTGGATTTCTTAAAGCAGCGACCGGCATCTGGTCGCTACGGCGATCGAACTCATCACAAGGAAAACTTAGTGTGGTCATTATATTGGGTCTTCCGGGAAATAACCATTGGTTGTGGCGCCCGGTGATCGCGGGTCCCGCAACGCGGCGGTTACCGGCATAACCTTAAAAAACCTATGATTTCTGTGTTTCGCACCAGCAGGGGGCCAAATGAGGTGGGGCGATCGGCGAAATTCAGCCGCAGCCCGGCGGTTCTGGCGCGGATCAGCCTCGCGGAATGTCGAACCCCGGCGCAGCGAGCGAAAAGCCCGCGAACCGGAACCCCGGTGACACCGTGCAACTGACCAGCGTCCAATCCCCGGTGGTGCGCGCGGCTTGCCAGTGATCGGCGGGCACGATGCGCTGCGGCAGTTGCCCCGCGCCGATGTCCGGACCCAGCACCACGTCCTCGGCCGGTCCGGCCGTCGTGGCCGCCTGTGACAGGATCAGGGGGGCTCCGGCGTGCCAGAACCAGATCTCGGTTGCGTCTACCCGGTGCCAGTGGCTGTTTTCACCGGCTTTCAGCAGGAACAGGATAGCGGTGCCGCTGGGACGCTGGCCGGCGGCCGCGCCGGCCGCCCACGTCTGCCGGAACCAGCCACCCTCCGGGTGCGGCGCAAGGTCCAGGGCGGCGATGATCTGATCGGCGGTCATCGCGTCAGGACCAACTGGTTGCCGGCGATTTCGATCCGGGAAAAGCGCGACAGATAGGACATGCCCAGCAGGGACCCGGCCATGTCGCCTTCGTTGACAGACGCGCGCACGCCAAGATCCACGATGCCGCCGACCTCCAGCCGGTCGATCACCACGGGGGCGGTCCTGACTTGACCGTTCGCTGTGCGGGCGCGCCCGACAAAGGCGAGGTCCGCCTCGACAAACCCGGCGCGGACTGCATCGGCGCGGTTCAGCACCAGATCGGTGGCGCCGGTATCGACGATAAACCCGATTGCGGCGCCATTGACGGCGACGGTCAGGTGAAAATGCCCGTCCGGCCCGCGCGGCAGCACGATCTGGCCACTGTCGGTGACGACGGCTTGCGTCGGCAACACCGACTTGCGGATGTCACCCCACAGCCCCGCGACCGCGATCACCCCCAGAAAGATCAACGCCCAGACTGCCGCCTGTTGCAAGGTGCGCGACAGGTTGGCCCGCGCCTGCGCCATGAACCAGCCCGCCAGCGCGGTCGCCAGCAGCGCAAGATAACCCAGTCTGGCCCAGTCGTCTGTTGTCATGTCACCCTCCGCAGCAGAACATAAGCGCGCTGCATCGTCGATGCCAGCGTCAGCCGCCAAATCCGAACGCCAGCAGGCCATCGATCACGAATTGCACCGCCAGCGCCGCCAGCAGCATGCCAAGGATCCGGGTGACGATGTTGGTCCCGGTCCGGCCAAGGATCCGTTCGATCGTCCCCGCCATCAGGAACAGGGCGAACACGATCACCAGCACCGACGCCATCACCGCCAGCACGGTCAGATAACCGGTCAGCCCCGGGGATTGCGCGGTCAGCAGGATCATGGTGGCAATCGCACCCGGTCCTGCGATCAGCGGGATTCCGATCGGAAAGATCGAAGGATCCGGGCGGTCTTCGGCGCTGTCTTCGCGCCGTTTGGTACGACGTTCGAACAGCATGTCCAGCGCGGTCAGAAACAACAGAATGCCGCCCGCGATGCGAAATGCCGGCATGCGGATCCCGACAAAGCCCAGCAGCGCCTCGCCGAACAGACCAAACAGCGCCAGAATGCCAAAGCCCACCAAACACGCCCGCAGCCCGATGACGCGGCGTTCCCGTGATGTGTCGCCCTGGGTCAGCGCCACGAACAAGGGTGCCAGACCGATGGGATCGATCACGACAAAAAGCGTGGCAAAGGCGGTGATAAGAAATGCGATGTCCATGCGCCCTGTTATCAAGCCAGCGGGCGATGCCGCAACAGCGGAAAGCGGGCGGCGCTGTATTGCCGCCGTCCCTTTGCCGCCTAAAACCCGGTCATGGCAAGGCGCACCTCCATTTCCGACGCGGGGAGGATCGGCGTGGCCGATGATCTGCAGGATGTCGTGCAGGACAAACGGGCCGATTGGCGGGCCACGGGGGCCAAGGCCCGACGCCGGCAACGGCGCTACAAGAACCTGCTGACGCTGCATCTGGCGCGGTCATGGGACGTCGCGCCAGATGGCGATGGCCCCGACACGGCCTGAAAATGGCAAGTGGCCGGCGCGGGGCGGGCCCGCTGCGGCACCCGTCAGCCCTGCGCCATCGTCTCCAGCCGGTCCTGCGCTGCCAGCCACAGTGCCTCGGCCTTGGCTTCAGCGGCTTCGAGTTCGGCGAATTTGCGGTTCCAGATTTCCAGATCGGCCCGGCGGGATTCGTCGTATAGCCGCGGATCGGCCATGATGGCCGAGATTTTCGTGCGCATCTCGGCCAGTTTTTCCAGACGTTCTTCGGCTTTGCGAATCTCAGCCTTCAAGGTCTGCGCGGCATCGCGGCTGACGGCTTTTGCCGGTTTCGCGCCATCTTTCGCGCCTGATTTTTCCGAGTTCTTTTCGGGCTTTGGCGGGCCGTCCTGCGTCAGCAGCATGGTGCGGTAGGCGTCCAGATCGTCTTCGTAAGGCGTCACGCGGCCGTCTTTCACCAGCCACAACCGGTCTGCGACCAGCGACAGCAGGTGCATGTCATGGCTGACAAGGATTACCGCGCCGGAATAGGCAGTCAGCGCCTCGACCAGCGCCTCGCGGCTTTCGATGTCCAGGTGGTTGGTCGGTTCATCGAGGATCAGCAGGTGCGGCGCATCCAGCGTGGCCAGCAGCAGCGACAACCGCGCCTTTTGTCCGCCGGACAGGCGGCCCACCACGGTTTCAGCCTGATCCGCGCCAAGGCCGAACCCGGCCAGACGGGCACGCAGTTTTGACTGATGTTCGCCGGGGCGCGCGCTTTGCAGGTGCTGGATCGGGGTTTCATCGATGAACAGTTCGTCGACCTGATGCTGGGCAAAGAACCCGATCCGCAGTTTCGACGACCTCACCAGCGACCCCGACAACACGGGCAGGCGGTTTGACAGCAATTTCGCCAGCGTCGATTTGCCCTGTCCGTTGCGACCCA
>JBBRCF010000106.1:0-12017 GCA_038205135.1 Rhodobacterales bacterium
ATTTAAAAACCAACACAAATAAAAAGCAAAAAAGCGAAAAAAAAAAAAATCGAATAAGAATAATTTTATATACAGGTGGTGGAGAAAGTGTAGTTGGTGCGTAAGTTGCCGCCGATCATCACCGGGCGGTCCGACAGCCGCTCGAGGATGCGCGGCAGCAGCAACGCCGCCAGCATCGACCCCGCGCCAAAACCCGCAAAGGCAAGAGCCACGGCTTGCTCATCCAGCCCCAGCCGCGCCTGCACCAGAACTACCGTGTTGACATAGACCATGGCCCCGGCTGCGGCGACGGCGGCCTCCATCACCATCAACCCCCGCAGGCGGGGGGTGCGGGTGTAGATGCGGATGCCCTTGGTCACGTCAGCCCAGAAATGACGGTTTTCCCCCCGCACCCGATCCGGCAGGCGCGCGGTCACCACCAGCAGGGCCGAGGCCACGAACCCCACCACCGTGCCCGCAAACAGCACCGGAAAGCTGACCACAGTGAGCAGCAGCGCTGCGATCATCGGCGAGGCGAGTTGTTCCAGATCCTCGGCCAGCCGCAGCAGCGACAGGGCATTGGTATAATCGTCCTCGTCCTTCAGCACATCCGGGATCACCGCCTGAAACGCGGGCGTGAACCCGGCAGACGCGGCCTGCAGGACAAAGATCAGTGCATAGATCTGCCAGACCTGATCAACGAACGGCAGACAGGCGATCACGCCCGCGCGCATCAGGTCCAGCGCCACCAGAAAGGCGCGACGCGGCAGGCGTTCGGCAACGGCAGCCGCCACCGGGGCCAGCGTGACATAGGCCACCATCTTGATCGCCAGCGCCGTACCCAGCACGGCCCCCGCATTGTCGCCCGCCAGTTGCCAGGCCAGCAGCCCAAGCGCCACCGTCGCCAGACCCGTGCCCAGCAACGCCACGATCTGCGCGGCGAACAGGTGCCGGAACGTCGGATTTCGCAGGGTGCCCAGCATCACAATAGCTTTGTCAGGGACTTGATCTCGACCAGATCGTGATCACCCCCGGCGGTTACGCAATGGTCGATGTGATCATGGATCAGCGTCCGCTTTGCCTCGGCCACCGCGCGTTCGACGGCGTGCAGTTGGGTGGCCAGATCGACGCAGGATCGACCTTCGTCGATCATGCCGATCACCCGCCGCAGATGCCCCTCGGCGCGTTTCAGTCGGGTTGCGATGGCGGGGTGGCTTGCATGGACATGAGGTTCTGACATATGCACGGCCTATCCCCCATGGGGGGATAAGGCAAGAAACAAGAACGGCCCTGAAAACCGGGCCTCCGAGGAGCAGATGCGCAGGTTTGACGGGGTCATACGGTCAATGGCTGTGGTGATGTTGCTCCTGGCACTGGGGTATGCCCCGGTGCTGGATACGCTGAGCCATGGCCCTGGCGCACTGGCCATCGAGGCGGATCACGCAGCCTGGCATGCCGAAAAGGGCGAGATCTGGCAGGCCGACAGCCACCAGCATCACGACAGCACCGACCACGATCACACAACCTCCGTCATCCTGACCGCGCAGGAAAACGAGATCTTAGATATGCGGACCGAGGCAGAATTCGGCAATCTGCCCGTGCTGAATGGTGCGATCCGGGATGGGCCGCGACGGCCGCCGCGGGCAGCGGGCTGAAGACTTGAACCGGTCAGCACAATGGTGCACGGCCTGCCCCGGACCTTTTCACCACAGGACCACATCATGACACGCCCCTGCCGGATGCCGTCGCGCATCTGGACAACTCTTGCGACGCTGACCCTTGCCATTCTGGTGGCGGGTGCCGCGCTTGCCCATAACGTGACCGAAGGCGACGCCGGTTACGTGCAGGAAGTGTCCGGCTTCCTGCCCTTTCCGTTCATCTATCTGGGGGCCAAGCATATGGTGACCGGATACGACCACATCCTGTTCCTGTTTGGCGTGATCTTCTTTCTGTACCGGATGAAGGATATCGGCATTTATGTCAGCCTGTTCGCCATCGGCCATTCGGTGACGATGCTGGCGGGGGTCTGGTTCGGCATCAAGATCAACGCTTACGTCATCGACGCTATCATCGGCTTTTCCGTTGTCTACAAGGCGCTGGACAATCTGGGCGCATTTCAGCGCTGGTTCGGGGTGCAACCAGATACCCGCGCGGCGACGCTAGCCTTTGGCCTGCTGCACGGCTTTGGCCTTGCGACCAAGATCCTTGAATACGACATCGCGCCGGATGGTCTGCTGGGCAATCTGATCGCTTTCAACATCGGGGTCGAACTGGGCCAGCTTTTGGCGCTGTCGATCATCCTGATCGCGATGGGGTTCTGGCGCAGATCGCCCTGGTTCTGGGGTCAGGCCTATACCGCCAATGTCGTGATGATGTCGGCGGGATTTCTTCTTGTTTTCTATCAACTGACGGGCCTCGCGCTCTCGTGAAGGGATAAATCATGCACAATGCACAAAGACCGAACCTTGATGATCTGCCGACCGCGCGCCGGCTGTGGCGGTCTACCGCCATTGCGGCGGTGGCGGCGGGCCTGATCCTTGTGACGGTGGTCTGGCCCTCGGAATACGGGATCGACCCGACCGGCATCGGCGGCGTTCTGGGCCTGACCGAAATGGGCGATATCAAGTCGCAACTCGCCGAAGAGGCTGAAGCCGACCGTCTGATGAAGGAAGGGCAGGCCGAACCGGAGACATCCCTGCAACCCGGTCTGCTGGATGTAGTCTTTGGGGTGCTCGTCGGCGCGGCCCATGCGCAACAAACCCCGCCAGAAGCAAAAGTGTGGAGAGACGAGATCACCTTTGCGCTGCAACCCGGTCAGGGGATCGAGATCAAGCTGGTGATGGAAAAGGGCGCAATCGCCCCGTTCGAATGGACGGTCGAGGGTGGCAGGGTCAATTTCGACCTGCACGGCGACGGGTCCGGCAATGAGATCAGCTATGAAAAGGGGCGCGCCGTGTCGGATGCCGCAGGTCAACTGACGGCTGCCTTTACCGGTAATCACGGCTGGTTCTGGCGCAACCGTGGCGGCGCACCGGTCAATGTCACGTTGCGGGTGGCTGGTGCGTATAGCGAGGTCAAACGCTTTGATTGACGCAGGCGGGTGCCCATTGGCCCCCCATACCCTTACCCATCGCCAAGGCTGGCGGTGGGCCTGAACCGAAACACAAATGCGTGTTCAGGCGCGGCGGTGGGCCGGCGGCAAAATCCGGGCTCGCTAAACGCCCAATCCTATAGTAACTTTCCGAAGCGCCAGCACGCTGAAAAGGACACGACAAGTCAGAATGAGCCCAACGGCCAAGCCAATTCTGGACGAAACGCGCGGGGCGTCCAAACCCGGCCCTGCGGCTGCGCTATGGTTCGGTATCGCGCGGGTCGTGTCATTCTGCGTTCTGGTCGTCGTCCTGTCGTTGTTCGTCGCACCCGGTAAGGCGCAGGCGCATGGCCTGCATGGATCGCCGGGCGTGATCGCTGCGAACGCCGCAGACGTCGACGCGACGGGCGGCGCGGCAAAGGCCGAAGCGCTTGGCGGGTCCGAGGTTTCAGAGGCGAACTGCATCACCTGCTGTGCGACATCGGGCTGCGGCGCAGTCTCTGTTCCAGAAACGTTCGAACTGTTCGATGCCGGTCCGCCAAAGAGCGGCTTTCACCCGGCATCAACCGTTGCGGCGTATCAAATGGCCCGGTACGGGCTGCGCCGACCTCCCAGACAGACCGCCTGACTGCATGTTTCGCGCTGCGCCGTTTGGTGTCAGCTGACTTGTTTTGCTGTCTGCGAGGTCTGAAATGCGTTTTCCCGGAACGCCCATTATTGCAACTCTGATGCTTTTTGCCTCGGTCTTTGGCGCCGTGGCGCACGAAGGCCACGTTCATGGCGATGAGCCGCCCCCACCCGATGTCCGGACCGCACCGCGCGCCACGGCCGCGAGTCCGCTGTTCGAACTGGTGGCTGTTGCGGGTGATGGCGCCCTGACGATCTATCTGGATCGTTTCGACACCAATGAACCCGTCGTCGGGGCCACGATTGACGTCGAAACCCCTGCGGGCCCCATTGCCGCCACAGCCGACGCTGAAATCTACCGGCTGGCTGCCCCGTGGATGGCAGAGCCCGGTGACTACGAGTTGTTGTTCACCGTCACGGCGGGGTCCGACATTGACTTTCTGACTGGCACGTTGGTAATTCCCGCACCCCCGATCGAGCCTGTGGTGCAGCCCGGAATGGCCGGAATCGTCAGCGCCGCCTTTGCCCAAGGCGTTTCCGAGGTCGTCACGGCCAATATCGGTGAACGGTTGCGCAACAATGATCCGGCCGTGCTGGCCATGGGTGGCGTCGGGTTTCTGGCAGGTCTGGTCGTCATGGCCTTGATGCGTCGCCGGCGTATCGCCGCCGGGGTTGCCGCCACGATGCTGTTTGTGGCCGTGGGCAGCACGTTCGCGCAGGCCCAGACAGCGGCGCCTGCGGGCCCGACGATCGTGCGCGATGTGGCCCAACGGTTGGCAGACGGCCGGGTGTTTGCCCCGAAAGCCACCCAGCGGATCCTTGCGATCAGAACTCTGGCCGTGACAGAAGACGCGCATCACCTCAGTCTGGAATTGCCGGGCCGCGTGATCCCTGATCCCAACGCCAGCGGGTTTGTGCAGACCGCGATCGGCGGGCGGCTGTCTGCGCCGCCGGGCGGCTTCCCGCCCCTTGGGGCGCGGGTCGAGGCAGGGCAGGTGTTGGCCATCGTCGCGCCGTCACTGACCGCCATCGACCAGTCGTCGATCCGCCAGACACAAGCCGAACTTGATCAGGAAATCGCGATTCTGTTTCGGCAGGTCGAGCGGTTTCGCAAACTCAGCGGGGCTGGCTCTGTGTCCGCGACCCAGCTGGAAGAAGCCGAGATCACGCTTGCCGGACTGCGCGAACGCCGGACGGCGCTGGACGAGATGCAGTTGGTCGCCGAAGAACTGGTTGCCCCGGTTGCGGGCGTGGTGGCGCTGGCCAATGCCGCGCCCGGCCTGATCGCCGAAAGCAATACGGTGGTGTTCCACATCATCGACCCCGCACGCCTGTGGATCGAGGCGTTGTCATATGGCGGCGACATGGTCGGTCAGATCGCGTCGGTGTCCGATACCGCAGGGCGGCTGATCTCTCTCAGTTTGGCCGGGGCGGGATTTGCGAACAGCAGTCAGGCGCAGCCGGTCCATTTCGCGATCGACGATGCGCAGGGCCGGATGCGTCTTGGCCAGATGGTGACCGTGATCGCCCAGACTGATCTGGCCGCGACGGGCATCGCCGCGCCACGGGATGCGGTGATCCGGGGGTCAAACGGTGAAAACATCGTTTATGTCCACACCGACCCAGAGGTGTTTTCACCGCGCGCCGTCCGCATCGAACCGCTTGATGCGACGCGAGTGCTGATCGTGGCCGGTGTGGTATCGGGTGACCGGCTGGTCACGCAGGGTGCCGAACTTCTGAACCAGTTGCGCTGACGGGGGCCGGGTAGATGTTCACATTTCTTGTCACCCAATCCCTGCGCAACCGGATGCTGGTTCTGGTGCTGGCGGCCGTCCTGATGGGCTACGGCGCGTTCACCGCCTTGCGCCTGCCTGTTGATGTGTTCCCCGACCTGAACCGCCCGACCGTCACAATCATGACCGAGGCCGAAGGTCTGGCCCCGCCCGAGGTGGAACAACTGGTCAGCTTTCCGCTGGAAATCCAGATGAACGGGCTGCCTGGCGTGGACCGGGTGCGGTCTGTTTCAGGCGTCGGTCTGTCGATCGTCTATGTCGAGTTCGACTGGGGGACCGATATCTATCGCAACCGCCAGCAGATCGCCGAACGGCTTACACTGGTGGCTGGACAATTGCCCGCAGGGGTGACGCCGCAGATGGGGCCGATCAGCTCGATCATGGGGCAGGTCATGCTGGTTGCCATGACGGCGCCCGACGGCATCTCGCCAATGGAATTGCGCGAGGCTGCGGATTTTCTGGTGCGGCCCCGGTTGCTGGCGATCCCCGGCGTAGCGCAGGTGATCCCGATCGGCGGCGAGGTGCGGCAGTTCCGCGTGGCCCCGAACCCGGCGGCGCTGCGGGCCCTGGGCGTGACTCTGGAGGATGTCGAACAGGCCATCACCGCCTTTGGCGGCAATACCGGCGGTGGCTTTACCGACCAGTATTCGCGCGAGTTTCTGATCCGCAACATCGGCAACACGCTGAAGCTGGAGGATCTGGGCAAGATTGTCGTCAAGAGTGACGGGGTGCGCCCGGTCCTGCTGCATCAGGTGGCCGATGTGGGCTACGGCGCCCGGCTGAAACGCGGTGAGGCCGGATACATGGGCCGTCCCGCCGTTATCGTGTCGGTGGAAAAGCAGCCCGATGTCGATACCGTCGCCCTGACCCGCGCGGTCGAGGCGGAACTGGAACAGATCACTGCGACGCTGCCCGACGGGATGCGCGCGGATCAGGTGCTGTTTCGTCAGGCAGATTTCATCGAAACCTCGGTAAAGAACGTGCAGACCGTGCTGGTAGAGGCGATCGTGGTGGTGGCTATCGTGCTGTTCGCCTTTCTGCTGAACATCCGCACCACGCTGATCTCGCTGACCGCCATCCCGGTGTCGATCCTCGCCACGGCGATCGTGTTCAAATTTATGGGCCTGTCGATCAACACCATGACGCTGGGCGGCCTTGCCATTGCTATCGGCGAATTGGTCGATGACGCGGTGGTGGATGTCGAAAACATCTTTCGCCGCCTGCGCGAAAACCGCGAGGCGGGCAATCCGCGATCCACCTTCGATGTGGTCGTGTCGGCGTCACAGGAAGTACGGTCCGGCATCGTCTATGCCACGATGATCATCGTGCTGGTGTTCGTGCCGCTGTTCGCGCTGTCGGGCATCGAGGGGCGGCTGTTTGCGCCATTGGGGCAGGCCTACATCATCTCGATTCTTGTCAGTCTGATCGTGTCGATCACGCTGACCCCGGTGATGGCCTACTACATGCTGCCCGGCATGAAACGGCTGGACGCGCACGAAGGTTGGCTGGTTCGCAACCTGAAACGCGGCAACCGCGCGGCGCTGTCGGTCGCGTTCCGCTGGCAAAAGACGCTGATGCTGTTTGTGGGCGCCGCCGTTCTGGTGGCGGGCTGGTCGGCCACGACCTTGCCCCGCGCGTTCCTGCCGCCGTTCAACGAAGGCAGCTTTACCATCTCGATGCTGTTCAACCCTGGCATATCGCTGGCAGAATCGCACCGGGTCGGCCTGATTGCCGAACAGTTGATCCTGGAAGTGCCCGAGGTCCGCGCCGTGGGTCGCCGCACCGGGCGGGCAGAGCTGGACGAACATGCCGAAGGCGTGCATTCGTCCGAGATCGAGGTGGATCTTGAACCGGGCGACCGGCCCAAGACCGAAATCGTCGCCGACATCCGCGCTCGGTTGTCGATCCTGCCTGTCGCGGTGAACGTCGGGCAACCGATCTCGCACCGGCTGGACCACATGCTGTCAGGCGTCCGCGCGCAGCTTGCGCTGAAGGTGTACGGCGATGATCTGGACACGCTGCGATCGGTGGCCGAAACCCTGCGGGCGCAGATCGCCGACATTCCGGGCCTTGTCGATCTGCAACTGGAAAAGCAGGTACGCATCCCGCAGCTGGAAATCCGCATCGATTATGACCGGGCGGCGCTGTACGGCATCCAGCCCGCCGCGATCACAGAGGCACTGGAGCAATTGTCGAATGGCCGCGTCGTGTCAAAACTGGTGGACGGGCAGCGCACCTATGATGTCGTGATGCGGCTGGCCGACAACCGGCGCACCACGCAGGCGCTGGGCGATCTTTTGATCGAAACCCCTGCCGGGTGGGTGCCCGTGCGCGAGCTGGCCGAGGTGCGCGAAACCGACGGCCCCAACCAGATCCTGCGCGAAAACGGGCGGCGGCGGTTGGTGGTGCTGGGCAATACCGATGGCAAGGTGGACATGGCCGGGGTGGTTGCCCAGATCCGGGCGGTGATTGCCGAGGCCGATCTGCCACCGGGGTTTTCGGCCACGCTGGAGGGCACGTTTCAGGCGCAGGAAGAGGCCAGCCGCACCATCGGCCTCTTGTCGCTGGTATCGCTGGGGATGGTGTTCGCCCTCCTTTACAGCCGATACCGGTCCACCGTCTGCGCATTGATCATCATGGGATCGGTGCCGCTGGCGCTGATCGGGTCAGTCGCGGCGCTGTGGATCGCGGGGCAACCTCTGTCTGTCGCCTCGATGATCGGGTTCATCACGCTGACCGGCATCGCGGCCCGAAACGGCATCCTGAAGATCAGCCATTACGTCAACCTCGCGCTGCACGAAGGCATGTCCTTTGGACGCGACCTGATCGTGCGCGGATCGCTGGAACGCCTGACGCCGGTGTTGATGACGGCCCTGTCGGCGGGGGTGGCGCTGATCCCGCTGATGATCGACGCCGAAGCCCCGGGCAAGGAAATCCTGAACCCGGTCGCAGTCACCATCTTTGGCGGGCTGATCTCGTCGACGTTGCTTGATACCTTCCTCACGCCGGTTCTGTTCCTGCGCTACGGCCGTGGCGCGCTTGAACGTCTGGTCGCGTCTGCCCGCGCCGAGGCCAGCCAGCCCGACGCGCCAAAGGCCGACCCCATCCAAACCTTCTGACCCCTTTTGAACTTTAGGAGCCTTCACATGTTGCGTCTCTCACTCCTTTCGCTGGTCTTTGCGACCAGTGCCTTTGCGCATGAGGCCGGTATCGGGCCCAACGGCGGCATGCGGGTCGATGCCGGTCCATATCGGGTCGAACTTGTGCCGAATGGCACGCGCGTCGACGTTCACATCACGTTTGACGATGACAGCGCCGTCGCAACCGAAACCATGACCGGCACCGCCATTCTGCTGCTGGACGGCAAGCCGGTCCGCACGCCGCTGGTGCCTGCAACGGCCGGCATTCTTTCGGGCGACACCGGGGTGACCGTGCCCGAAGGCGTCAAAGGGGCGGTTCAGTTGACGGATACGGCGGGCAAGACGGTTCAGGCAAAGTACTGATTTCGGTCGCCGGGAACAAACTTGGCGTCGGCAAAAACCGTCGCACTTGCCAACCGAACGTCGTATGAGAGCGCCCATGTTCAGCGGATTTGACCAATTGTTTCAGCCTGCGCGCCTTTGCCATCGGGCAGTGGGGCAGGCGCTGTTCAGGGCGCGCCGCCGCCGGGATATTGTTACCCCGCCGGACAACGCCCGGTCGGGTCGAACTGCGGACGCTGTTCTATGAAGCCGGGGCGCCGCAACCTCCTGCTGCTTGGTGGTCTCGTCGGTGTCATTTATGGCCTGCGTGCCGTGCCGTGGAATCTGTTGCCGGGTCGCGGTCCGGACTACGTGGCGATCGACGGGCTTGCGCCCTTCAGAACCCTCGACGCGGGCGGGCAGCTTTCGGGTGGGTCTGTCCCGTTCATCGGCATTGAACTGCCAGAGGATGGCGCCACAGAACGACGGGCGCGGGCAGAAGCCGTCAAGTCGGATCTCTGCCGCGCGTTGTTCGGCCAGGACGCTGTGCAAGAAGCGGTCCCGATTGCCTATTTCAGTGAATTCCGCTGCCCGATCTGCCGGGCGCTGGAGCGTGATCTGGACGCGGTCCTTGACGCCAATCCTCTGACCGTCCGTCTGGTTCAGCACGAGTTGCCGATCTTTGGTCCGCCATCGGAACTTGCTGCCCGCGCGTCCGTTGCGGCTGCGCTGCAGGGCCTGCAGCAACCGCTGCGGCGCCGGTTGATGCGGACGTCGATCGTGGCGGATGAACGCTCTGTGCTCGCCGTCGCAACGACAGTCGGGCTGGATACCGCTAGACTGCTACGCGACATGAAATCTGCATCCGTGCAGGCCGAACTAGATCGGACCCGCGCCCTTGCGGATGTTTTCGGATTCATCGGAACGCCGGGGCTCGTGATCGGACGGACTGTCGTGTACGGGTCTTTGACCGCAACGCTCCTGCGGCGCATCATTGCCGACGAGCAGTCGATGGTGCCTCTGAATTGCTGATGTCGTGACCACCGCAGGCTGGATGCGGCTGCAAAAAACCTTGTGACATAACAGCTCCGACCATGATCCTTGTGCCGGGCGGTCCGGTCTGATCCGTGAAAATGCAGAAAAACTGCGGGTCTGCCGGAATAACATCGCGCGTCTTGCGTTGTCGTCCTGAGAACCGTGGCGGAGGCGCAGGAGTGACTGATCAATTCCGACGCGATCTTGTCGCGGTTGTCCCGAAACTGCGGCGGTTCGCCGGCAGTCTGGTCGGCAACCCGCAGGATGCCGATGATCTGGTGCAAGCCGCCCGCGAAAAGGCATTGCGCAACATGGCGCAGTTCCAGCCGGGCACCCGGATGTACCGCATCGTGCAGACGCTGTGGCTGGATGACCGGCGCCGCAACCGCACGCGCGGCACCGCGATCGACCCCGATGACGCCGCCCTGTCCGACGAAGGCAAGGCCGCCCGCCTGCCCGAAGCGCGGCTGATGCTCGCCGATGTGCGCCGCGCCATGGCCGCGCTGCCCCAAGCGCAGCGCGTCGTGCTGTCGCTGATTGCCATCGAAGGACTAAGCTACAAGGAAGCAGCGGATGTTCTGGATGTGCCGGTGGGCACCGTCATGAGCCGCCTGTCGCGCGCCCGCGCGGCATTGCTGCCACAACTGGGACACAGCGAAGGACCCCGCCAATGACCCGCGAAACCGTGATGGACAAGGCCCGTCTGGGCGCTTTTTTGGACGGCGAACTGTCACCCGAAGACGCTGCAGCGGTGGTGATGCATCTGGCGGACACGCCCGGCGATCAGGCTTGGGTGGATGACCTGATGGCGGCGAATGCGGCATTGACGCAGGCCTTTTCCGTGCCGCTCCACGAACCCGTGCCACCTGCGCTGCGGGCGCTGATCCTTGGCGATGAAGCGGCGCGCGATCAGGCAACCGTTCTGCGTTTTCGCGCCCGGATGCGGCGCACGCCTGCGCTGGTGTGGAGTGGGTTGGCGGGCGGGGTGCTCGCCGCTGGTCTGACGGTGGCGCTGTTGCTGCCGTTGACGGCGCCGGATGGGTTGCGCCCCGGCCCGCTGGCTGCCAACAGCCCGTTGCAGACCGCGCTGGCCACGTTGCCATCGGGGGTGACCCAGCCGCTGGCGGACGGGTCCGAAGTGATGATCCTGGCGTCGCTGCCCACGCCGGACGGGTTCTGCCGCGAAATCGAGGTCACCCGCCCCGCAGATGATCGGCTGGAAGCGGCCCTGACCTGTCAGCGTGGCGCGGGATGGTCGGTGCAGGTGGTGATCGTCGAACGCCTGTCCGATGCCAGTGTGGCACAAGGTTTCGGGACGGCCAGCGGGGCCGAGGCGCAGGGATTTGCCGCCTTTCTGGATCGTGTCGGTGCCGGCCCGGCCCTGACACCCGCCGAAGAGGCGGCCGCCATCGCGCGGGATTGGGCCCGCTGACACAGCCCGCCCGTGCTGTCGCACCCCACACCGCCCGGCGCGCGGGGCGATGTTTCTCATGCCGTGGGCAGCCCCGTGCAAGCATCTGACCAAAATGGAATAAACTCTGTTCTGCCGCGTTGTCTTTACACTGAAACCTGGCGCAAGCCGCAGTAAAAGGACATGATGATGCAAATCTTCAACGCGGTGATCCGCGCGGCCATTCTGGCGGGTACCGCCTTTGCCCCCACCCTGACCGCAGGCACGGCCAAAGCGGCGGCGTTTCGCGCGGTGGCGCCCGCCCAACCCGCCCAGCAGTCCGGCGAGACCGTCGAACAGATTGATTTCCGGATTGGCCGGTTCAATTTCAACCGCGACCGGGATGATGACGGCGGGTCAAACTCGAACAGCAATTCCAACAGCAATTCATCGTCGAACAGCAGTTCGAATTCGTCATCCAACAGCTCGTCGAACTCGTCCAGCAACTCGTCGTCGAACAGTTCGTCCAATTCGTCGGATGGCGACCGGGGTGACGATGGGGATGATGGCGGGGACGATTGATCCCGCCGCGCCCGGCACAATCAGGCATAACGCGAACCGGCCTCATCGAGGCCGGTTTC
>JBBRCF010000107.1:0-11907 GCA_038205135.1 Rhodobacterales bacterium
GATCTGGCCTGCGCCACGCTTAGTGCCCGGTTGCTCCACTATGCCGTCCGGTCGGAAGACCTGTTCCTGATGAAGAACGACCGCGGCGACGGGCAGGGCAAGACCGGTGAGCGGAAATATCATCTAGGGTCCGCATGGCATCGGCTTGCCAACCGCAACGACGTGGCGGATGCCAGCATGGCCCCGTATCTGCCTGAGGTCTGCGACCGGCTTGCCGCATTGCGCGCCGACCCCGAAACCGCCAGACTGGAACGCGCCTGTCAGGACTGGTTCATCGCGCGCCGCGCCGCCGTACTGACCACCGAAACCCGCCGCCGCTGGACCAAAGGAGCCGCCGCATGACCGCCGAGTTGACCGCCCTCGCACTGGCCGCGCTGTTGCAGGTGCTGCAATTCGTGCTCTATTCCGTTTTGGCCAACATGCAGGTCGGCCCGCGATATGCCATGGGTTCCCGCGATACCTCGCGTATCTTGACCGGGGCTGCGGGCCGGGCGCAGCGGGCGTTGAACAACCATTTCGAAGGGCTGATCCTGTTCGGTATCGCCGTGGGCGTCGTGACCCTGTCGGACACCGCTAATGCCAGCACTGCGCTGGCCGCGCTGATCTATCTGGTGGCCCGTGTGCTGTATGTGCCCGCCTACATGTTCGGGCTGGTGCCCTGGCGGTCCGTCATCTGGGGCTTTGGCCTTGTTGCCACGGTTTATTTGTTAATCCACGCGCTCTTGTCCTGAGCCGCATCTGCCACAAAAGGAAAATCCCATGTCCAGCTATGATGTCATCGTGATCGGCGCCGGCCCCGGCGGCTATGTCTGCGCGATCCGCTGCGCGCAACTGGGCCTCAAGGTGGCCTGCGTCGAAGGGCGCGACACCCTTGGCGGCACCTGCCTGAACATCGGCTGTATTCCGTCCAAGGCGCTGCTGCACGCATCTCACATGCTGCATGAAAGCCAGGAGAATTTCGGCAAGATGGGGCTGAAGGCGACGGTCAAGGTCGATTGGCCGCAGATGCAGTCCTACAAGGACGATGTGGTCGCGCAGAACACCAAGGGCATCGAATTTCTGTTCAAGAAGAACAAGGTGGACTGGATCAAGGGATGGGCGTCGATCCCCGCGCCGGGTCAGGTGCGCGTCGGGGCCGAGGTGTTCAATACCAAGGCCATCGTGGTCGCCACCGGTTCGGAACCATCGAGCCTGCCGGGCGTGACCGTGGATGAAAAGACCATCGTGACGTCGACCGGTGCGCTGACGCTGGCCAAGATCCCGAAAGCCATGGTGGTGATCGGTGCGGGCGTGATCGGGCTGGAACTGGGGTCGGTCTATGCCCGGCTGGGGTCCGCCGTGACTGTGATCGAATATCTGGATGCGATCACCCCTGGCATGGACAGCGAGGTGCAGAAAACCTTCAAGCGGATGCTGGAAAAGCAGGGCCTGACGTTCATCATGGGGGCCGCCGTGCAGGGCGCCGTGGCGGGCAAATCCGGTGCGACGGTGCGCTACAAGCTGCGCAAGGACGACAGCGACCATGAACTGGCCGCCGATGTGGTACTGGTGGCGACGGGGCGGCGGCCCCACACGTCCGGACTTGGCCTCGAAGGGCTGGGGGTGCAGATGTCCCCCCGCGGGCAGGTAGCGACGGATGCCCATTGGCAGACCAGCCTCAAGGGAATTTATGCAATCGGTGACGCGATCACCGGCCCGATGCTGGCCCACAAGGCCGAAGACGAAGGCATGGCCGTCGCCGAGGTGATCGCCGGAAAACATGGTCATGTGAATTACGGCATCATTCCCGGCGTGATCTATACCCACCCCGAGGTGGCCAATGTCGGTCTGACCGAGGACCAGCTGAAGGCCGAAGGTCGCGCCTACAAGGTCGGCAAGTTCAGCTTCATGGGCAACGGCCGCGCCAAGGCGATGTTCGCGGGCGACGGATTCGTGAAAATTCTGGCCGACAAGGAGACCGACCGTATCCTTGGCTGCCACATCATCGGTCCGCAGGCGGGTGACCTGATACACGAGGTATGCGTGGCGATGGAATTCGGCGCGTCGGCGCAGGATCTGGCGCTGACCTGCCATGCGCACCCCACGGTGTCCGAGGCGGTCCGCGAAGCGGCGCTGGCCTGCGGCGATGGCGCGATCCACGCCTGAACCGTTTCGGGCCGGCTGACTTGCGGCGGGGGCACGCCACCGCTATGTGCGCACCAGAAAGCGGGGTCGCATGGCAGGATTGCTGGAACGGTTGAACCGGTGGGAACGCGGCATCGCACGGCGGCTGGCGGTTACCGACCTGAAATCGGACGACAACCGCCGCCGCGCGCGGAATTACATGCTGTGGTTCGACCACGAGGTGTTCCGTTTGCTGTGGTCCAATATGGAACAGATCGCGCCCGGCGTCTGGCGGTCGAACCAACCCACTGCGGCACGGTTCGACCGGATCCGCGCGGCCGGCATCCGCACGATCCTGAACCTGCGAGGCCCGTCGCAGAACCCCTATTACCTGTTCGAACACGAAAGCTGCGCGGCGGCCGGCATCACCCTGCTGGCCATGCCGTTCAAGGCATCGCGCGCGCCATCCACGGCCGCGATCCTTGATCTGATCGCGCATTTCCGCGCCATGCCGCGCCCGTTCCTGATCCATTGCAAATCAGGCGCGGATCGGGCGGGGCTGGCCAGTGCGATCTATCTGATGGCGATCGAAAACCGCCCGTTGCGCGATGCGCGCGCGATGCTGTCCACGCGGTTCATCCATTTTCGCTGGTTCAAGACCGGCGTGCTGGACCTGATCCTGGACATCTACGCCGCACGACTGGCCAAGGGTGCGATCGGGTTCGAGGATTGGGTTCGCACCGAATATGACGCCGACGCCATTCAGGCCGAATTCGAATCCCGCCCGGTCTGGCGCCGCGCCGCAGCACCGCCTGCGCATCTGATCGGCCCGTTTCCGCAGACCGATCAGTAATCGCGTTCGAAAAACACGCCAACGCCGGTTTCGCCGTCGGACGCCGCGCTGCCGCGCAATGTCAGGGATGGCGACAGCCGCAGGTTCAGGTTGATTTCGCTGCGCCCTTCGCTGTCGGACGTGACATCGGAATACAGCCGGTCCGACAGATAAGCGCCCACGCGCGCCTCGGTGGTGCCGTCTTCGGTGGTGCGCAGGTCCAGATCATCCAGCCGCAGCCCCTTGCGGATGTTGCCCGCGAAACCCTCGCCGCCCTGACCGGTCAGCGTGCGGATCGCCAAGGCCAGCCGCACCGCCTGAAACGGCGAAATCGCCGCGACCTCGCGCCCGAACAACAACAGCGCCAGCACCTCGTCCTCGGGCAGGGCAGGGCTGCTTTCCAGACGAAGCGAAGGCGCGGACGCCAACCCTTCAAGGATCACCCGCACTTCGGCCCCGGCGGTGGTGGTTTCGGCGATGAAGGTCAGGTAGGGGTCGAAACTGCCCTGCAATTGCAACGACCCCTGCGTCAGCGTAAGCCGCTGGCCCAACACGTCGATGCGGCCCCGGATCATGTCGAACCGCCCGTCCGGGATCAGCGCCGCCGTTGTGCCCCCCAACCGCAGGGTGCCGCCCAGTTCGGCGTCCAGCCCCCGCCCGCGCACGAATATCCGAGACGGCGCGCGCAGGATCAGATCGACCGGAAAGGCCCGGACGGGGGCAGCATTGGTCGCCGCAGCAGTTTCCAGCAGCCCGGCATAGGAACGGGTGCGGCGCACTTCGGCCGGTTCGTTGACGTGGCGCAGACCGGGCAGGCCGGCATAGGCCGACGCGCCGCCATCGGGGATGCGCAGTTCGGTGTTGTCCAGATCCAGCGCGCCGGCGATCCGGGCCCCGTTCGCCAACGCGCCTTGCAGCGTGACGGTGCCATTCACCCGCGTCTGGTACAGCGTCGGATCCGACAGCCGCAGCGCGGCGATCTGCAGCGTCAGGTCGGCGTCGAATGGCGCGGTCAGCGTGACCGGCCCGCTGACCTGCACATTGCCTCCCGTGGTCGAAGACGCGCTGGCCTCGATCACTGCCCGGCCGTTGGTGATGCGGGCGCTGGCGCGGATCGGGGTGAACGCCAGCCGCTCGGCAGGCAGGGCCAGTCCGGCGTTGTCGGTAGTGACCGTGCCCGACAGCGATGCCAGCGTCGCCGGTCCCACCATCGTCAGATCGTACCGCGCCAGCCCCGAGACCACACGCGGCCGCAGCGCCGGGTTGGCCAGCGCCAGTGGCGCGGTACCCGTCGCGCGCAGGTCCAGCCGGTCGGCAGCGGCGGTGCCCGCCACATTCCCCGTGATGCCGCCCGGCCCGGTGGCGGACGCATCCACGCGCCAAGTCTGGCCATCGGTGCTGCTGGCGGTGCCGCGTGCGGTGGCCGCGCCGGGAAAACCGGGCGCCAGCCGCGCCATGTCGGTCAGTCGCGCGTCATAGGTCAATTCGGTGGTCGCGCCATCGCTGCGGCCGGATAGGGTCGCGGTCACATTCGGACTGGTCAGCGTCGCGGTCTCCACCGTCACGCGACCGTCGGTCAGCCGCGTGCGCGCGGTGACGTTCAGCGTCGGCCCCAACAGCGGGTCCAGCAGCGTATTGCCGAACCCGAACCGCTGGGCCGACAGGACGATATCCGCCGTCGCATCCGCGGGCCAGCCTTGGTCGAACGCACCTTGGGCCGTGACCCGCAGATCGCCCGCCCCGGTCAGCTTTTGACCGATCAGCGGGCCATAAGGCGCCAGATCGCCGGCGACCAGCCGGGCATCGCCGCTGATGGCCCCATCCGCCCCGCGCATTGCAGTCAGGGTCAGCTGTGCGTCGCCGGGCCCGGTCGCGTCGCCGGTCACGGTCCAGACATCGGCGGCACCCTTGACCGTCAGCCGTGCGTCGGCGGCGCCGGTCAGGCCGGGCAGTACCGGGGCCAGATCGGTCAGCCGAAACGTCGCGGTCACATCGCCGCCGCCGGTTTCCAGCCGCCCCGCTGCCGTGATCCGCGCCAGAGCGGTGGCGATGGTCAGCGCGGGCAGCGACAGGCCGGTTTCATCCCGCACCACCCGCGCCGTCAGGTCGCCGCGACCGCGCAACAGCGCGTCAAGGCGGGGGTTCTGCAACGCGACATCCTGCGTCTGCCCGACGAAATTCAGGTCGAACGCGCCCGACAGCGGCTGCACCGGGCCGGTCACCTGCAACGCGGCCCGCCCGTCCAGCGGCAGGCCCAACAGCGCTGCGAACAGCCCCAGATCGCCGGCCCGAACGCCCAGATCCGGGGTCACGGTCAGGCTTTCCAGCGGGCCCGCCACGGTCAGCCCACCGGTCAACTGCGTCGGCCCGGCCTCGGCGGCGATGTCACGCAGCACCAGCGCACTGCCCCGGGTCCAGCCAAAGCCCAGATCGGCCCGCGCCACCGGCCCAATGGCGGTGGCCAGCGCCGCGTCCGCGGGCACGATGCCGTCGCCCGCCAGCGCGATCTGGCCTTCGATGCGCGACAGGGCGCGGCTGATCCGGCCCGTGCCCGTCAGGGACGCGCGGTCGACGCGGCTGGTGTCGCGCGTCAAGCCTTCGACCGCGCTGTTTAGCGTCCACGCTTCGCCCGCCGCCGCATCGAACGCCAGCACGATCCGCGCGGCCGCCACCCGTGTCTCGGGGCCCGCGATGGGCAACAGCACCGTATCCCCGACTGGCGGGGTCAATTCTGCGGTCAGGTTCAGCCGCGCTGGCCACCCGTCGGGATCAAGTTCCGCCGTCCCCGACATGGTCAGCGCATCGGCGGTGAGTTGCAGCCGGTCCAGTACCAGCGCACCCGTCGCGGACCGGCGTCCTGCGGTCGAAAGCTGTACCGCGGGGCCAAAAAACGGGCGGTATTGCGGCGCAAACAGCATAGCTGCATCGCCTGTGACATCGGCGGCGAATTGCCAGCCGGGGGGCGCAAGAGGCGTCGTGGGATCACGCAGCGCGGCCAGCGTCGCTGTGCCGGTCAGGCGTTCGGTGCCATCGGTGGCCAGCCGTAGCCGGGCGGCGAAATCCTCCAGCGGCGCATCGCCTTGCAGTGTCAGATCCAGCGACGGCGCACCGGGCAGCCCGATCAGCGAGGACAGCAGCCCGCCCTGCGGTTCCTGCAACGACAGGTCCACCACCAGCCGCCGTGTGGCGTTTTCAAACCGGCCCGCCAGCGTGATTGCACCACCGTCTGCGTCGGTCACGTTCAAATCGACCTCACCCGCGCCGGCCGCCAGTTCCGCGGTGCCGTCCAGTTGTAGCCGCGCCGCCCGCCCCAGAAAGGCCGGACCCAGCGTGGCGTCGTCGATCCGGAAGGTGCCGATGCGCAGCGACACCGGCAGATCGGGCAGGGCAAAGGGTCGCGACTCGGGCGTGGGCATGCCGCCACCAGTATGCGGCAATGGCGCCCGCGGGATATCCAGCGATGTGGCGGTCAGTTCCGAAATGTTGACCTGACCGCGCAGCAGCCCGGTCCGGTTCCATTGCATCGCCACGCCGCGCGCGGTCAGCCAGACGCCGTCGGCGTCCGAAATGGTTAGCGTTTCGATGGTGGCGCGCGATGACAGCGCGCCCGCGAACCCCTCGATGCTCACGCTGCGGCCTTCGCCGGAAAACGCATCCTCCAGCAGCCCCTGGATATAGCCGCGGTCCGTTTCGGATTGCGCGGTGGCCGCCAGCGGCATCAGGCCCAGCAACATGATCAACAGCCACCGCATCAGAATGACTGTCCGATGCCAAGGTATATCTGTACGCCATCGCCGGTATTGCCTGCCATCGGTCCAGCGATATCCAGACGCAATGGCCCCAGCGGCGTTTCATAGCGCAGGCCAAGCCCCGCGCCGGCATGAAATGCACCGGCCGCAAAATCCGGATCCGTCGCGATATAGCCCGCATCGGCAAATCCGACCAGACCGATGCGGGGCGTGACATCCACCCGCGCTTCCAGCGACAGCGCGGCAAAGCCGCGCCCGCCCGACCGGCCGCCACCTGTGGCGGCGACATCCAGCGACTGGTAAGGCTGGCCGCGCACCGTGCCGCCGCCACCGGACGAAAACAGGAATTCCGGCAGCACGCCGTCCAGACTGGCACCCCACAGCGCACCGCCCTGCGCCCGCGCCGCCAGCACCACGCGGTCGGTTGCACGCCGGTAGGCGCGGGCGTCGATCTGGCCACGGATGCCCGATTCAGTGCCCGCCAACCCGGCAAACGGCGTCACCGTCGTGCGCAGGTAACTGCCCTTTGTCGGGTTCAGCACATCGTCGCGGCGGTCCCACGTCAGGCTGGCGGGGAATTGCAGGTACTGAAATTCGCGCCGGATCACCCGGTATTCCGCACGGGCGGCGGTATAGAGGATTTCCAGTTCGCCGGTCAGCGTGTCAGAAAACTGTCGTGATGCGCCGATGGCGATGTCCAGACGGCGCGACCGGAACAACGGGTCGTCGATATCGCTCAGGCTGAGGTCGGCAAAGAACGCGGTGTCCGGGCCATAGACGGCGGGGCGGTCAAACCGCACGGTGATTTCATAGTCCGGCCCGCCGGTCTGCCCGCCCAGCCCCGCCACTTCGCCACCAACGCGAAACCGGTCGGCACGGCCCAGCGCATTGCGATGCAGCCAGAACCCCGACAGGGTAAGACCTTCGAACGACGACAATTCCGCACCCACTCCGTAGCGGCGTGGCGTTTCGTCCACCACGGTCGCGGTGATGTCGATCGTGCCGTCCGGGTTCAGCGCCGCCGCCTCGGTCAGCGCGACCGACCGGAAGGTGCCGGTGCGGCGCAGGCGGTCGGCGGATTTCGCCAAGGCGGTGGGATCGAACGCCGCGCCTTCGGGCAGGCCCGCGATCGTCCGGATGCGTTTTTCGATCACATCCGATCCCGGCGTCACGATCAGGCGGCCAAAACGCACCGATGGGCCGGGGTCCAGCCGCACCTGCGCATCCAGCCGCCGGGCTGCATGATCCGCCGTGACCGCCTCATCGGTGACGGCGGCTTTGGCATGCGATGCCGCGCGCCAGTTGGTTATGGCATCTGCCACGCCATCGGTCAGTTGACCGGCCCCGGCGGGCGAACCGGTTGCCAGACCGGCAGGCAGGGCGGAGCCGGGCGCCAGCGGCGCGATATCCACTTGGCCGAAACGGAACGCGGGGCCGGGGTCCAGTGTCACGGTCGCCACGCGCACTTGTGCCGGCGTGGCAAATGGCGGGATCAGGGCCGCCTCGGTCCCGTCCAGCGCGATGCGGATCACGCCGGAATAGTGGCCCGCGTCATACAACACCTCGGTCAGGCGGCGATAATCCGTCAGCGCGGCGGCGGTCAGGTCGGCGGGTTCGGTACGGCCTTCGGTTTTGGCCTGCGTCAGCGCCGATGTGGCGCGCAGCCGGTCCTGCAACGCCTCGGGTGTGCCGGGGGCAAAACGCCAGTCCAGCCGGTCCAGCGCGGCCACGGGACAGGCCAAGGCCGCCCAAAGGACGGCCACTGCAATAACCTGTCGGGGCTGGCGCAGGGGCATCGGTCGCTCCGTTCACATCCATGATGTCAGATGTAGCCTGTCCGGCTGGGCGGGACCAACGCGTTTTCCCGCACTGGCCGGTGTTCGCCGATCACGTGTTGTAACACTTGGCGGAACGGGGAGCGGCGGGCGGCTCAAGGCATGACGATTTTCAGGTCGGCGGTCCGCGCCATCAGAACCATGCCCGGCCCCATCACGGGATGAATTGCAGCCAGACCCAGACAGTGAGGATTGACAGCGCGGTACCGATCAGCACAGCCGATGCCGCCACACGGCGGCCGGTGCCATACATGGTGGCAAAGACATAGGTGTTGACGCCGGGCGCCATGGATGCGGTCAGCACGGCGGACCGGAACAGGTCACGGTTCAGGTCCAGCGCGGACCCCAGCCCGAACACGATGGCCGGATGCAGGATCAGGCCAAGCGCCACCATCATCGCGATGATCTTGAGGTCGCCTTCGGGGCGGTAGCGCAGGATCACGCCGCCCAGCGAAAACAGCGCGACAGGCAGCGCCGACCGCGCGATCAGCGCCAGCCCGTCACCGATCACGCCGGGCAGCGGCAGGCCCGTCAGGTTGACCGCGAACCCCGCCATGATGCCCAGCACCAACGCATTGGAAAACACCGCGCGCAGCACCTTTTGCGCGGTGGCGCCGGCGTTTGCGCCGGACCCCTGGGCGCGCGCCACTTCCATCGCGGTGATGCCGACGGCGTAACAGAACGGCGAATGCAGCGCGATGATGGCGAAATTTCCCGCCAGACCTTCGGGGCCATAGGCGCGTTCGGTGATCGGCAGGCCCAGCATGATCGAATTGGAAAACAGACCGACAAAGCCGATGGCGACGGATTCGGGCCAGTCGCGGCCGAACAGGTGCCGTGCCCCAAGCGTGCCGAGAATAAAGCAGGCCAGCGCGCCGGTGTAAAAGCTGATCAACAGCCGTGCATCGAACGTCGCCGCCAGATCGAGGCGCGCGATGGCGGTGAACAGCAGCACCGGGATGGCGATGGTCTGGGTGTATTTCAGCAGGCCATCATTCGCAGCGTCGCTGATCCAGCCACGCCAGACCGCCACGTATCCCGCAGCAATCACGACGAAAACGGGCAGGATGACATCCAGAAGCGCCTGCATGGCGAGCCTTTCACGTGTGGAGAGGCCGGGAGGCTGTCTGCCCCCCGGAACGCCCGAGGATATTTTCGAACCGAAGAAGCCGGGGGTGGTTTCAGAGCGGGTAGCGGATCACCATGCCGTCATGGGCGGGGGTCACGTTGGCGGGGGTTTCGGCGTCCAGCCGATCTTAGTCCAGATCGACATGCATGTTGGTCAGCACGGCGCGGCGCGGTGCGGCGCGGGCGATCCATTCCAGGGCCTGCGCGACATTGGCATGCGTCGGGTGCGGGGTATAGCGCAGCGCGTCAAGGATCCAGCAGTCGAGGTTGGCGAGGGCGGACCAGACATCTTCGGGGATTTTCGCCACATCGGGCAGATAGGCGAGGCCCGCGATCCTGAACCCCAGCGCGTCGATGGTGCCATGGTTGACCTTGAACGGCGTCAGGGTGATCGGCCCGCCCTTGCCGTCGATGCTGAAGGTGTCGGTGATGGTATGCATGTCGAGGATCGGCGGATAGGCACTGTCAGCGGGTTGCACAAAGGCATAGCCGAAGCGCGCGAACAGATCGTTCTGGGTGTCGCCATCGGCCCAGACGGCCAGCCGGCGGCGGGTGTTGAACACGATCATCCGCAGGTCATCCAGACCGTGGACATGGTCGGCATGGGCATGGGTCCAGACCACCGCATCAAGGTTCCCGATGCCCGCATCCAGCAGTTGCGCGCGCATGTCCGGCGTGGTGTCGATCAGCACGCGGGTCACGCCATTGCCGGTTTCGCGTTCCACCAGCAACGAACAGCGGCGGCGAGCGTTTTTCGGGTTGGTCGGGTCACAGGCGCCCCAATCGCCGCCCTTGGCCCCGTTCTTGCCCGGACCCAGACGCGGCACGCCGCCCGAGGATCCGCAGCCAAGGATGGTAAAGCGCAACTCGTCGCTCATTCGGCGGCCTTTTCAGCGGGAGGGCGGGCTGCGTCCGGGGCGGCTTTCCAGAACAAGCGGTCGAAATTCGCCTCGGTGATTGCGGCAAGGTCCGCGAGGGGCAGGCCGAACAGCGCGGCGGCGGCTTCTGCCGTGTGGCGGGTAAAGGCGGGTTCGTTGCGCCGCCCGCGATGCGGGACGGGGGCCAGATAGGGGCTGTCGGTTTCCAGAAGGATCCGGTTCAGCGGCGTGGCGGCAAAGATGTCGCGCAGGTCGCCGCTTTTGGGGAAGGTGGCGATGCCGGACATCGACAGGTAGAACCCCAGTTCTAGCGCGGCCCGGGCCAGGGCGGGACCGGACGAAAAGCAGTGCATCACGCAGGTGAAGGGGCGCGCGCGGTGGGATTCGGTCAGGATCGCCGCCATATCGTCATCGGCCGCCCGCGCATGAATGATCAGCGGCAGGCCGGTGTCCTGGGCGGCCGCGATATGGGCGCAGAGCGACGCCTGCTGCTGCGGGGCCGTGTCGGCGGTGTAATGATAATCGAGGCCTGTTTCGCCGATGCCGACGAATTTCGGGTGCTGCGCCAGCGCGACCAGATCGGCGGTGGTCACCGGCGGGTCTTCGGCGGCGCGCATCGGATGGACACCGGCGGCGTAGAACACGCCGGGATGCGCATCCGCGATGGCGCGGACCAGCGGTTCAAAGTGCAGTCGGGTGCAGATCGTGACCATGCGCGCCACCCCCGCCGCCTGTGCGCGGGCGATCACCTGCGGCAATTCCCCGTCGAAATCGGGAAAATCCAGGTGGCAATGGCTGTCGGTAAGGCGGATCTGGGGGGTCATGGGGACGGTATCCGCCAAGGCGCGCGAAGGGTCAAGGCGTGTTCCGGGCCGCGTCCGGACCGATCAGCCCTGCGCTGTTTCCTGTACCCGCAGCAGCGCGTCCAGCATCAGGTTGGGCGCATCGATGTTGACCGCGCGGCCATGGCTGACCCGTGCGCCGATGACCTGCGCGGCACTGGCCCAGGCCCGCGCGCGGGCGGGATCGGGCGCGAGCCGCGCCAGCATCTGCGCCTCGCCCGGCACCAGTTCCACCTGTGGCGGCTGTCCGGTCGCACCGGCGCGTGCCAGCCGGGTGATCAACCGGTCCAGCAGTTGAAACATCAGGTCCGCGCGGGCATCGTTGCGCCCCGCCGTCAGATCGGCCAGCGCCAGCATCGCGGGCCGGTCCAGCCGGGGCAGGGCGTCCGCCAGCGCGGCAAGCCGGGCATACATCGTCAGACCGTCCTCGGCGATCAGGCGCAAAGCCTCGCCGACCGTCCCGCCCGCCAGTTCCGCCAGCGCGGCGGGGGCGTCGGGGGTGCCCACGCCCGCCTGTTTCAGGGCCGCCGCCATCGCGAC
>JBBRCF010000108.1:0-11801 GCA_038205135.1 Rhodobacterales bacterium
CGTAGGGGTGCCCAGGAATGCCGCGCCAGCGCTCCGCGAAGCGCTCGGCATAGCAATTGTCGCATCCCGCACCGACTTTGGTGCAGCCCGTCACCGGGTTCCACGTCGCGTCCGTCCATTCGATGTCCGACTTCTGGGCCAACTGCTCGCCTCATGCTTTTTTCGCGATCCTAGCACGCGACTGACTCGGCACAAAGCGCGAACAGCGACGCTGTGAGATTTTGAACGCAAGCGCGCGAGGGCCGCCAACTATGTCCAGTTGTTTGGTCTGTGTCTCGTCCGGAAGCCAGATGAACAGGCGAAATCAGACGAAGGCGCAGGTTGACAAAATGTCGATAAAGCAACGCTCTAGACCTGTTTACCGTATCGCGCGCGGTTAACAGGTCTGGAGAATATCGGCCTGGAGAGAACGCTTCCGGGCCTCTTGGCGCCGAGGCCGGTTAACAGCTCCACCCGCATAACCCCCGAAAACAACGGAAAAATCTGGCCGCAGCCGGATGGAGAGAAAGTTTTCGCTGGGGCAAGTGGCGGAGGAGGTGGGATTCGAACCCACGGTGGGGTTTCCCCCACATCGGTTTTCAAGACCGGTGCCTTAAGCCGCTCGGCCACTCCTCCGATCGTCGGGGACTAGCATCACTGGGAAAAAAGAAAAAGGGGGCTTGGCGCCTGAACAGAACCCCGGTTGCGGTCACGCAGGTGGCGGATGATCGGGCCGGGGGAGCCGCGCAAAGCGACCGGTGCGGTGGTCGTCTGTCTGCGGCCGTTTCGGGCCGCGGACGGCTGCCAAGGCGGGACAGCGAACGGATCAGCGGTCCTTTTCAGGCGGCAAAAGCGTGTCGAGGTTCAGGCCTACCGCCTCGCCCATCTTCTTCATCGTCGGCAGGCTGATCGCCATATCGAGGATGGCATTCACCGTCTGATCGACCGGGGATGCGGGGCGTTCGCCGCCATCGCCGCGCCCCAATCCGGTGATGTGGTTGATCGAGATGCCTTTGATCTTTTCGGCGGGCTTGACCATTTCACTGATGATCGCGGGCATCGCGGCAAGCCGGGCCTTTTCCATCTCGAAGCACAGCAATTCCGCGCTGCGAGTGTTTTCCGCGCCGATGCGCGCGGCTTCACCCGCGGCCTCGGTCTCGCGCAGGACTTGCAGCGTCGCGGCTTCCTCGCGCTTGATCAGGCCGCGGGTGCGCGCGGCGACCTGATCGGATTCGGAGGTGATCCGCACCCGCAGCGCCTGTGCCTCGGCGTCCTGTTCGGTGGCCAGCAACGTCAGTTGCTTGCGCCGATCGGCCTCGGCCAGTTGGCGCTGCGTGGTCAGGTCTTCTTCGGCCTTGACCACCTGCGACTTGGCGACGGTGGCTTCGGCGCGGGCGCGGCTTTCTTCCTGGCTTTTGCCGGCCACACTGATCACGCGGTCCTGTTCGGCCATGTCCAGCGCACGGGCCTGCGCAATTTCGGCCTCGCGGATGGATTGCTCGCGGACCAGCGATGCGGACTGGATCGCGCGTTCCATCTCGATCCGCGCTTCGGCGGCGCTACGTTCGGCGTCCGCCTTGCGGCGCGCAACCTCAGATAGCTGCGTCGCCAGCAGCGCCTCGATTTCCTGTGCCTGGAGGATTTCGGCGCGGCGCTGTTCCAGATCGATCTCCAGCTTGGCGCGGCTGGCCTCGACCTCGGCGCGGCGCACGCTGACCTGGGTTTCGCCCTCGATCTCGGCGCGTTCCTTTTTCGATTTGGCGATGACCTCGGCCAGCTTGCGCATGCCGACGGCGTTGAAGGCGTTGTTTTCATCCAGCGCCGAAAACGGCGTCTGATCCAGCGATGTCAGTGACACGGAGTCCAGTTGCAGGCCGTATTTCACCAATGTGTCAGCCAGCGCGTTGCGCACGTCGCGCACGAACACGCTGCGGTTTTCGTGCAATTCGTCCATCGTCATCTGCGCAGCAACGGCGCGCAGCGCGTCCACCATCATGCCGTCGATCAACGATTTCAACTGTTCTGGCTGGAAGGTTCGCCGCCCCAGCGTTTGCGCCGCGCGCACGATCGCACCTTCTTCGGGCATCACGCTGGCGTAAAACTCCGCGCCGACGTCGATCCGCATCCGGTCCTTGGTGATCAGCGCAGAATCCCCGGCGCGGATCACCTCCATGCGGATGGTCTGCATGTTCACGCGGCTGACCTCGTGAAAATAGGGGATCGCCAGCGTACCGCCGTCGATCACTACCTTGCGGCCGCCGACGCCGGTGCGCACCAGACTGACCTCGTTGGTGGCGCGTTCGAAGAACAATGCCGCCAGCGCGATCAGTGCCGCAGGGATGACGATCAGAAGGATGATCCAGCCCAGAGTGCTCATGATATCAGTCTCCTACAAGGTCATCAGAATTGCGGTGGGAAATGGCGGCCGCCGCGATCCAGCGTGATCCAGCGCAATTCGGTGAACGCGTCCAGCGACCAGCGCCCGCCATAACGGCCCACGCCCGACGCCTTGACACCGCCGAACGGCACGTGCGGTTCATCGTTGATGTTCTGGCAATTGACATGCGCGATGCCGGTTTCCAGCCGCATCGCGATGTCGAGCGCGCGCGCCTCGTTGCGCGACCACACGGCGGCGGTCAGGCCATATTCGGTGTCGTTGTTCATCGAGATGGCCTCGTCATCGTCACGGAACCGGCTGACCGTGACGACAGGACCAAAGGTTTCGTCGTTCCAGATATTCATGGAGCCGTCGATGTTCGACAGCACGGTAGGTTCGACGAAATTGTCCCAGGACCGCCCGCCCAGATCGACGCGCGCGCCTTTGGCCACCGCATCGTCGATCAGCGCCCTGACCCGCAGCGCCTGCCGGTTGTTGACCAGCGGGCCGATGACGTTGGACGGGTCATTGGTGTGCCCGGTTTTCAGTTTTCGCGCCCGCGCGAGGAATTTGTCCATGAAGGCGTCATAGATCTTGTCGTGGATCAACAGTTTCTCGGTGGACATGCAGACCTGACCCTGATGCATGAAGCTGCCGAAATTGGCGGCGCGCGCGGCGGCGTCCAGATCGGCGTCCTCCAGCACGATCATCGAATCCTTGCCGCCCAGTTCGACGCAGGACTTTTTCAGATAGGCGCCGCATTTCGCGGCGATATGGCGGCCGACGGCGGTCGATCCGGTGAAACTGATCGCCTTGACGCGCGGGTTGGAAATCAATTCGTCGCCCACGGCGCCGACGCTTTCGCGCGAACAGGTGACCACGTTGAACACGTCCGGCGGAATGCCTGCTTCTTCGAGGATCTCGCCAAAATACAGCCCGCCGGCATAGGGCGTGTCCTCGGACGGTTTCAGCACGATGGTATTGCCGACGGCGAGGGCTGCGGCGAACCCGCGCGAGATCAGGATGCCCGGCATGTTCCACGGGCTGATCACGCCGACAACGCCCAGAGGGAACCGGGTCGCCATCATGAATTTCTTGTGTTCCGACGGCAGCACATCGCCGATGGACTGGTAGCACAGCGCGGACGCGGCGCGGAACACTTCGGCGACGTAGCCGGTTTCGAACAGGCCCTTGCCCTTCCAGCCGCCGCCTTCGGCCATTGCGGCGGCGCAGAAATCGGCTTGGCGTTTTTCCCAGACATCGGCGATTTTCAGCATCATGTGCGCGCGTTCGTGGAACGGACGGTCGGCCCAGTCGCGGAAGGCGGCTTGGGCGGCATCGATCGCGCGGCGCATGTCAGCGGCAGACCCGTCGGGGATCCGGGCGTACAGCGTGCTGTCCGAGGGGTTCAGATCCTCGAAGGTTCGGGCGGCCGGGGTCCATTGTCCGCCGATATAAAGGCCACGGATCGTGGGGGCGGTCTGTGCGGTATCAAGCATCGGTATCTCCTTACTTGAGGTCAGGATTGTTGCGGCGCGGGTCGGGACGCCAGGCGCGGGCCGCGGCGGCGGCCTGTTCGATCTCGGCCAGCGCGGCTTTCAGGCGGTCCGCCCCCATGGCGGACCCGGTCGGGGGCAGCACGGTCGCGGCCGCAGCGGCCGGACGCGGCGACGAGGCGCGCGGCGGCGGTGTGGTGCCGTACCCGGCGCGGCTGGCGGCGGCGGCGTCCGCCACCACATTGTCCAGCGCCAGACCGAACAGCGGGACGGCGGTCGGTCGCGGCGGGGCGGCGGCGCGCGGGGGGGCAGGGTAAGGCATCAGCTGCGGCTGTGGGGCCGGAGCCATGACAGGTTGCACAACCGGCGCGGCGGGCCTGACCGGCGTGGCGGGCACCAGCCCGGCTATCGCGGCAGCGGCAGTATCGGCAGGCGTCGGGCCCGTCACAAGACGCGGCACCGTCGGCGTGACCGGGCGCAGCGGTTCCGTAGCGGGGCGCGGGACCGCAGCCGTTGCGATGGGACGACGCGCGCCCCCGCCGCCCAGATAGGCCGCCTGCACCGCCGGGTCATTGCGCAGCCGGTCGGCGCTGTCGCTGTGCACGATCCGGCCGTTTTCCAGCAGATACCCGCGATCCGCGATGGCAAGGCTGGCGCGTGCGTTCTGTTCCACCAGCAGGATGCCGATGCCGGTATCGCGCACGCGTTTGAGGTTCTGGAACAATTCCTTGGACAACAGCGGCGACAGGCCCAGCGATGGCTCGTCCGGTGTCAACAGCGCCGGGTTCGACATCATCGCGCGGCCGATGGCCACCATCTGCTGTTCGCCGCCCGACATGGTGCGCACCACCTGCCGCTTGCGTTCGGCAAGGCGTGGAAACAGTGACAGCACGCGGTCAAGGTTTCCCGCCGCCTCGTCGCGCGCCCGCGCCGGATGGCCGCCCAGTGCGAGGTTTTCCGCCACCGTCAAATCGGCGAACACGCCCCTGCCTTCGGGCACCAGCGCAATCCCCGCCTCGACGATCCGACGCGCGGGCAGACCGGTGATGGCCTCGCCCTGCATGGTGACGGTGCCGCGCACCCTGCCCTCGCAGATGCCCGATATCGCCTTTAGCGCGGTGGATTTGCCCGCGCCGTTCGCACCCAGAATGACCACGATCTCGCCGCGTCTGACGTCCAGCGCGACGCCTTCCAGCGCGCGGTGCTGGCCATAGCTGACGGTCAATCCCCGGACCTCAAGCATCGTCATCCCCCAGGTAGGCGCGGATCACGCCGGGGTCGAACAGCACCTCTGTGGGGGTGCCTTCGGCGATCTTGGTGCCGGCGGCCATCACCACGCACCGGTCGCACAGGGACCGGATCGCATCCATCACATGTTCCACCAGAATGACGGTGCGGCCTTCGTCGCGCAGGCGGTGGATCAGGGCGATGCCGTCCTGCAATTCGGTCGGGTTCAGCCCGGCCAGCCATTCGTCCAGCAAGAGCACCTTGGGTTCGCCCGCCAGCAGCCGCGCCAGTTCGACGCGTTTCGTGTCGATGTAGGTCAACTGCCCGATGGCCAGATGGCCACGCCCGCCAAGACCGACCTTGTCCAGCATTTCTGCGGCGATGCGGTGGGCGTCGTGACCCCAGCGGCGGTGATGGCCGAACACCGCGCCGGCGCGGACATTGTCCAGTACGGTCATATGCGGCAACAGCCGCACCAGTTGGAACGTGCGCGCCGCACCGCGCCGCGCGATCAGATGCGCGGGCAGCGCGGTGATGGGTGCGCCGCGCAGGGTGATTTCCCCGGCGCTGACCGGGAACGCGCCGGAAATCAGGTTCAGCGTGGTGGATTTGCCGGACCCGTTCGGGCCGATCAGGCCCAGCACCTCGTGTTCCGCCACATCGAAATCCATGCTGTTGACGGCGGTCAACCCGCCGAACCGCTTGGTGACCCCGCGCAACGACAGCACAGTGGTCATGTCCAACCCTCCGTCCGGCGGCGGGCCGCCTCGATCAGGCCGACGAACCCCTTGGGCAGCAGATAGACGATGGCCAGGAAACACAGGCCCAGCAGCAACGTGGTCTGGTTCGGGAAACTGCGCGAGATCGCTTCCCACAGAAAGGTGAACGGGATCACGCCGACGATGGGCCCCCACAGCCGCCCCGTGCCGCCCAGCAAGGCCATGATCACGACCTGAAACGACAGCATCGGGGTGAACGCGATCAGCGGTTCGATATAGACATAACGCGGCGCAAGGATCGCGCCGGTGATGGCGGCGACGCCACCCGGCAGCATGAACAGCAGGATCTTGGCGCGCGCGGTGTCGATGCCCGCATGTTTGGCCACCACCTCGTCATCGCCGATGATGCGCAGCGCGAACCCCAGCCGCGACCGCCCGATCAGCCAGCCCGCCAGCCAGACCAGCGCGGCCAACCCCAGCAATTGCCAGTAGATATGCGCTTCGTTGATCGAGGTCAGCACATAGATCCCCTTGGTGCCGGATATGTTCTGCCCCCAGGTGATGACCTGCCGCAGAAATTCAGCCAGCCCGAGTGTGAAGATCACGAAATACACGCCCGACAGGCGCAACGTCGCCAGCCCTACCAGCGCGGCCATCGCCGCACCGATCACCCCCGCGATCAGCGGCAGCGACCAATAGGGCAGATAGGTGATGCCGATGCCGGTGACATAGGCGCCGACGCCGAAAAAGGCGGCGGTGGCCAGCGATATGTAATGGGTCGGCCCCGAGAATATCGCCCAGCTGGTCGCCAGCACGGTATACATCGCAATCGTCACGCCCAGCGACGGCTGATACCCCGACGCAACCAGCGGCAAGCAGGCCACCACGATCAGCGCGACGGCGGCAAGGGTCAGGCCCTGCCAGTCCTTTGCGGTCAGGTTCATGTGGTTTTCCGCCCGAACAGGCCCTGTGGGCGCACCAGCAGGATGACGACAAACAGCAGATAGGCAGCGGCAAGCGTCAGGCCGGGGTCGATGACGCTGGCCACGAAGGTTTCCAGCAGGCCCAGCAACAACGGTGCCGCGCACATCGCCAACCCCACCCATGATGACGATCACCAGTGCCTTGAGGGTAAAGATCACGCCGGTTGACGCATCCAGCGTCAGGAAGGTGGAAATCAGCGCACCACCCGTCGCCGTCACCGCGCCACCCAGCGCAAAGGCCAGCGCCGCCATTGCGCGGACGTCGATGCCAACAAGGCGCGCGCTGTCCGGCGCCACCGCAATCGCGCGGATCGAGATGCCCGTGCGCGACCGCGCCAGCCACAGCCACAGCGCGCCGCAGATCAGCACTGAGGCGGCAAAGGCGGTCAACCGGTTCGCGCCGTAGGTGTCGCCCAACAGTTGCACCGGCACCGACAGGTAGGAATAGCTGAAATAGTCGCCGCCAAAGAACGCCAGCATCAGGCCGACGCCGACAAACGACAACCCGAAGGTGGTCAGGACCGCGTCCACCTCCAGCTGCCCGCGCGATTTGGCGCGTTTCACCAGCGGGAGCAGGAAAATCATGTAGATCAGCCAGTTGGCCGCAAACGCCACCGGCGCTACCAGAAACACCGTCAGGATCGGGCTGACCTGACCGGCGGTATAGAACCAGAATGCGGCGAACCCGCCCGCGACCAGCATTTCGCCATTTGCCAGGTTCATGATCCGCGCCATGCCATATTGCAGGTTCAGGCCCATGGCGATCAGCGCATAGGTGCCGCCCAGCAAAAGCCCCGTGATGATGACGTCCATGATATGTCCCCGATGGGTAAACCGGGGCCGCGTCAGCGGCCCCGGAGATGACCGGACCGGGCCGCACGACACGGCCTCGGCAAAGTCGTCAGGCAAGGTTACTTCCAGCCGGCCTTCTTGACCGGTTCGACCGCGCCGTCGCGGCCGGTGGACGTCACGCCCTTGAAGACGCCGCCCTGCCACTGGCCCACGGTCCAGAACGACGGATTGTTGTTGTTCTCGTCGAAATCCATCGTGCCGATCACGGTTTCAAAGCTGTTGGCCTTGATGTGGTCGATGATCTTGGCGTTGTCCAAGCCGACCGCTTCGATCGACTGTTCCAGCACCTGGAACGTCGAATAGACCACCGCGCTGGCCCAATAGTCGGGCAACGTGCCGGTCACAGCTTCGTGGCGTTTGACATATTCCTGGAACGCCGGGCTGTCGACATTGACGCCGCCGATGCCCAGAACGCCCTCGATCGCCGGGCCGAACCGCTTGCCATAGCCCGGGAATGCGGTGGCGACGGCGGTAAAGAACGCGCCTACCTGCAGGTCTTCGACCACGGCCAGTTCGGTCAGCGCAAAGGTATCCGGCGGATAGGACCACGCGACAAAAGCGTCAGGTGCGGCGGCCTTGGCGGCCTTCATCACCGGCGACAGGTCTTGGGTGCCCAGCGGATACGAGCTTTCATAGACGATTTCAAAACCGGCGGCTTCAAACGCGGGCTTGGCCACACCGGCCAGTTCGATGCCGAAGGCGTCCGCCACGTTGACCATGGCGATCTTGTTGCCGATGTCACCGCGTGCCTTCAGTTTGGTCAGCGTTTCGACGGCCCCCAGCGCGATGGCCTGCGCGCCGCCCAGCGAGATGAACACGTTGGGAAACTGCTTGGACAGGTCGGCGGCCTTGTCGGTGGTCGCGGTCGAGGTGATCATCGGAATGCCGTAGCGGGCATAGATCGGCGCGGCGGCCAGGTTCAGACCGGTGGAATAGGGCGGCAGCACGATCTGTGCCTTGTCCTGATCGACCAGCCGCTGCACCGCCTTGATGGTTTCGCCGGGGTTGGTCTGGTCATCGTATTCCACGACTTCCAGTTTCATCTGCTTGCCGCCGACCTTCAGCCCGCCGCGCGCGTTCACGTCTTCGACCCACGGTTTCACGTTGGGCCAATAGGACACGGCGGCCCCGCCGGCCAAGGGACCGGTCTTGGGCGCGACTGCGCCGACTTTCAGCATGTCCTGCGCGAAGGCGGGCGTGGTCATCCCGGCAATCAGCGCCAGCGTGGCAAGCGTGGTAAAGGTTCTGCGTTTCATGTCGTCCTCCCTGAAGGTTGTCCTGTTCGTCCGTGTTCCCGCCGCCCCCCTCAGGCGTCGGGCCTTTCCAAAGCGGCGGCCTGTTCAGTCTGGGCGTCCGCTTCGGTAAACCATTGCAATTCGGTGAATTCGTCGATCACGGCAGTGCCGCCGAATTTGCCGTATCCCGACGCTTTCATGCCGCCATAAGGCATGGCGGGATCGTCGCAGACGGTGGACCCGTTGACATGCACCACGCCGGCCTCGATCCGCCGGGCCACCGCGCGGGCGCGGGTCAGGTCGCGGCCCAGAACCGCCGCCGCGAGCCCGAATTCGGTGTCGTTCGCCACCGTCACCGCCTCGTCGCTGTCGGCGACGCGGATAACGCCCACCACGGGGCCAAAGATTTCCTCATCATAGACCCGCATGCCATAGGCCACGCGGTCCAACACGGTCGGCTGCATCATCGCACCCGCGATTTCGCCGCCGGTCACCAGCACGGCGCCCTTGGCGGTCGCGTCGTTCACCAGCCCTTTCAGGCGCAGCACGGCCTCGGGGCTGATGACGCGGCCCAGCGGCGCGTCGGCGGTTCCGGACCGGAGCGCCTCGGCTTCGGCGCGCAGGTGCGCCACAAACCGGTCGGCGATGGCATTTTCCACCACGGCGCGGTCGGTGGACATGCAGACCTGCCCCTGATTGAAAAACGCGCCATGCGCGACCAGTTTTGCCGCGACCGCCGGGTCGGCATCGGCCAGCACGACGGTGCAGGCCTTGCCCGACAGTTCCAGCAGGCAGCGTTTCAGGTGCCGCGCCGCCATGCCGGCGATTTCGCGGCCGACGCGGGTGGACCCGGTGAAATTCACCCGCCGTAAGGCGGGATGCGCGATCAATGCCTCGACCACGATGCGGGCATCCTCGGGCGCGCCGGACACATAGTTCAAAACACCCGGCGGCAGGCCGGCGTCGATCAGCGCGCGTGCCACCAGTTCATGCGTTTTCGGGCAGAGTTCCGACCCTTTCAGCACCACGGTATTGCCCAGCGCCAAAGGTGCCGCCACAGCGCGGATCGCCAGCGTCACCGCGGCATTCCATGGCGCGATGCCCAGCACGACCCCTGCCGGACGGCGGTTCAGGCTGTAGCGAACCCCCGCATCCGGGGCCGGGGCGACAGTTTCGCCGATGGCATCCGCCAGCGTCGCGGCCTGCGCCAGTGTGGCCTGCGCGATGTCGATGTTGAACCGCACCCAGGCCTCAGTCGCGCCCAGTTCCCGCGCGGCAGCAGCGATCACGTCGCCAGCGCGTTCTGCAAGCAGGGCGCTGGCGCGGTGCATGCAGGCTGCACGATCAGCAGCCGCCAGCCCGGACCAGCCGGGAAAGGCGGCGGCAGCAGCGTCAGCGGCCCGTTCGGCCTCGGCCACGCCACAGGCGGCCGCCGATGTGACCAGCGCACCGGTCATCACGTCGCGCCGTTCATAGGTGTTTACGGCGGGCGCCGCTACGGGCGCACCGTCGATGATGCCGTTTGCCACGAACACATTAACCTCCCCGACCGGGGCCTCCACCCCGGCGCGCGCCTGAGACGGGTGCTCCGTCACGCCGCGCCCTGCCACAATTCGGTTGACAGGCCGCCAATTAAATGACGATCTGTGGGAAATTACTGTCATTTTGCGGGAATTCATGCCGGATCGTCATCTTGCAAGGCCCGGACCACCCGCCAACATCGCGGCCACGCCGGATTACCCGGTGCACGCCGAACGGTTTCGCGCGGCCTTGCAGGCGCGGGTGCTGGGATTGGCGGGGCTGAACGCGGGCGGTTCCGGTGTGGGCGTCAGTTTCCGGGCGCTGCATCTGGAACGCGGCAGCGCCACGCTGACCGGCCCCGGGACCGGCCCGGATGACGAACGGGTGCTGGACGCGCCGATGACCGGCTGGTTCCCCTGGGCCGATGATTTGCGGCTGCATCTGGCGGCCGGCGCGCAGGGCACGCATCTGCTGTTGGGGCCCGCCGCGCTGGACCGTGCGTTGCGCCACCACCCCGAAGCGGCGCATTTGCGGTATCTGGCGGGCCGCATCGGAGTGTTGCGGTTGTCGGACACCGGCAATGCACCGGACCGGGTCGCGTCCTGCTTTGATGGCATTCTGGCCGAAACGCTGCGGCCGGGGCCGATGTCGGCGTCGGTGGTGGCGTCGCTGGTGCATGTGCTTCTGGTGCAGTTCTATCGCGGGCAGGCGATGCGGGACGTGCGCAGCGATGCCGGCGGCGGCACCAGCCTTGCGGCGCAGTTAATTGCGTTGGTCGAGGAAAATTTCCGCGCCCACTGGTCGGTGGACCGCTATGCCGCGCGGCTGGGTGTGTCACGGGACCGGCTGACCGACATCTGCCAGCGGGTGCATGACCGTCCGCCCGGCGCGTTGATCCGGGGGCGTCTGGCGCTGGAAGCGCGGCTGTATCTGGAAAGCTCGCCCCTGTCGCTGGACCAGATCGCGGGCCGGCTGGGCTTTGCCGGGCCGGCACAATTCAGCCGTTTCGTCCGCGCCGTGACCGGATTGCCGCCGGGCCGGTATCGTCAGGACAACCGGCGGGTCGGCCAGACCGCAGGCGAGCCCGCCGCTGCACCCTATGCGTGGCCCTAGGGCTGTCGCGCTGTTCAGCCGCCCGGCGGCGTCAGGTCCGTGCTGAACCGGCACTGGGTGGCGCAGACCGGCACGCCCGCGCGGATGGCCGCCGCGATCAGGGCCGGGATGCGCGGGTCCAAACCCAAGGCGGGCAACACGTCGCCCCGGAACCCCGATGCCTGCAGAGCCGCCGGGATATCCTGCATGACATGCCCGCCTTCGGCGGCAAAGAACGGCAGGCACAGGCTGCGAGGACCATAGCCGGTCGCCACAGCCAGACGCGGGTCCTGATCGATAAAGGCGGCGCGAGCGGTGAC
>JBBRCF010000109.1:0-11780 GCA_038205135.1 Rhodobacterales bacterium
ACGCAATTCACCGGCGTGCCGCGCCATCAGCTTGACCGCCTCGGTTTTGCCCTCGCCGCCCAGCGGCAGGATGTAGGCGGTGGCTACGCGCAGGTCGGATGTCACGCGCACCTCTCCCACGGTGATCGACAGGCGGTTGAGGGCGGGGTCATGGATTTCGCCCCGCATCAGGATTTCGGACAGGTTGCGCCGGATCTGTTCGCCGACACGCAGCGCCCGGTTGCCGCCCGCGCCGGGGCCAGAGGATGTTTGTTTTGCCATACCCCCAGATACGCGGTCGCAGCCCCTTTGCCAAGCACCGGGCGGTTCGCTATGGATAGCCCGCTGACGGAGGACGCAACATGAGCGACGGATTGCCGGGGATCGTGGTCACAGGGGCATCGGGCCGGATGGGCCGGATGCTGATCGCGGAATTGCGCGGCCATGCCGGGTTGCGGCTTTCGGGGGCCGTGGTACGCGCCGGGCATCCTTGGATCGGGCAGGATGTGGGCGTTGCCATGGGCGGTGTCCCCGCGGGCGTCACCGTCACCGATGATCCTCTGGAGGCATTGGCGACCGCTCAGGGTGTGGTGGATTTCACCAGCCCGGACGCCACGGTGGGGTATGCCGCGCTGGCCGCTCAGGCGCGCGCCGTGCATGTGATCGGCACCACCGGGCTGGACGCGCAGCATTTGACGAAAATCGCCGCCGCCGCGCGGCACGCCACCATCATCCGCGCCGGCAACATGAGCCTTGGCGTCAACCTGTTGGTGCAGATGACACGGCGGGTGGCGGCGGCACTGGGCGACGGCTGGGACATCGAGATCGTCGAGGCGCATCACAACCAAAAGGTTGATGCGCCGTCGGGCACCGCGCTGATGCTGGGGCAGGCGGCCGCCGATGGGCGCGGCGTGGCGCTGGACGCGGTGGCCGACCGGGGTCGCGACGGGATGACCGGCAAACGCGCTGCGGGGGCCATCGGATTTGCGGCGATCAGGGGCGGTGACATCGTTGGGGAACATGATGTGATCTTTGCCGCAGCCGGCGAACGGGTGGTGTTGCGTCATATCGCGACCGACCGGGCAATATTTGCGCGCGGTGCACTGCGCGCGGTGCTGTGGGGTCAGGGGCGCCCGCCGGGCGAGTATGACATGCTGGATGTCCTGGGGTTGAATGATTGAAGCGGTTCTTCAGGTGATCCGAACTGCGCAGGACAACGTAATGTTCACGAAACGGTTTCAGAGTGTGCCGCAGGCGCGGCACGGAGGGTAAGATGCGGTCATTGATTCTTGCGGTGGTCATCGCCGCTACGGGCGTTCCGGCCATCGCGGACGGGTTTCAGTCGGTAGAGGACAAGGGAAAGTTCCTGTCGCTGGTCGAGGGGCGCGAACTGCGACTTGGCGCCGCTCGCATTGCGCTGCGGGTGCTGCCGGACGGCACGATCAGTGGCAAGGCTCTGGGCTGGGACATCACCGGAAAATGGTCGTGGGACAGCGGTTTCTTTTGCCGGGAGATGGATTGGTCGGGCTATCCGATCTCGCCAAACTGCCAGCTTGTCGAACAACGGGGCAGCGAACTGCGGTTCACCTCGAACAAGG
Organism: Rhodobacterales bacterium; assembly: GCA_038205135.1. Lineage (GTDB taxonomy): Bacteria > Pseudomonadota > Alphaproteobacteria > Rhodobacterales > Rhodobacteraceae > UBA9554. The sequence goes on from JBBRCF010000109.1 coordinate 1,578, forward strand.
GCAGCGGTCAAAGTGCTGCGTTCAGGCTGCGCTGACCGGCGGCTTTCCGCCCGGGTTTGACGCGTCAGAAATCGATCGCGATGCCCTTTTTTTCCCAATCGCCATAACGCACCGGTTCTGGTCCGTTGCGGCCACCCAGTTCGACCGGCAATGACGTGTCACCTGCCGCGCGACGCCGGGCCTCGGCTTCGGCCAAGGCGCGACGGGCGGCGGGTGGCAGGTCGGGACGATCGCCGGGAATGACGTCTGCGTCGGCCACGCCCTTGACGGGGGCCGGATCGGTCTCGGGGGGTGATGCATCGGACACGGGCGGCATTCCTTTGGCGGTTTGTATTTGATATGCGACTTGAAATGACCGCGACAACCCGAAAACCCGCCTCACGCGCTGCCAATCCCGCGACATTGCCCCGCACGGCACGCGCGGCTGCGTTGCGACTGTTGCAAAACGTCTTGATCGACGCCCGGATGCTGTCCGACGCAGAGGGCGCGCTGGAACGCCTGTCACCGGCTGACCGCGCCCGGGCGCAACGTCTGGCCAGCGAAACCCTGCGCCATCTTGGCCGGGCCGATCATGTGCTGGCGGCGTTCCTGTCGAAACCGCCGCCGGCCCCGGTTCTGGTGGCCCTGCGGTTGGCGGTGGTGGAAATCTGCACCGGCGGCGACGCGCACGGGATCGTCAACGAAACCGTGGCGCTGGTCGCCGGTCTGAAAACCGGCGGCACCTACAAGGGGTTGGCCAACGCCGTGCTCCGCCGTGTCGCGACCGAAGGCGCGGCGATGTGGGACTCGGCGCCGCCTGCGTATCTGCCCGACTGGTTGCGCGGGCGGCTGGTCGCGGCCTGGGGCGGGGCTGCCGTGCGCGGGATCGAGGCCAGCCTCGCCCTGCCCCCGCCGGTCGACTTGACCGCGCGCGGCGATGCCACGGCGCTGGCCGCGGCGGTGGGCGGCCGGGTGCTGCCGACCGGGTCGGTGCGGATCGACGCCGGCGCGCAGGTATCGGCGCTGCCCGGGTATGCAGAAGGCGCGTTCTGGGTTCAGGACGCTGCCGCCGCGTTGCCGGCGCGGCTGTTGGCCCCGGCGCCCGGTGCGCAGGTGCTGGATCTGTGTGCAGCCCCGGGCGGCAAGACGATACAACTGGCGGCGATGGGGGCAGACGTGACCGCGGTGGACCTGTCGGGCCCCCGGATGCGGCGGGTGCAGGAAAACCTGACGCGCACCGGACTGACCGCCAATCTGGTCGTGGCCGATGCGCTGTTGTATCAGGGGCGCTATGACGCGGTGTTGCTGGACGCGCCCTGTTCCGCCACCGGCACGTTGCGCCGCCATCCCGATCTGCCGCATGTGCGACAGGCAGCGGCGCTGGAGGACCTGACCGCGTTGCAGGCGCGTCTGATCGATCACGCGCTGACGCTGCTGGCCCCTGGTGGGCGAATGGTGTTCTGCACCTGTTCACTGCTGCCCGATGAAGGCGAGGCGCAGGTCGCCGCCGCCCTTGGCCGCCATCCGGGATTGCGGGTGCTGCCCGTTGACGTGGCGGGGGTCGAATCGCAGTGGCTCAGCCCGGTGGGTGGACTGCGGCTGCGCCCCGACCATTGGGCGGACCGGGGCGGGATCGACGGGTTCTACATGGTTGCCCTGCAAAAAGACTGACCCTGCTGCGCTTTGAATTGGCAAAGTCCCGTTGCCCGGTGACAGTCCGCCATGGCGCCGTTAAGATACCCTGCAAGAACGCAGGACGCCAAACGGCCCCACCCCGCGCGACAGAGGCAGCAGATGTCCCCGACCAACGCTTCGACCGTTCCGGGCCCGCGATGGCCTGACCGGCTTCAGGCCCGGCTTGCCGGCCAGCACCGCGCCGCGCAGGGGTTTGTCAGCCAGCCTGAACCGCGGTCGGTCGGCCTGTTCGCCCGCGGGCGACAGTTGATGGCGGGCAATTTCCTGTTTGCAGGCCATCTGGTCGAGGCACCGGGCGTGGCGATCTGGGATGTGACGCCCCCCGACGCGGCCTTTGCCGCCGAGGTGCACGGGTTTGCGTGGCTTGATGACATGGCCGCCGTCAATGACGCCGCGACGCGCGCCCGCGCGCAGGCGTGGTTGCAGGACTGGATCAGCCGCTATGGCCGGGGCACCGGGCCGGGCTGGACCCCGGATCTGTCCGGGCGGCGGGTGTTGCGGTGGATCAGCCATGCGTTGATGCTGTTGCGCGGGCAGGACAAGGCGATGGCGGATGCGTTCTACAACGCGCTGTCGCGGCAGGCCCGCTATCTGGCCCGTCGCTGGCCGTCCGCCTCGCCCGGATTGCCGCGGTTCGAGGCGCTGACCGGCCTGATCTACGCCGGGCTGTCCTTGCAGGGGATGGAGGCGCTGGCTGTTCCCGCCACGCAGGCGCTGGCCCGTGAATGCAGCGCGCAGGTCAGCATTCAGGGCGGCATCCCGACCCGCAATCCCGAGGAATTGCTGGAGGTGTTCACGCTGCTGACCTGGGCGGCCGCGATCCTGCGCGAAACCGGCCGCACGCCGCCCGACAGCCTGTTGGCGGCGATCGACCGCATCGCACCGACGCTGCGCACGCTGCGGCACGCGGATGGCGGGCTGGCGCGGTTTCATGGCGGCGGACGAGGGCTGGAAGGCCGGCTTGATACCGCGCTTGCGGCGTCCGGTACCCGGTTGCGCAACCCGGACGGGTTGTCGATGGGCTATGCCCGGCTGTCGGCGGGGCGCACATCCGTCATCGTCGATGCCGCGCCGCCGCCGACGGGGCGCGCGTCCCGGTCGGCGCATGCCGCGACGCTGGCATTCGAACTGACGTCGGGGCGGCGACCGATGATCGTCAATTGCGGGTCTGGCATCGCATTTGGCCTGGAATGGGCGCAGGCGGGCCGTGCCACGCCGTCACATTCCGCGCTGTGTCTGGCGGGGGTGTCATCGGCGCGGCTGGGCAGCGGGGCGCGCGCCGACTGGTTGACCGATGCGCCAAAGAATGTGCCGATCCAGATCGCGCAGGCCAGTGACGGTGTCAGGTTCGAAGGCGGGCATGACGGCTGGCGCGGGTTGTTCGGGCTGACCCATGCACGGCTGCTGGACCTGACGTTTGACGGGCGCGGTCTGGTGGGCGAAGACATGCTGCTGGCGCTGGACCCGGACGACAAGCACCGCTTTGACGCCGCGATGACCGGATCGCAATTGCAAGGCGTGGCGTATCAGATCCGGTTCCATCTGCACCCCGAGGTGGATGCAACGTTGGACATGGGCGGCACGGCCGTGGGTCTGGCGCTGAAATCCGGCGAATTGTGGGTGTTTCGGCACGATGGCAAGACCGCGCTGACGCTGGAACCGTCGGTCTATCTGGAAAAGGGACGATTGCGGCCGCGCGCGGCGAAACAGATGGTTCTATCCGGCCGCGCGATGGATTATGCGACCCGCACCCGGTGGTCGCTGGCCAAGGCACAGGAAACGCCGATTTCGATCCGTGACGTGGCCCCGGATGTTGATGATCCCGATTTCTGATCCACCAAGGACATGCCCATGACCGACCTTTATCCGCTGCAACGCGCGCTGATTTCCGTTTCCGACAAGACCGGGCTGGAGGACCTTGCCCGCGCATTGGTCGCGCGCGGCGTTGACATCCTGTCTACCGGCGGATCGGCGGCGGCGCTGCGTGCGGCCGGCATCCCGGTGCGCGATGTGGCGGATGTGACCGGTTTCCCGGAAATGATGGATGGCCGGGTCAAGACGCTGCATCCGATGGTGCATGGCGGACTGTTGGCGCTGCGCGACAACGCCGATCACGTCGCGGCGATGGCCGCGCATGGCATCGCGGCGATCGATCTGCTGGTGGTCAACCTGTATCCGTTCGAAGACACCGTGGCCAAGGGCGCGGATTACGACACCTGCGTCGAAAACATCGACATCGGTGGCCCGGCGATGATCCGTGCGGCCGCCAAGAACCACGGCTTTGTCACCACCGTGGTCGATGTGGCGGATTACGCCGCGTTGCTGGCGGAACTGGACGCCCATTCGGGCCAGACGACTGCTGCGTTCCGCCGCCACATGGCGCAGATCGCCTATGCGCGCACCGGGGCCTATGACGCGGCCGTGTCCACCTGGATGGCGCAGGCGATCAACGCGACGGCGCCGCGCCGCCGGGTGTTTGCCGGCACGCTGGCCCAGCCGCTGCGCTATGGTGAAAACCCGCATCAGGGCGCGGCGTTCTATGTCGATGGCACCGCGCGGCCCGGTGTGGCCACCGCGCGGCCCGGTGTGGCCACCGCGCGGCAGGTGCAGGGCAAGGAATTGTCCTACAACAACATCAACGACACCGATGCCGCGTTCGAACTGGTCAGCGAATTTGCCGGCCCCGCCGTGGCGATCATCAAACACGCCAATCCCTGCGGCGTGGCCACTGGTGCGTCGCTGCTGGACGCGTATCGCCGCGCCTATAACTGTGACCGCACGTCGGCATTCGGCGGCATCGTCGCGTTGAACCGCCCGCTGGATGGCGCGACCGCGACGGAGATCGCGCAGATTTTCACCGAAGTGGTGATCGCCCCGGGGGCCGATGATGCCGCCCGCGCAGTGTTTGCGGCGAAAAAGAACCTGCGCCTGCTGATCACCAATGGCATGGCCGACCCGGCGGCGGCGTCACTGATGGTGCGGCAGGTCGCGGGCGGGTTTCTGGTGCAGGACAAGGATGCAGGCCGGATCACCCGCGCCGATCTGAAGGTGGTGACCAAACGCGCACCGACGGACGCCGAACTGGATGACCTGATGTTTGCCTGGACCGTTGCCAAGCATGTGAAATCCAACGCCATCGTCTATGTCCGCGACGGAGCCACCGTCGGGGTGGGGGCCGGTCAGATGAGCCGCGTCGACAGCTGCCGCATTGCTGCGCGCAAGTCCGAAGACATGGCCGAGGCGCTGGGCCTGCCCGCACCACTGACCCAAGGGTCCGTGGTGGCGTCGGATGCGTTTTTCCCGTTTGCCGATGGGCTGTTGACCGCCGCTGCCGCAGGGGCGACGGCCGTGATCCAACCCGGCGGGTCGATGCGCGATGATGACGTGATCGCCGCCGCCGATGCGGCCGGGCTGGCCATGGTGTTCACCGGCCTGCGGCATTTCCGGCATTGATCCGGGTCGGGTCTGCAAGGCGCGGGCAAAATCGTACCGCAATCCCGGTCGGCACACCCGCCCGGCGAGTGCGTTTGATTGCGCCGCGCGCATTGTTGCGCTGGAAAATCGCGCGGCTGCACCTTAATACGGCAAGCGGCGCGCCGTGCTTTGAACCGGGCCGCACGGAGATGCAGGCATGCGCATAGTTTTCTGGGTCGGCTTTTGGACGTTTCTCGTCGATCAGGCGGTCAAGTATCTTGTGGTGCACATTCTGGACCTGCGCAATCTGGGCGAGATCGACGTGTTCCCGCCGTTTCTGAACCTGCGGATGGCCTGGAATTACGGCATCAATTTCGGCCTGTTCGCCGAAAGCGGCAATGTGACGCGCTGGGTCCTGATCACCGTGGCGCTGGTCATTGCAGGCGCCGTGGTGTGGTGGGTGCGCAACGATCCGCCCGGGCGCATCGGCATGATCGCTGCGGGGCTGCTGGTGGGCGGGGCGTTCGGCAATGTGATCGACCGGCTGCTGTATGGCGCGGTGGCGGATTTCCTGAACATGTCCTGTTGCGGCATTTCCAACCCCTATGCGTTCAACATTGCCGATATCGCGATCTTTGTCGGGGCCTTTGGGCTGGTGCTGTTTACCGGCGCGAAAAAGCCCGCGTGACCTTGGTCGCGCGATGGTCTAAAACGCTGCCAATGATGATGATGGGGGCACGCTGATGCGGCGCATTGCGATCCTGGCTTTTGTGGTGGGTGTAACGGCGCTTGGCGGATGCGCGGGCGGCGAACGCAACATCGCGCTGAAGGATCTGCGCAGCTTTACCGGTGGCCCTGACGAATTTCTGGTGCTGCCCGGCAAACCGCTGGAAGAACCGCGGAATTTCACCGAATTGCCGCCACCCACGCCGGGCGGCACCAACCGGACCGACCAGAACCCGAAGGGCGACGCGGTTGCCGCGCTTGGCGGACAGCCCGACCGGCTGGCCGATACCGGCGTCGCCGCTCAGGATGCCGCATTGGTCAACGCTGCCAGCCGCAATGGGGTGACCGCGAACGTGCGCACCACACTGGCCAGCGAAGATACCGATTTCCGCCGCAAGCAGTCGCGGTTCACCCGGATCCGGCTGGTGCGCGTGGACCGCTATAACGAGGCCTATCGCGGCCAGAGCCTTAAACCCTATGATGAACTGTCTCGCTGGCGTCGTGCCGGTGCCCCGACGCCGGCCGCCCCGCCCAGCGAACGCTGACGCGGCTCGGCAAAGGCTGACGCACGTCACAACCCCGTCAGTGGCGCCGGCGCGGGTTGAACGGTGCGGCACCGGGTCTACGTTTGTAAAGACTTATGGGAGTTACCGCGATGCGCCTCTTGCCGCTGCTGTTTGCCTCGGTCCTGCCGTTCATGACCCCGGTCGCCGCATTGGCCGACGAGGCCGTGACCGATTTCAGCCTCGCCAACGGAATGCAGGTCCTGGTGATCGAAGATCATCGCGCGCCCGTGGTCATGCACATGGTGTGGTACCGGTCCGGGTCGGCGGATGAACCGCTGGGGCAGTCAGGCGTGGCGCATTATCTGGAACATCTGCTGTTCAAGGCGACGGATAAACTGGCCGCTGGCGAACTGTCCGCCACCGTGGCGCGCAACGGTGGCCGGGACAACGCCTTTACCAGCTATGATTATACTGCGTATTTTCAGCGCATCGCAGCAGATCGGCTGGATCTGGTGATGCGGATGGAAGCCGACCGGATGAAGAACATCCGCCTGACCGACGAAGACATCGCCACCGAACGGCAGGTCATCCTGGAAGAACGGTCGCAGCGGACCGACAACAACCCGCAATCCCTGTTTTCCGAACAGATGAATGCGGCGCAGTATCTGAACCACCGATACGGCGTGCCGATCATCGGCTGGCGGCATGAAATGGAAACGCTGGATCGCGACGACGCGCTGTCATTTTACAGCACGCATTATTCGCCGAACAACGCCATCCTGATCGTGGCGGGCGATGTGACCCCCGACGCGGTGCGCGCACTGGCGGAAACGCATTATGGACCGATCCCCGCCAATCCCGCCTTGCCGCCCCGCCTGCGCACGGTCGAACCGCCGCAGACCGCCGAACGCCGCCTGACGTTCCGCGACGCCCGCGTATCGCAGCCCTATATCGCGCGCAGCTATCTGGCACCGGAACGTAACGAGGGCGATCAGGCCACGGCTGCCGCGCTGACAGTGCTGGCCGAAATTCTGGGTGGCGGCGCGACGTCGGTGCTGACAGAAAAGCTGCAATTCGATCAGCAGATCGCGGTTTATACCGGGGCGTTTTATTCCGGCACGTCGCTTGACGACACCACCTTTGATCTGGCGGTGGTACCGGCCGCCGGCGTGTCGCTGGCCGATGCCGAGGCTGCGATGGACGCCGTGCTGGCCGGGTTCCTGAAGGACGGGGTGGATGCCGCGCAACTGGACCGGATCAAGACGCGATTGCGCGCGTCCGAAATCTATGCCCGCGACGACGTGGAACGCGCCGCCAACCGGTACGGCCGGGCCCTGACATCGGGTCTGACGGTTGCCGATGTGCAGGCGTGGCCCGACATGTTGCAGGCAGTGACGGCCGATGACGTGATGGTGGCCGCGCGCAGCGTGCTGGACCGGCGTCAGTCGGTCACGGGCTGGCTGATGTCCGAGGAGGAAACCCAATGATCCGCATTCTGTTGACGGCGCTGATGTTGATCGCCGGCACCACCGCCCGGGCCGAAATTGCCATTCAGGACATCACCACCCCCGGCGGGATCCGTGTCTGGCTGGTCGAGGATCGGTCGATCCCCTTTACCGCGCTGGAAATCCGGTTTCAGGGTGGTGGCGCGCAGGATCCTGCGGATAAACGTGGCGCGACCAACCTGATGGTCGGCCTGCTGGAAGAAGGCGCGGGCGATCTGGACGCGCGCAGTTTTGCCCGGGCGGTTGAGGAACGGGCGGCGCAGTTCAGGTTCGACATCGGTGATGACAGCATCGCCGTGTCGGCGCGGTTTCTGACCGAAAACCGCGATCAGGCGGTGGCCCTGTTGCGCACCGCGCTGGTTCAGCCCCGGTTCGATGCAGATGCGCTGGACCGCGTGCGGGGGCAGGTGTTGTCCGGGCTGCGATCCGACGCGACCGACCCCAGCGACATTGCCGGGCGCGCATGGGATGGTCTGCTGTTTGGCGATCACCCCTATGCGCAGGACCTGCGCGGCACGCCGGACAGTGTTGCGGCGCTGACGCGCGACGACATTCTGGCGACGCATGCCGGTGCGCTGACGCGGGACCGGGTTTTTGTGGGGGCTGTCGGCGACATCTCGGCGGCAGATCTGGCGACGCTGCTGGATGGGTTGCTGGGCGATCTGCCCGCGACCGGCCCGGCGCAGCCTGCCCCTGTCACGCCGACATTTGCTGGCGGCATCCACGTGACGGATTTCGACACGCCACAATCCGTGGTGCTGTTTGGCCAAGCCGGCATCGACCGCGACGATCCGGATTATTTCGCGGCCTTTATCCTGAACCACATTCTGGGTGGCGGCGGTTTCGAAAGCCGTCTGATGCAGGAAGTGCGTGAAAAGCGCGGCTTGACCTATGGCGTTTACAGTTTTCTGGCGGATCGCGATCTGGCCTATTGGTGGGGTGGCAGCCTGAATTCCGCGAATGGCAAGGTGGCCGAAGCGGTCGGCGTGATCCGCGATGAATGGCGGCGGATGTTGGCGGATGGTGTGTCGGACGCGGAACTGGCGGATGCCAAGACCTATCTGACCGGGGAATACCCGCTGCGTTTCGACGGCAACGCCCCGATCGCGTCCATTCTGGTGGGCATGCAGATGCAGGGGCTGCCGGCCAGCCACATCACCACGCGCAACGATCTGGTAAATGCGGTGACCCGTGACGACATCACCCGTGTCGCCACGCGGCTGATGGACCCGTCAAAACTGACTTTTGTCGTGGTCGGAAAACCTGAAGGCCTGCCGCAGAACTGACGTCAGATGATGACCGGTTGGCGGGTCACACCGCCACCCGGTCGCCAAAGATCGCCGATCCGACCCGCACATGGGTGGCGCCATGCGCGATGGCGGTGGCAAAGTCGCCGCTCATCCCCATCGACAGACCGGTGATGCCGTTGCGCGCAGCGATCTGGGCGAGCGCTGCGAAATGCGGCGCGGGGTCGTCTTCGGCAGGCGGGATGCACATCAACCCGACCAGCGGCAGGTCCAGCGCCCGCACCGTGGCGATGAATGCATCCGCATCCGCCGGCGCCACGCCTGCCTTCTGATCCTCCAGTCCGGTGTTGACCTGCACGAACATATCGGGGCTGCTGCCGCGTTCCTGCGCCAGCCGCGCCAGGGTCTGGGCCAGTTTGGCCCGGTCCAGCGTCTGGATCGTGCCGAACAGGTCCACCGCCGCGCGCGCCTTGTTGGTCTGCAACGGGCCGATCAGGTGCAGGTCCACATGGCCGAACTGCGACTGAAACGCGGGCCATTTGCCCTCGGCCTCTTGTACGCGGTTTTCGCCGAACACCCGATGACCGGCCGCCAGCGCCGCCGCAACACGGTCCAGCGGTTGCACCTTGGACACCGCGATCAGCGTCACGTCACCGCGCGCGCGTCCGGCGGCGGTGCAAGCGGCGGCGATCCGGGTTTCAATGTCAGCCAATCCCATTTCCGTCTCCTATCGGCACATGGCCTTGATCGCGCGGGCGATATGGTCCGGCGCGGCCAGTGTATCGGCGGCTAGCGCATGCGCCGCCGTCATCAGGTCATCCGGCACGATCCGGTCGATCAACCCCCATGCCAACGCGGTGTCGGCGTCGATCCGTTGTCCGGCCATCAGGATCATCCGCGCCCGCGACGGCCCGACCAGTCCGGCCAGACGGGCCGGGTCGGATGGCTGCGGCAGATATCCCAGTTTCATCACCGGATAGAAGAATTTCGCCCCCGGCACCGCGATGCGCAGATCACACGCCAACGCCATGCCGTTCGCCCCGCCCGCCAGCGTGCCGTTCAGCGCTGCTATCGTCAGCCCAGGCAACCGCGCGATTGCCGTCGACAGCCGTTCGCAATCGTGTGACACCG
>JBBRCF010000110.1:0-11757 GCA_038205135.1 Rhodobacterales bacterium
CGCGCACTGGGTCTGGAAGACACCGCGCGGCGTGCCGCATTGCAGGTGCGGCTGTTGCGGCGGGGCCTGTAGGCGATGTCAGACATGCATCGGCTGCAGGCTTTTCTGGAGGCGCTGTCAGCGGAAACCGGCGCCGCGCGCGATGCCGGTTTCGAACACCAGCCCCGGCAGGCCGGCCCCCTTGGCAAGCGCCGCCGCCTCGTAGCCGGGCGACAACAGCGCGATCCGGTAGGCCAGATCGGCGGCCGCACCGGTCAGCGGCAGCGCCAGCAGCGCCGGCGTATAGGCCCGCGCAAACGCATCTTCCAGCCGCGCCGCCTCGACCACGGCCCAGACCGTCGGCAAGGTCACCGCGACCGACCCCGGATCGCCGGACGCCAAGGCGGCATCGAACCGCTGCACGGCGGCGGTCCGGTCCCAGACCCCGCCGGACGCCGCGGGCTTGCGTTCGGTGTACAACGCGATCAACCGGTTTTCCGACAAGGCCCCGCTGCGGGCCAGCCGTTCGGCAGCCTCGATCTGCGCCTTCCAGCCCGACGTGTCGCGTAGGTCGGCCACGGCAAAGGCGCGGGGCAACGGTGCCGTCGGCAGCGGCTCGCCGATCGCTTCGTACAGGTGGAACAACAGCACCGACGGACGGACAGGCGGCAGAGGAAGCGGTTGGCCTTCGAACAGTTCCGGATCAAGGAAGTGTTCCAGCATCGCCTCTTCGGTGCGGCTCAGCAGGCCCAGGGATCGCGCGGTGGCAAAGGTCAGCGCCGCCGTCTGCCAGTCACCGTGCCGTGCCGCGCAATAGATGCGCGCAGCCCAACCGGGGGCCAGCGACGGGCGGGCGACCAGTGCAGCGCAGGCGCGGTCCTCTTCGCCGGCCAGCAGGGTCAGGTCGAACCAGCGCTGGAACAGCGCCGGATGCGCCGTGGCCAGCGGGTCCAGCATCGCCAGCGCCGGTTCCACCGCCCCCATGGTCATCAGCGCATCGATGCGCGCCTGCAGGAACAACGCCTCCGGGCCGGCCCCCTGTGGCGGTTCCGCCTCGGCCAGCAGCAGCGTGTACATCAGCGTCTGCATGGCCGGGAACGCCTCGACCCGCGCCTGCGCCAGCAAGGCTACCAGAACAGCAGCCTCGCTGCCCTGCCAAAGCGTCGCGGGCAATCCGGTGACGCGCGGCGCCAGCAACCCCGCGGCGTCCGGGGATGGTGCGTCCAGCGTGGCCATCGACACTTCGGGGCGCGTGGCGGATTGCGCCACGGGCGGTTCCGCAGCGGTTGGTGTGTTGCCGTTCGGCGGTTGCACCACCGGGACCGGCGCGGTGCGGGTCAGCCAGTCGATGGCGGACAACGGCGCCTGCGCGCCGGCCGGGCTTGCAGCAAGCACTGCCGCCCACAGCGTTGCCAGCGCGGGGTTCAGCCAGCCTGTCCGAAACCCGCCGCTATTGCGCATCCAGAATGACCTTCTGTCGCATTTCGGTCTGCGGCGCGGAAAAATCGGCCCCCAGCATCGGGCCCAGATAGGCATAGGACGACAATCCGACGATCCCCAGCAGGATCAGGATGAGCACTATCTTGATGATCCGTCCCATGTGCTGACTGCCCGTAAGATTGTTGCCGGTCTGCCGTGATCGCGTCCGATCTGGCACTAGAACCGCAACCTCGCGCTGTGCCCGGCCTTGTCCCGTCTCTTTGCCACTTTCTGTCTGGCGTTTCCATCAAGATCACGTCATTCAGACGCCACCGGCTGATTGCCGCGAAAAATGGCGGAAAACCGCAAAGCAACGGGTCGACACCAAATCGGTGGCAGGGCGGTGGCAGGGCGCTGATGGCGTGGAAATTGCACAAGACCATCGTTCTTGTCGGGATGATGGGGGCCGGCAAGACCGCCGTGGGCAAGGCGCTGGCACAACGGTTGTCGGCGCCATTTCTGGACAGCGACGGTGAAATCGAACGCGCCGCCGCCATGACGATCCCCGAAATCTTTGCCCGGGATGGCGAGCCGTTCTTTCGGGCCCGCGAGGCGCAGGTGATCGAACGGCTGCTGGCGGGTACGCCTTGCGTGCTGTCAACCGGAGGCGGTGCGTTCGTGGCCGCCAATACGCGCGATCTGGTGCACCGGTTGGGCGTGGCGGTCTGGCTGGATGTGCCGCTGGATACGTTGTGGCAGCGGGTGCGCCACAAGGAAAGCCGCCCGTTGCTGAAAACCCCCGACCCCAAGGGCACGCTGACGGCGTTGCACACGCAACGCGCGCCGATCTATGCACAGGCCGATGTGCATGTGGCGGTCGCGCCGCGCTGGTCGGTCGATGACACCACGGGGGCGGTTGTGGACGCGCTGAAACCCCGCCCCGATGTGCTGGAGGAGCTATGACAGATACCATCGTCCATGTGCCGCTGGGGGACCGCGCCTATGACGTGCGGATCGGGCAGGGCCTGTTATCGCGCGCGGGCGCGCTGATCGCGCCCCTGCTGGTGCGGCCCAGGGTCGCGATCCTGACCGACGAAACGGTGGCCGCGCTGCATCTGGCCCCGTTGCAGGCCGGGTTGGCCGCCGTGGGCATCGCGTCCACGGCACTGGCGCTGCCGGCAGGCGAGGCGACGAAATCGTGGCCGCACTTTGCGCGCGCCGTGGATTGGCTGCTGTCCGAACGGATCGAACGGCGCGATGTGGTGGTGGCGCTGGGGGGCGGGGTGATCGGCGATCTGGCGGGGTTTGCGGCGGCGGTGCTGCGGCGTGGCGTCAGGTTCGTTCAGGTGCCCACCTCGCTGTTGGCGCAGGTCGACAGTTCGGTCGGCGGCAAGACCGGGATCAATTCGGTCCATGGCAAGAACCTGATCGGCGCGTTTCACCAGCCGTCACTGGTGCTGGCCGATATCGACACGCTGACCACGCTGCCCGACCGCGACCTGATCGCGGGCTATGGCGAGGTGGCGAAATACGGTCTGTTGGGTGATGCCGATTTCTTTCAATGGCTTGAAGGCAACACCGCATCCATCCGCGCGCACGACCCCGCGGCCTTGTTGCATGCCGTGCGCCGGTCAGTCGAAATGAAGGCCGAGATCGTGGTGCGCGATGAAACCGAACAGGGCGACCGTATGCTGCTGAACCTCGGGCACACGTTCTGTCACGCGTTGGAATCCGCCACCGGCTATTCCGACCGGCTGTTGCACGGCGAAGGCGTTGCGATCGGGTGCGCGCTGGCGTTCGATCTGTCGGCGCGGCTGGGGCTGTGTGCGCAAGAAGACCCGTCCCGGGTTGCCGCGCATCTGACCGCCATCGGCGCGCGGGTGCGGCTGGCCGATATTGCGGGCGATCTGCCGGATGCGGACGCGCTGCTGGACCTGATGGCACAAGATAAAAAGGTGCAGGATGGCCGGCTGACCTTTATCCTTGCACGCGGGATCGGGCAGGCGTTCATCACGCGGGACGTGCCGCGCGATGTGGTGCGCGCAGTGCTGGCAGATGCGCTGGCAGATGCGCTGGCCCGGCGTTAGCGCAGGATCAATCCGCCTTCGCGTTGCAGGAACGCCACCACCGCGTCCACGCCGACGCCGTGCCGCATCTGCGCCAGCACATAAGGTTTGCGCCCGCGCGCCACCTGCGTATCGCGTTCCAGCTGCGCCAGATCGACGCCGACATGCGGCGCAAGGTCGGTCTTGTTGACCACAAGCAGGTCCGCCTTGACCATGCCGGGGCCACGTTTGCGCGGGATGTCCTGCCCGGCGGCGGTGTCAATCACATAGATCGTCAGATCGGCCAGTTCCGGACTATAGGTCGCCGCCAGATTGTCGCCGCCGGATTCGATCAAGATCAGGTCCAGATCGGTGAATTCGCGCCGCAGGTCGGCGACGGCTGCCAGATTGATCGACGCATCCTCCCGGATCGCGGTGTGCGGGCAGCCGCCGGTTTCCACGCCCCGGATGCGCGCGGCGGGCAGCACCTGCGCGCGGGTCAGATAATCCGCATCCTCGCGGGTGTAGATGTCATTGGTGATCACGGCCATCGAACAGCGCGCGGCCAGGGCCCGCGCCAGATGTTCGGTCAGCGTGGTCTTGCCCGCGCCAACCGGGCCGCCGATGCCGACTTTCAGCGGGCCGTGTTTGTTGGCGGGATCGGTCATGTGCGAAATATCCTGACATCCATGGTTTCGTGCCGCATTGCGGCGATTTCGGCGCCGATGGCGGCGCTGCCCAGATCATCCAGCGTCAGGGCCAGGGCGCTGACCCCCGCAATCACTGGGGCGAGCCGGGCGATCACGGCATGACCTGCGGTCTGACCGAGCGGCATGAACCGGATCGCGCCGGTGGCCAACGTCGTGACCATGGCGTGCAGGTAGAACGCCACGACGGTTTCGGGAGGCAGGTCGAGGCGCGTCGCCGCCTCGCCGACGGCGACCGGTAAAGCGCGCGGGGGCAGGGCGCGACCGGTCAGGGCGGACACCGTCCGGGCAAAGGCCGCGCCTTGATCCACGGTTTCAGTCAGCCGTTCAGCGGTACCGCACAGCGCGCGGGCCAGATCATCCAGCGCCGCGTGATCCGCAAGCGGGTCCAGTGCCGCGCGCAGCAGGCAGGCATCGTTGCGGCCCGCGCCATGGGTCAGCACATCGGAAAGCCAATGTTCCAGATCGTTTGCGTCCCGAACCTCACCCGCTGCAATCGCCCATTCCAGCCCGTGCGAATAGGCAAAGCCGCCGGTTGGAAAGGCGGGGGACAGCCAATGGGTTAGCGTCAGCAGTGCCGTCACAGCGGGTCGGCCTCGGGTTCGTCATCGTCGTGATCGTGATGCGGGTGGTTGTGGTGGACATGCGGCTTGCCCGGGTCATGCCCCCCATGATCGTGGCCGCCATGACCGTGACTTCCATGACCGTGACTTCCAAGACCGTGACTTCCAAGACCGTGACCCATGGGACGGCCTACGCCATAGGCGCCCAGTTCCGGGGAAAAGGGTTCATGCCCCGCCGCCACGGTCGCGCCCAATTGCCGCAGCATGGCGTCCAGCACATGGTCCGCGCGGATCACCAGCCGCTGCGCCTCGACCGCGCAGGGGGTGTGGCGGTTGCCGATGTGCCAGGCATAGCGCGCCAGATCCGGTCCGGTGACCGCCAGCACGGGTTCCTCGGCCGCCGTGACCTGCACCGCGCGGCCATCCACCAGTTCAAACCCCCAGTAAAGGTCCAGGTTCGTTACCTCGGGCAGATCGACCATGAACCCTTCGTCCTGCACGGTCACCAGCCGTTTGCGCCGCACGAGGCGTTCGTCATAGGCCAGCACGACAACGCCATGACAGGTGTCGGGTGCGTCTTTCAACAGGCGGCGGGCGGCGGGCAGATCAGTCATGATGTCATCCCTCGGAATGATGTTCAGTCAGTGCTGTGCTGTGCTGTGCTGCGCCTGACCCTGACATTGGGGGCAGAGCGCGCCGATATTGTCCAGCCTGTCTTCGCCGCCATCGGCCAGAGGCAGCCGATGGTCCGGCCCGGCCATCGCCGCGCAGTGCCTCCACCGGGGCGCGGTGCCGCAGTGGTGTCGGGGCAAGATTCAATACAGGAAATACCGCTGAGCCAACGGCAACTCGGACGCGGGTTCGCAGGTCAGCAGCACGCCATCCGCGCGCACCTCGTAGGTCTCGGCGTCGACCTCGATCTTTGGCATGGCATCGTTCAACGCCATGTCCCGCTTGGTCACGCCCCGACAATCCCTGACCGCAACCAGATCCTTGGCAAGTCCCAGATCATGCCCCACCCCGGCGTCCAGCCCCATCTGACTGACAAAGGTGACACTGGACCGTTGCACCGCGCGCCCGATTGCGCCGAACATAAGCCGGGAATGCACAGGTTGCGGCGTCGGGATCGACGCGTTCGGATCGCCCATTTGCGCCAGCACGATCATGCCGCCCATCAGCACCATTTCGGGCTTGGCGCCGAAAAACGCCGGCGACCACAGCACGAGGTCGGCGCGTTTGCCGACCTCGACCGACCCGATGTCCTGCGCCATGCCATGCACGATCGCCGGGTTGATGGTGTATTTCGCGATGTACCGCCGGGCGCGCAGGTTGTCGTTGATGCCCTGCTCGCCATCCAGCGCCCCGCGTTGCAGTTTCATCTTGTGCGCGGTCTGCCAGGTGCGGGTGATCACTTCGCCCACGCGGCCCATCGCCTGACTGTCGGAACTGATCACCGAAAACGCGCCCATGTCGTGCAAGATATCCTCGGCGGCGATGGTTTCGCGGCGGATGCGGGATTCGGCAAAGGCCACATCCTCGGGCACGCGGCGGTCCAGATGATGGCAGACCATCAGCATATCAAGGTGTTCCTCGATGGTGTTGACGGTATAGGGCATGGTCGGATTGGTGGAACTGGGCAGGATGTTCAGGCTGCTGACCACTTTGATGATGTCGGGCGCATGGCCGCCACCTGCGCCTTCGGTGTGAAAGGCGTGGATGGTGCGGCCGGCGATAGCGCGGATGGTTTCCTCGACAAAGCCGGACTCGTTCAGCGTGTCAGTGTGGATCATCACCTGAATGTCGGTCTGTTCCGCGACCGACAGGCAGCAGTCGATGGCGGCGGGCGTGGTGCCCCAATCCTCGTGCAGCTTCAACGCGCAAGCGCCCGCGCGGACCTGTTCCAGCAGCGCGGCAGGCAGGCTGGCGTTGCCCTTGCCCGCAAGGCCGATGTTCATCGGCAACCCGTCCACCGCCTGCAACATCCGCCCGATATGCCATGACCCCGGCGTGCAGGTGGTGGCGAGCGTGCCGTGCGCGGGCCCGGTTCCGCCGCCCAGCATGGTGGTGATGCCGGAATGCAGCGCATCATCGACCTGTTGCGGGCAGATGAAATGGATATGCGCGTCAAACCCGCCCGGTGTCAGGATGCGGCCTTCGCCGGCGATGATCTCGGTGCCCGGACCGATGATGATATCGACACCAGGCTGCGTATCGGGGTTGCCCGCCTTGCCGATGGCCGCGATGCGCCCGTCGCGCAGGCCAACGTCCGCCTTGATGATGCCCTGATGGTCCAGGATCACCGCATTGGTGATCACCGTATCCATCGCGCCGCCCGCGCGGCTGATCTGGGACTGGCCCATCCCGTCGCGGATCACCTTGCCGCCACCGAACTTGACCTCCTCGCCATAGCGCAGGGCATTGACGCCTCCCCCAGACCGTTCGGCGATCAGGTCACGCTCGACCTCGATCATGATCTCGGTATCGCCTAACCGGATACGATCCCCGACTGTCGGGCCATACATCGCAGCATAAGCGGCGCGGGAAATCGAAACAGGCATGACGTCCTCCTATTTTGCGGGGTCAAGCGCGCCCATCACGTCGCCCCTAAAGCCATAAACGGCGCGCGCACCGGCATAGGGGATCAGCCGCACGTCGCGGGTCTGGCCGGGTTCGAACCGCACGGCGGTTCCGGCGGCGATATCCAGCCGGTGACCCCGCGCGGCTGCGCGGTCAAAGTGCAGCCCCGGGTTGGTTTCGGCGAAATGGTAATGGCTTCCGACCTGTACCGGGCGGTCGCCGGTATTGGCCACGGTCAGCGTTATCGCGGTAGCGCCCGCGTTCAGGGTCAAATCACCGTCTGCGGTCTGGATTTCACCGGGGATCATGGCGGATGTCCTGCGCACGTGCCGCATCATGTGCCCGTGCGCGGTCTCGCAGACCCCGCGCGCCAAGCATAGCCAGAGCGGCGGCGATCGCCAGCAACCCCGGCAAATGCCACGGGCTGGACAGAACATGCGTGGGCGCGGCGTCGGCGTGATCGCCGTAATGTGCCAGCAAAAGGCCGGGGGACAGCGTCATGATTGCAGCGAGTATCCAGGTGATCATCGGGGGGGCTCCTTTCAGCGGATCGGGTGGTGGACGGTGACGAGTTTGGTGCCGTCGGGGAATGTCGCCTCGACCTGCACCGTCTCGATCATCTCGGGGATGCCGGGCATGCATTGATCGGCACGCAGCACGGTGCCACCCGCTGCCATCAGGTCGGCCACCGTGCGGCCATCGCGTGCGCCTTCGATCACGTAATCGGTGATCAGGGCCACCGCTTCGGGGTGGTTCAGTTTCACGCCGCGCGCCAGCCGCCCACGCGCCACCATGGCCGCCAGACTGATCAACAGCTTGTCCTTTTCGCGGGGGGTCAGGTTCATCGCAGATCCTTCATCACGGGTCCTCAGGCTTGCCAGACGCGGGGAAGGGTCCGATCGCGGCGCAGCGTATCAAGCGCGCGGCGCATCAACGCGCGGAGCGCAGGCGCATCCGGCGTCGCCGCCCGCAGCATCAACCGCCCGGGCAGGGCGGATACGCCCGCAGCCGGGATCGCGGCACGCAGCGGTGCGGCCATGTCCTCGGCGCCGTCGCACACCAGCCACAGCGCGGCCAGCGCCCGCGCCCCTGCCAGCCCGGCCGCACCGGTGGTCAGGGCGCGGGTGTCCAGCCGCAGCACATCCAGCGCAACCGGGCGACCCGCGCGCCAGACCTCGCGCCGGTCGGTCAGGGCGATGTCGGTGACGACCTCGCCCATTGCGGCGCGGCCCAGCACGATCATCTCTGTCATCAACACACCTGCGCCGGGGGCCAGATCGACGCGCGTGCTGCGATGCAGCCGCGCGCCCTGATACAGGATGGTTTCCTGCGGCAACCAGTCCAGCCAGCCATCCGGCCCGACGGTCAGCGCCAGATCGACCCGCGCGGTTGCACCGGTGCTGCGATAGGCGCGTTCAGCGGTTTGCGTGGTGGCGCGCGCGGTCAGACCCGCGCCGATATCGATGGCGTAGGACAGCCGGTCACCGCCTGCCAGCCCGCCGCCGGTGTTCAGGATCACCACCTCGGGCACCCGGTCCAGCGCGGGCAGCATGATGCGCGCCGCGCCCGACTGGTGCAACGTGCGCAACCGGGCACGCGGATGGCCCGCCGACAGGGCGACCTGCGCCGCGCCTTGGCTGCGCTGCATCGATGGGGTCAGGACAGGCGCATGGATCATGCCGCGATGCTGCGGACCGGGATGGGACACGGCAAGCCGCGCCCGGGGTGTGGTGCAGGACGGCATCGGGGGGGGGTGGCGACGCGCCTGTTTTTTAGGCAAGACGCCTGCTGTTGCGGCAATCCGAAAACGCTTGCGGCTGCGCGCGCCGCGCGCCACCAAGGTGGCATGACCGAAATCGACGCCCGTAACCTGTTGTGCCCCTTGCCCGTCCTGCGCGCACGCAAGGCGCTGCTGGCGCTGGCGCCCGGTGTGCGGCTGGCGATCACCACGACCGATCCGATGGCGGTGATCGATCTGCCGCATTTTTGCGTCGAACAGGGTCACCGCCTGATCGACATGCAGGAAACCGCAGGTGAAACCCGTTTCGTGATCGAACGCGGCTAAAGCGCGGCGCGCAACGTGGCCGCGTGCCCGGTGCCAAGGATCCAGCCTTCTTCGTGCAGAACATCGGCCGGCGCGTCGGGTGACAGCAGCGGCGCCAGATCACCCAACCCCGCCAAAGCACGCGCCAGCAGCCGGACCTGCACCTGGTCCTTGATATCGCCATCCCTATGGGAGCCCGAACCGATGGCGGCGCGCACGGCATCGGCCAGAATCGACGGCCAGACCTCGGCAAGAACCACATCGGCGCCCGAAAGGGACTCGAGCGGCCAGACAGCGGCCCCGGCGGCGCGCAACCGCGCCATCACCGGAATTCCAAGCAGCGCCTGCGACCCCACGGACCCGGTGGTAAACAGTTTCCAGACCGGCTGGGCGCGGGGATGCAGCTTTTCGACCATGCGCCGTTCCGGAAAGGGATGGATACGACCGCGTCCCTTGTCCGGCAGGTAGGGCAGGACCAGCGTCGTGGGCCGACCCCAGAACGGGCCGCGCGTGCCCAATCGGGCGTTGACGCCCGCAGCCAGCGCAAAGCGGTTATTGGCATTGTCAGGCCCATCCACCACATGCGCGGCCAGCCAGTCCCAGACCGCCAGCGCGCCATCCCGGCCGGTCAGGGCGCGCGCAAAACCCGCCGGATAGCCGAACGGGAAATCCGCCCCGATCAGTAACCGCTGCCGCGCTGTGCGGGCGGCGGCCATTTCGGCCAGCAGCATTGCCGTCGCGTCGCTGCGCGTGCGATGATAGGTTTCGCCTTGTATCGTGCCGTCCCGCCCGATCCAGATCGCGTCGGCAGACGGACGGCGCGGCGACGGGGCCGAGGCCGCCGACCAGTCCAGCACGATCACCCGGTCAAAGCGCATCGATCAAGCTTTCTGCCCGCGCCAGATCATCTGGCGTGTTAATGTTGAAAAAGCCCACAGGATCAAAGCCGACCTGCCGGGCCTTCAGGTGTTGCGCAAAGCTGCCAACCCGGAACTGTCCGGCCGTCAGCCAGTCCTGCAGCGCGCCGCGCGCCGCAATCGGCCAGACGGCGAACACCGGCTCTGCCCGCCACATGTCTGCGTGCCGGGTCGCAGCGATGGCGGCCACGTCTGGCCCATCCGTTGCATCCGCCAGACGCGCCACCAGATCCACAGGCAGAAACGGCGCATCCCAAGGCACGGTCGCGACATGGGTAGCACCTCGGTCCGCCGCCCAGTGCATTGCCGCCAGCACGCCTGCCAACGGGCCGGGGCGGTCCGGCCATGACCCCGGCACCGGGTCGGGCAAGCGGGGCAGCGCGCACTCCACCGGATCGTTGGCATTCAGCGCCACCGCGCTGACCTGTGGGCCAAATCGGGCGATGACATGGTCCAGAATCGGACGGCCTGCCAGCGGCAACAGGCCCTTGGCCACGCCGCCCATCCGTCGCCCCATGCCGCCCGCCAGAATAACGCCGGGCATGTCGTCACGCCGGTCTGGCATGGCTGTCACCTTTTCTTTGTCGCGACGATCCTCTATCACCCGCACCGGGGCCGCAAGGAGCTGCCGATGCTGGCTGTCTTTACCACGTCCGGGGCTGCGCAGGCGGATGCCGTGCTGGCGCGCGTCG
The DNA here is from genome assembly GCA_038205135.1 of Rhodobacterales bacterium. Lineage (GTDB taxonomy): Bacteria > Pseudomonadota > Alphaproteobacteria > Rhodobacterales > Rhodobacteraceae > UBA9554. Next base: position 10,944 of record JBBRCF010000110.1, read on the forward strand.
CGGCGGATCTGGCCGTGGCGGGGGTCACCGTGGCCGGTTGCCTGCAGGACACACAGTTCGCCGCCGTGGGACAGGCCACCCGGTGGTTGCGGTTTCTGGACGGTTCCGCGCCGCTGGCGATCACCCAGACGTTGGGTGCCGGCGCAGCGGGTTGCAGTCTTGACCCGTCCGCACTGGCCGCCGCTGCCGGACGCATTGCACCGCAGATTGCTGGGGCGCAGGTGCTGATCCTGAACCGCTTTGGCCGGTCCGAAGCCACGGGCGGCGGGTTTCGCGACCTGATCGTAGCCAGCCTTGACGCGGGAGTGCCGGTCGTGACCAATGTGCCGGACCGCTATCGCGCGGAATTTCACGACTTTGCCGGCGACATGGCCTGCTGGTTGCCGGGGGACGCCGATCCGGTGCTGCGCTGGATTCTGGCCCGGGCCGCGCCGCAGGCTGGTTTTCGGGTTTCGGGCGGAATTGGCGCTTGACGCCCGATGGCCTGTTGGCTATCCCCCTCGGCACGCGCGGTTGTAGCTCAGTTGGTTAGAGTACCGGCCTGTCACGCCGGGGGTCGCGGGTTCGAGCCCCGTCAACCGCGCCACTTTCCTCACTTAAGTCATCCTGATCCATCGGGTCAGCAGCTGCGTCTGTCATGACGCCCCAGCACAGTGGCGCTTATCTGTGGACCAGTTCCCGGCTTTGAAACCGGTTTGACAGGGCTGCACAAACCGCCTAACCCACACCGCACGCGCGGTTGTAGCTCAGTTGGTTAGAGTACCGGCCTGTCACGCCGGGGGTCGCGGGTTCGAGCCCCGTCAACCGCGCCATT
>JBBRCF010000111.1:0-11422 GCA_038205135.1 Rhodobacterales bacterium
TTCGGCCGCCGCCCCGTGGCAACCAGCAGATGGCTGCCCGTCAGGGTGACAGCCCCGCCCGCTGCGGTGCGAAAGCGCGCCGTGATGCCGGGGTCGGCACCGGCAAAGGACAGATCGGTGATCCCGACCTCGATCCGGATGCCTTCGCCGGTCAGAATGCCATGGATATGTGCGGCAATATCGGCATCCTCGCGGCCAAGGAATTCGGGGGCTGCTTCCAGCACGGTCACGTTGGCCCCGAAGCGGCGAAAGATCTGCGCGAATTCAAGGCCGATATAGCTGCCGCCCAGGATGACAAGGTGCTCGGGCACGACGTCCAGGTCCATGACGTCGGCATTGGTCAGATAAGGAACAGTCTCGATCCCCGGCGCCGGCGGCACCATGGCCCTGGCACCCACGTTGACAAAGATCCGCGCGGCGTCCAGCTGCCGGTCGTCGACCGCCACAGTGTTCGGTCCGGTGAACCGCGCGTGTCCGCGGATCACAGTAATGCCAGCGGTAATTTCCATCCAGCGGGTGACGTTGCCCCGCGCGGTCAGCACCACGGCGTCCTTGCGCGCGCGCACCCGGGCTGCGTCCACCGTCACCGGGCCTGTCATGATGCCGAACCGTTCACCCTCTCGCGCCAGCCACGCCGCATGGGCCGATGCAACGAGTGTCTTGGTTGGCGTGCAGCCGGTGTTGACGCAGGTGCCGCCCATCTGGTCGCGTTCGATCAACGCGACCCGTTCGCCGGACGCCGCCAACCGGGCCGCCATCGCCGGGCCGGCCTGACCGGCCCCGATCACGATGCTGTCGAATGTCTCGCTCATGGGCTGTCCTTTCGAAGGGTTGCGTGGTCCGGGTCACTGTCTGCATCCCGAATAGTCCGTTTCCGCCGCTATGGCGCAACATCCAGCGCGGACATGCGGCGGCTTTTCGCGGATCGGCGGAAACCTTGAACTTTGCAAGACCGGCTGGGAACTCAGCTGGCTTCGGGATCGGTCAACGCGTGATCCTGCAGATCCAGCACGTCTTCGTCGCTGTTTTCCCAGGTTTGACGCTCGGCATCTGTAGCCCGGGGAGAGAAGAGGCCGGTCATGGCATAAAAGATGCCGATCAGCGGCGACGTCCAGCAGGCGAACGCGAGGGGGATGTACAGCAGGTTTTCGAGGTTCCCTGACATGATCCCAAGGCCCAAAGCCGAGATGACGAAGGCCCCGCCGGCATTCCATGGGATCAGAGGGCTCATCAATGTGCCGCCCTCTTCGACAGCCCGACTGAGGTTCAGCGTCGAATACCCCATGCCACGGTACAGCGGCGCAAACATCCGGCCCGGCAAAGCGATGGAAATATAGGGGTCGCCTGCAACCACATTCGTCGCGAACGCCATGCCGATGGCCGAAATCTGGACGGCTGCAAAGGTCTTTACCCGGCTGATGATCGCCATGATGATGGCTTCGAGGCAGCCCGTCCGTTCAAGCGCACCGCCAAAGCCCAAAGCGATCAGCATTAAAGATATGGTCCACATCATCGATTGAATGCCGCCCGAATTCAGAAGGCTGTCGATATCGGCAACGCCCGTGTCGATTTTGTAGCCCGATTGGGCATAGGTGAACACGTCGTGGACGCCTTCGCCCTGCAGAAAGAACGCGACGACAGCCCCGGCCAACACCCCGGCAAACAGCGACGGCAGCGGCGGTTTGCGCATCAGGGCCAGCGCGATGACGATAAGCGCCGGCAGCAAGGGCACCCAACCGAGCACGAATTCCTGATCCAGCCGCGTTGTGATCTGGTTGATCGCCCCGAATGCGGTATCGCCCGGCTCTATCAGCGCATAGCCCGCGACCAGATAAAGCGTCAGCGCGATCAGCATGGCGGGGATCGTGGTCGGCAGCATGTTCTGGATATGGTCGAACACCGTCACGCCGGTCACGGCGGGCGCAAGGTTGGTCGTGTCCGACAGGGGCGAGATCTTGTCGCCGAAGAACGCCCCCGACACGATCGCCCCGGCCGTCCAGTAAGCCGGGATGCCAAAGCCCGCCCCGATGCCCATCAACGCAAGGCCGATGGTTCCCACGGTCCCCCAACTGGTGCCCAAAGAAAGCGAGACGACCGCGCACAGCACCATGGCCGCCCCCAGAAAGATCGACGGGTTCAGCAAGACCAGCCCGTAATAAATCAGGGTCGGCACCGTACCCGAGGCAATCCAGACGCCGATGATCATCCCGACCACGATCAGCACGGCCAGCGAAGGCATCGACACGTGGATGACGTGAAAAATGCCCTCGCGGATATCCAGCCAGTCCATGCCGCGCAGAACGCCAAGCAGACTGGTGATGGCCAGACCGCAAATCAACGGAATATGGGGCGTGAAATCGCCGTAATAGAACAGCTGAAGCGCCAGCAGCCCCAGCGTCAGAATGATCGGAAGCAGTGCCAGCGGCAGTGATGGCAGGGTACGGGGGCCAATCTCGCTGGCTGGATTATCTTCCGTCATGCAATTCTGTCTCCGCTCATATACTTGTGAAACGCCCCAACCACCTCTTTCGTTTCATGGCAATTCCGTTGATGACCTGAGAAACTGGCTGGCCTTCGGGACTTTGCCGCTCGCAGACCTCAGCCCGGGCTTGGCATTCGCCGCGCGCAATAGCAGTCGATCAACCGGTCCTCGAAGCCGAACGATTGCAAAGCGGGTTCCGCGCGGGAACGCCCGACGGGCGTGCAAGGCGGTCCGGACGATCACCGGAACCGCCAGCACCGTTCAGGTCAAAGCAGACCAAGCAGTTTCCGTGCCGCGTCTTCCGACGAGGCCGGATTCTGGCCGGTGACCAGCTTGCCGTCGATCACTACGAAAGATGCCCAGTCCGCACCCTTTTCATAGGTGCCACCTTTGGCTTTCAGCATGTCCTCGACCAGAAACGGGACCACCTCCGTCAGGCCGGCGGCGTCTTCCTCGGTGTTGGTGAAACCGGTCACGGTCTTGCCCGACACCAGCGGTTTGCCGTTTGCGCCTTTGGGGTGTTTGAACACCGCCGGCGCGTGGCAGACTGCGGCGATCGGGCGGTCGCTGGCGGCGAAGGTTTCGATCAATGCGATGCTGTCGGCGTCCTCGGTCAGGTCCCACAGCGGGCCGTGACCGCCGGGATAGAAAACCGCATCAAAGCCATCCGCCGCTACCGTCGAAAGAACGACCGTGTTTGCCAGTTCGCCTTGGGCAGCCTTGTCGGCCTTGAAACGTTTCGTCGCCTCGGTCTGGGCATCGTCCGCGTCGCTGGTGGGGTCCAGCGGGGGTTGGCCGCCCTTGGGCGAGGCCAGCGTAACCTTGGCTCCGGCGTCCTTGAACACGTAATAGGGTGCGGCGAACTCTTCGAGCCAGAAGCCGGTCTTCTTGCCCGTATCTCCAAGTTTGTCGTGCGATGTCAGAACCATAAGAATTTTCACAGGGTTGGTGCCTTTTCATATGTTTCAGGCGGTCAGCCTGACGGCATGTTTGCCGAAAACCCCGCCCCTTGTTAATTCAACGAATGCCGCCGGGGTGCGTTCCGGGCCCTCGATCATTTTCCCGCGATCTTGGATTTTTCCTGCGACCGCCTCCCGTGTCCCGGGGAGCCCGCAAACGCGGACAGCGCTTGGGACGGGAACCACTTGCTTAGTTGGCAAAATCAAGCAACCCTTACACCAAACGACAGTCCACCCGGGGAATGTTGTATGAAATCAAGATTTTAATGATCGCATGATGATTCCATAGGGAGGACCAAAAAATGAAACATCTCGCAGTGTGTACCCTGTTGTTAGCCGCCTCGGCTGCGACGCCCCTCGCGGCGCAGAACAGAATAGACGGGCAATCGCCAGACGCGCCTGCATTGTCGGCCTATGGCAACCTGCCTGTGGGGGTGCGCCAGATCCAACTGGTGAACCCGGGTCAGGTGGATATTCTGGCGCTTGATCCTACGCAGCCGGCGCCGTCCGTGTTACCGCTTTATGACCGGCCCTTGACTGTGGAAGTCTGGTATCCCGCAGCGCAGGGTGCGACTGGCGATACCAAGTTCGAGACCCTGCTGCGGGACGGAACGACCACGGTCATGCTGGAAGGCAAAGCCATGCGGGACGCCGCTGCCGCGACGGGGGGTAAGCCCGCGCCCTTGCTGCTGCTAAGCCACGGCTATCCCGGCAACCGCTTTCTGATGTCGCATTTCGCGGAAAATCTGGCCTCAAAGGGGTATGTGGTCGCCTCGATCGACCATACGGATTCAACTTATGCCGATCAGCGGGCGTTCGGATCGACACTGGTGAACCGGCCATTGGATCAGTTGTTCGTGCTGGACGAATTGGCGCGTTTGAACAACGATGCGAGTTCCGTCTTTGCCGGAAAGATCGATACGGACAACACCGCCCTGCTGGGGTATTCGATGGGCGGCTACGGTGCCATCGTCACCGCAGGTGGCGGCGTGACCACTTTCCTGGCCAATGTCGGCGCGCCGTTCGGCACGCTCGGGATCCACGAGGCGGGAAGCGCCACGCATGAGGCCCTGCCCGATCCGCGGATCAAGACAGCCATCGCAATCGGCCCGTGCTGCAACAACTTTGGGTTCTGGGATGCCGCCGGGCTGGCCGGAATTGAAACGCCGATGCTGTTCATTGCGGGGTCAAACGATCAGACTTCGGGCTACGAAAACGGTGTGCGCAAGATTTGGGAACAGGCCGTGAATGCAGATCGCGCTTTGCTGACCTTTGATGGCGGCAGCCACAATACCGTCGCGCCGATCCCTGCGCCAGTCGAGAGTTTTGGCATATTCGCCCCCCAGGCACAGGGCGGCTTCGAATACTCCGAACACTATTCCGACCCGGTATGGGACACCGTGTTCATGAACAATGTCGGCCAGCATTTCCTGACCTCGTGGCTCGACACCTACCTGAAGGGCAAGGTGAAAAGAAATGAGAAGTATCTGGATCTGACGGCGAATGGGTCTGACGGCATCTGGTCCGTGAACCCTGACGGCACGTTCAAGTCTGATCATACCCACTGGTTCGGGTTTCAGGAAGACACCGCCGACGGCATCCGGTTCGAGGTGGCGGCGGCGGCCCCATCCCCGGTTCCGCTGCCGGCATCGGGATTGTTCCTTGGGCTGGCACTTGGCGGACTTGGCCTGATGCGCAGGCGGCGCGCCAAGGCGTCCTGATCCGCCTGAACGCATTTACCGCGCAGGTTCTGGCCAACGGCCAGAGCCTGTTTCCGATCACTGACCCGTCGCAAATATCGTCAACCGCTTTGGCAAAGCCATCTGGCGCGCCACTGTGATCGACTAAGACGGCGCCGTCCGCATCGCACGAGGTTGCAGCGAACAACGGCGGGCCGGGTGATCGGCTGTTGCCGGTGCGCGCGGCTACAGGAACCATCTCAGGCTTTCTCGCACCAATGCCGATCGCCTGTTCCACATCGAAAGCCGAAACGATGGGATAAATCTTGGCGGCAATGTCTGGATATGCGCTTTTCGCCGGACCGCACGCGGCCTCATCCGAACATCGGCGGCTGGTGTTCTGGCAACGATCGGCGAACCGGCTTGCGGTGCAGGGTGTTTTGTCGGAACGATACAGCACGATGCGGAATAAACGTTCTGGATAATCTTGGCGGGCACAGGCTCGCATTAAGGGAGAACTGAAACATGCGCCGACCGTCCTTTATAGCTGCGATACGGACCCTGCCGATGGCAGCGGCCATCGCACTGCCCGTCTTTGCTGTCCCGGCTTTCGCCGAAACGTTTCGCTGGGCAGGCACGACCGATCCGCAGACGATGGACCCGCATGCAGTGAACGCGGCGCCGGTGCTGTCCTTCCTGAACAATGTCTACGAAGGTCTGGTGCGGCGCGGGACGGACATGACGATCGAACCCTCGCTTGCCACCGCATGGGAGTCGCTGCCCGATGGCGCGGGCTGGCGGTTCACCCTGCGCGAGGGCGTGACCTACCATGACGGGGCGGCCTTTGACGCCGACGACGTGATCTTTTCTTATCAACGGGCGGCGTCCGAAGCGTCTGATGTGCGATCGTGGTTCGCGCCGGTGAAGGACGTGGTCAAGGTCGATGCCTTTACTGTGGATTTCCTGACCTCTGCCCCGAATCCGCTGTTTCCCGATTCCATCGCCAACTTCCTGATCCTTGATTCCGGCTGGACGACGGCAAACGGTGCCGACCTGCCCGCGCGCGATGCGGAAAACCATGCGACCCGCAACGCCAACGGCACCGGCCCCTTTGTGCTGGCTGCCCGCGATCCGGGGATCGAAACCCGGCTGACGCCGAACGCCGCATGGTGGGACACCCCCGAACACAACCTGACCGAAGCGGTGTTCACCCCCATCGGCAATGCGGCGACCGGGCTCGCCGCGTTGTTGTCGGGCGAAATCGACTTTATTTCGCCGATCCCGCTTCAGGATGCCAGCCAGGTGGAAGGCCGGGACGGCTTCAAGGTCATGACCGGGCTTGAGGCGCGGGTAATCATGCTGGGTTTTGGCCATGACCACGACGCGCTGCGCTATTCCAAGGAAACGACCGGCGCCAATCCGTTTCTGGACCTGCGGGTGCGACAGGCGGTGGCGCAGGCCATCGATGTCGACACGATCAACCGCGTCATCATGCGCGGCGCGGCGGAACCGGCCAGCCAGCTGCAACCCGCCGGGCTGTCGGGATATTCCGAGGTCAACGCCGAACGACCGCCTTTCGACGCTCCGGCCGCCCGCGCCCTGCTGACCAATGCCGGCTATGCCGACGGGTTTTCCTTTGGCCTGATGTGCACGAATGACCGCTACATCAGCGACGAGGCGGTGTGCCGGGCCGTGGCTTCGATGCTGGCGCAGGTCGGCATCGAGGTGAACGTGAACGCGATGCCGGTGCGCGGTTACTGGGACGAACTGCGTGCGGGCAACTTTGACATGTTCCTGCTGGGCTGGTCGCCGGGCACCTTTGACGCGGAACATCCGATCCGTTTTCTGGCCCACAGCCGGACTGAACGCCTGGGCACATGGAACTTTGGCGGATATTCCAACGCGCGCATCGATGCGCTGCTGGCCCCGATCCAGCAGGAAATCGACCCGGCGGCGCGGCAGACGATGCTGGACGAGGTCGCGGGCCTGATCCAGGACGAGGTGGCCTATGTGCCGCTTTACACCGAGCCTCTGGTCTGGGCGATGAAAGGCAACGTCAATGTCGTGCAGCGCCCCGACAATTTCTTTCTGTTGCGCTGGGTAAGCATGAACTGAGCGGGAACGGGACAGAAGGGCGATGGTCGGTTTCATCCTGACGCGGCTGGTGCAGTCCGTCTTTGTGATGCTGGCCGTCGCCTTTATCGCGTTTTCGCTGTTCCGCTTTGTAGGCGATCCTGTCGGCCAGATGACCGGGGTGGAAACCTCGCTTGAGGATCAGGCGCGGCTGCGCGAGGAACTGGGACTGAACGATCCCTTCGTCGTGCAGTTCGTACGCTTTACCGCCGAGATGCTGCAGGGCGACTTCGGCTATTCCTTCCGTACCCGCGAACCGATCGGGCAGATGATTCTGGACCGCCTGCCCGCCACGCTGGAACTGGGGACGGTGGCGTTGGTGATATCACTGGTCGTTGGCGTCCCGGCGGGGGTCTATACGGCGCTGCGGCCGCGCGGGGTGGTCAGTCAGACGATCCTGATCGGGACGCTGATCGGGGTGTCGATCCCGACCTTCGTGATCGGCATCCTGCTGATATTCCTGTTCGGGGTGCAATTGGGCTGGCTGCCGACCTTCGGGCGCGGCGGGACGGTGCAGATCGGCTGGTGGCGGTCGTCGCTGTTCACAGCGGACGGGTGGCGGGCGCTGGTGCTGCCCGCGCTGACGCTGGGCCTGTTCCAGTTGACGCTGACGATGCGGCTGGTGCGCGCGCAGATGATGGAGGTGATGCGCACGGACCACATCCGGTTTGCCATCGCCCGGGGTGTGCCGTGGCGCAGCATCCGCTATCGCCATGCGCTGGCCAACACGATGATCCCGGTCGTCACCATCATCGGGTTACAGTTCGGCGGGGTGATCGCCTTTTCCATCGTGACGGAAAGCGTGTTTCAGTGGCCGGGCATGGGACTTTTGTTTCTCGAATCCATCCGCTTTGTCGATATCCCGGTGATGAGCGTTTATCTGGTGGTGATCGCGTTCTTTTTCGTGGTCATCAACCTGGCTGTGGACCTTTTGTATTTCGCCATCGACCCGCGGCTGCGCGTGCGGGAAAGCGTCTGATGCCCGAACGCGGCAGAATGGCGGGGTTGATCCGATCCGAAGGCCTATGGCTGTTTACTCGCAGCCCGGCGGCGATACTGGCGGCTGTTGTTGCGGTGCTGATCGTGGCGGGGGCGGCGCTGGCGCCTTGGATCGCGCCGACCGACCCCTATGATCTGGCGTCGTTTTCGCTGATGGACGGGTTGTTGCCCCCGGCGTGGCAGGACGGCGGCAACCCGCGGTTCCTTTTGGGCACCGACGATCAGGGGCGCGACATGCTGTCGTCGATCCTGTTCGGCGCGCGGCTGTCGCTGTCGATCGCGGCGACGGCGATGGCGATCGCGTTGGTGCTGGGTGTCGGGCTGGGACTGGCGGCGGGGTATCTGGGCGGGCGGTTCGACGCGGTCGTGATGCGCATCGCCGACGTGCAGCTTGCCCTGCCCGCGATCCTGACTGCGCTTCTGATCGACGGGATCGCGCGCGGCGTCTTGCCCCGCGACCTGCACGACGACCTGCGCATCGCGGTGATCACGCTGGCCATCGCCCTGTCGCTGTGGGTGAACTTTGCGCGGACCGCGCGGGCATCGGTGTTCGTCGAGCGGAACAAGGACTACGTGCAGGCCGCGATCATGATGGGCCAGCATCCGGTGCGGATCATGCTGCGCCACATCCTGCCCAACATCGTCGGGCCGCTTCTGGTTATTGCCACGGTCGATCTGGCCTCGGCCATCCTGCTGGAAGCGACCTTGTCCTTTCTTGGTGTCGGCCTGCCTGCGGATTCGCCATCGCTGGGCACGCTGATCCGCATCGGGATGCAATTCCTGCTGTCGGGGGAATGGTGGATCCTGTGGATCCCAACGATCTTTCTTGTGGTGTTGGTGGTCGCGATCAACCTGTTGGGCGATTTCTTGCGCGACCTGTTTAACCCGGGCCAGCGCTGATGTTGCAGGTCGAGGGGCTTTCCGTCCGGTTCCGCCACCGCCACGGCGCGATCATGGCGGTCGAGGACGTGTCGCTGGACGTGCAGCGGGGCGAAATTCACGGGCTGGTGGGCGAATCCGGAGCGGGCAAATCCACCATCGGGGCGGCGATCATGGGCCTGCTGCCCGCCGCAGGCGAAATCGCGTCCGGCACCCTGACGCTGGGCGAAACCGACCTGCGTGGGTTAAGCCCCGCGCAGGCGCATCAACTGCGCGGCAAGCGGATCTCGATGATCTTTCAGGACCCGCAGACCAGCCTGAACCCCTTGATGACCATCGAGGCGCAGTTGATCGAAACGATCCGCGCCCACGAGGACATCTCTGTGGACGCGGCCCGCGCCCGCGCCATCGCCCTGCTGGAGGAAATCGGGATCGCCAACGCCGCGACCCGCATCCGCGCTTGGCCGCACCAGTTTTCCGGCGGGATGCGGCAGCGGGTGGTGATCGCACTGTCGCTGTGTACCGGGCCCGATCTGATCATCGCGGACGAACCCACTACCGCGCTGGATGTGGCGGTGCAGGCGCAGGTGCTGGACCTGATCCAGCGGCTGGCCCGGACGCGGGGGGTGGGGTTCATCCTGATCACCCATGATATCGGCGTGATCGCGCAGGTGGCGGACCGGGTCACCGTGCTGCGCGGCGGGCGCGTGGTGGAACAGGGTCCGACCGCGCAGGTTCTGGGTCGGCCCCGACAGCCCTACACCCGCGCGCTGATGGCCGCGGTGCCGCCCCTTGACCAAAAGCTGGACCGGTTCCGCCTGCCGCAGGTCGAGGGCGAAGCGCCCGCGCAGACCGGTGCCGCACAAGAGGCCGGCGACTGGCTTAAGGCGGGCGACGACAGGACGGCCGGCCCCGCGTTGGACCTGTCGGGGATCACGGTGCGTTTTCAGGGGGAACGGCAGGGCCTGTTCGCGAAACCCGCGGAATTCGTCGCGCTGGACGGGGTGTCGCTGTCGATCCGGCCGGGCACGGTCATGGGCCTTGTCGGCGAAAGCGGATCGGGCAAGTCAACGCTGGCCAAGGTGATCGCGGCGCTGGTGCAGCCCTCGGCGGGCGATATGCGGCTGGATCGGGTAATCCTGCCTCCAATGCGGTCGCGCGCGCGGGGCCACCCGTCGCGGCGGCAGGTGCAGATGGTGTTTCAGGACCCGTATTCCAGCCTGAATTCCCGCCACAGGGTGATCGACATCCTGACCGAACCGCTGTGGTTATACGGGCTGGAACCCAATGCTGCGCGGCGTGACCGGCTGGCGCGATCAATGTTGGCGCTGGTGGGGCTGACGCCCGATGCTGCGGACCGCTATCCGCACCAGTTCTCGGGCGGGCAGCGGCAACGCATCGCGGTCGCGCGCGCGCTGCTGTCGCGGCCGGGCCTGCTGCTGTGCGATGAGCCGACCAGCGCACTGGATGTTTCTATCCAGGCGCAGATCCTCAACCTGCTCAAGGATATGCAGGGCCGGTTCGGGCTGACCACCCTGTTCATCAGCCACAACCTTGCCGTGGTCCGACAAATGTCCGATGACATTGCCGTGCTGAAAGACGGGCGCCTTGTCGAAACCGGCCCGTCCGAGGCGTTTTTTGCGGGGCCCGTCGCGGACTATTCGCGCGATCTGCTGGCGCAAACACCGACAGTCCGCTTTGATCAGGACGCGATCCCGACCGGGACCGAGGTTTAGCGCCGGGCCCGCCGCAAACCGTCCGGCGTTCTGATCAAGCACAAGCTGGTGCAGCGCAGCTTTTGCCCGTCGCGCGGTTCGTGTCCCGCCCATGGTTCTTCTGAGGTGCGCTCAGGTTTCCAGACACTTTGCCCCGCGCTTTGCAGCAAGGAGGCCGAGGCGGGGACGCGCGATCACAGGGATGCGGTCAAGCGGGACGCGGTCCGGCTGGCGGGCCTCGCGGCTCAGGTCGGCTATAAACGCCCCTTGGGCGATATGGCGGAAAGCCAACCGCTGCGGCCGATGCCAAGCGACGGTGGCGCGGAGCTGTGCGGGAATTTGGGTGATGGCGTGATTTGAAAGGCGGCGTATCGTGGCAGGTGATCAAGCCAGCCAGAACCTCACGAGGAGCGATACGCCATGAATGACGATACAACGATCCTGCCTTTTCGCCAATTGGAAAAGATTAACGACCCACTGACCGGGATTGCCCGCGAAGGTGCGCGACGGATGCTGGCGGAGATGCTGAAAGCCGAAGCTGACGCGTTTGTAGCCAGTTTTGCTGAGGAACGGCTG
>JBBRCF010000112.1:0-11406 GCA_038205135.1 Rhodobacterales bacterium
TCCAGGCCTTCTAATACTTGGCCCCCCCGGCCGAATACAACCTCTGCCAGACGATGTACACACCCCTGTTCGTCACGGGAAATCGGGCCGCACCGGGAATCAACCACGCGGTCGGGGACGGACCGCATGCCGATGTCCTGCGCGCTGCCAATGGCGGCGACATCGTCCTTGGGGCTGAAGGCGCCGACAGCATCCATGGCGGCTACGGCGACGACCGCATTGCTGGCGGCAGGGACGACGATTGGCTGCACGGGGGGCGCGGCGACGCCTCGCTTTTCGGGGACCAAGGTTCAGACTGGCTTTTCGGAGGCGACGGCAACGACGTTCTGGCCGGAGGTTCCGAAAACGACAGTATCACCGGCGGCAGACGTGAAGACCGGCTGCTGAGTGGCGACGGGGGGGATAACCTTTGGGGCGGCTTTGGCAATGACACCCTGCTTGGCGGTGACGGGGACGACCGTCTTGTCGGCGGGGCTGGCAACGACATTCTGGACGGCGGGTCCGGAAACGAAACGCTCATAAGCGGCCTCGGCGCCGATATGTTCATCTTCGGGCAGGGCAGCGGGCGCGACACGATGAGCGACTTTGCCGCCACCGAAGACCGCATCCGGATCGACACCGCCGCCGGGACCGACTCTGACGCGTTTCTGGCATCCGGCACCTTTCGCGCCGACAGGTTCGGCTTCACGCTCGACCTTCGTGGTGGTGGCCGGCTTCTGATCGTCTCGCAGGCCCCGCTTACTCTGCAGCAACTCACCTTTTCCATGGAACTTATCTGACATCGGCCGCTTTGGACCCGAGGACAGTCATCAGGATCGTATCGACAGCAACAATCGGTTTTGTTGACAGTGACACGCTCGAACTGCGCCTCGAACTGGGATGCATGATTGACGCGATGCGAATGTACGAGGTCGGGGTGGTTGTCGGGACGGGTTCCCGGCGGGTCGGGAGGATACGTCCACCAGAAGGACCTGGTGGATTGGCTGCGCCACGCAGCACACAACTGCAGTCGAAAATCACACAGGGGCAGCGATGGCACAGGTTAGCTGAAAAAAACGGACGAGCCTCCGTTTATGGTAGAGTCATGAAAAATTGGACAGCGTTCAGGAGCGTCGTCAACCGTTGCTGCGCAGGCTTACCAAGCGCAATAGATTGTGCTGATGGTGAGCACTGCACGCAAGTTGTGGAAATGGGGCTTACATGGTCAAGAAACCGATCAAAGGAAATAGCACCTTTCGAATCCGCTTCATCATGTTCGAAGCAGAAATGCCCGAGGGCGAACTCATGCAGATCACAAACGCTTTTCAGAACGCTTTGCGGCCCGCTTCCGTTAGCGGCCTGCCGTTCCGAAATCGTCGGTGCAGATGATCGGCGTTAGCGAGCAAGATGACGATGATGAAGAACTCATCGAGTCGTTCGTTGATGCGGATGAAGATACGCCAAGCGCGCCTGCACCTACGAGGCAAAGCTGCAGATCAACCGCCAATGCCAACTCTGACTTACCTGTGGCAGAACCGCGATTGTTGCAGAGCGTTGCATAAATTATGAAGGCAACCTGCAAGGGTAGCCTGCATCACACTAGTTTTAACGGGATTTTTTGGCTCCGGCGGTAGGGATCGAACCTACGACCAATTGATTAACAGTCAACTGCTCTACCGCTGAGCTACGCCGGAACACAGGGGGGTCATAGCAACTGTGCCATGGGGCGTCCAGTGGGTTCTGGCGGTTTCTTTGCGGAATTGTGACGGCTTAATCGCGGCGGCTGAACCGCGCACCAGTGGCCAGCGCCGGTTCGGCCGTCACGCGGGATTTGCCATGCAGATCAATCAGATGCGCAAACACGTTGCGGGTGGCGGCGGGGATCAGGGCGGGTTGCGTCGTGGTGTAGATGCGCACGGCGAGATCAGCGGGCGTGGCGGGGCCATCGGCCAGTGCGGCCAGAATTTCCGCCTCGCGGCCCAGCCGGTGGTCGATCAGCCAGCGCAGGCGGCCCGCCGGGTCCGCCATCGCGCGGCCATGGCCGGCGTGCGCAATGCGCGGCGCATGCGCGGCCAGCCGGTGGCAGGACGCCATGAAATCGGTCAGATCGCCATCGGGCGGCGATACCAGCGATGTGGCCCAGCCCATAACCAGATCGCCGGAAAACACCGCATCGCCCCACAGAAAACTCAGGTGATTGCCGAAATGGCCGGGCGTATGCAGCGCGGTCACCTGCCAGTCCTCGGTGGCGACGGTATCGCCGTCGGCCAGCACCTGATCCGGGAAAAAGCCGTGGTCCACGCCCTCGCCGCCGCCCGCCAGACCGGTTGCCGCCAGCCGCGTCATCACGGCGCTGCGCCCGGCCATCGCAGGGCCAAACCCCAGCACCGGCGCACCAGTGGCCGCCGCCAGCGCGCGTGACAGCGGTGAATGGTCCAGATGCGCATGGGTCACAAGGATATGGCTGATGTGCTGGCGCGGACCCACCGCCGCCAGAATGGCCGCCAGATGGCGGGGGTCGTCGGGGCCGGGGTCGATCACTGCCAGCGCGCGGTCGCCCAGCAGATAGGTATTCGTGCCCCGAAACGTCATTGGCGACGGGTTGGGCGCCAGAATGCGGCGCAGGCCCGGCTCCAGCATTTCGGCGATGCCAACCTCGGGCACGAATTCGGGATCGGGGTCCTGCATGTTCCGTCTTTCGTCGCCGCTGTACCACCACTAGACTTAGCGCATGTCCTTTGATTGGCTCAAACGCTATCTGCCGCGCGGCCTGTATGGGCGGGCGGCGCTCATTCTGATCCTGCCGGTTGTAGCGCTGCAACTGGTGGTTTCGGTCGTGTTCATCCAGCGCCATTTCGACGGCGTGACGCGGGCGATGACCGCCACGGCGGCGCGTGAAATAACGCTGGTGCTGGCGGCGCGCGCCACCGGTACGGAAATCGGACAGGCCGACGCCATTGCCCGCGCGCTGGACCTGCGGCTGACGCCCGAAGCCGGCGTGCTCGCTCAGGATTATCGGCGCTGGTTCGATCTGACAGGCACCGTGGTGATCGCCACCTTTCGCGCCACGCTGCCGGATCTGGCGGCGGTGCATCTGACCGATGACCGGGTGCTAACGCTGCATCTGGCGCCGGCGTCGGGTCCGCTGGCGGTCACGCTGGACCGCCGTCGGGTGTCTGCCACCAATCCGCACCAGTTGTTCGTCAACATGCTGTTCTTTGGCGGTCTGATGACGCTGATCGCGTTCATTTACCTGCGCAATCAGTTGCGGCCCATCGCCCGGCTGGCCGAGGCGGCCGAGGCGTTCGGGCGCGGCCGGATCATTTCCTACAAACCCGCCGGCGCCGCCGAGGTCCGCATCGCGGGCACGGCGTTTCTGGACATGCGGGCGCGGATCGAACGGCAGATCGAGCAACGCACGCTGATGTTGTCCGGCGTCAGTCATGACCTGCGCACCCCCCTGACGCGGCTGAAGCTGGGGCTGTCGATGATCGAGGATGACGACCGTGACGCGATGCAACGCGATGTCACGGAAATGTCCCGCATGATCGACGAATTCCTGTCCTTTGCCCGTGGCGCGTCCGAAGGCGAGCCTGAAGCGACCGACCCGATTGCCCTGATCCGGCAACTGGTCGCCGATCATCAACGGGCGGAACGCCCGGTCGAACTGGTGCAGGTCGAAGGCACGGGTACCGTGATGCTGCGCCCGGGACCGATCCGGCGGGCGGTGGACAACCTGATCGGCAATGCGGTACGTCACGGCACCCGGGCCGAGGTAACGGTGACCCTGACCGACCGCGCCCTGCGCATCAGGGTCGAGGATGACGGGCCCGGCATCCCGCCAGACGCGCGCGGCGAAGCGGTGCGGCCCTTTGTCCGGCTGGATACCGCGCGCAACCAGAACGTGGCGGCGGGACTGGCCCCCGGCGTGGGGTTGGGGTTGGCGATTGCGACCGATATCGCCCGGGCGCATGGCGGCACGTTGCGGTTGGGCGAAAGCGCGTCGCTTGGCGGGTTGCGCGCCGATATCGTGATAGGGCGTTAGGCCGGCAGGCGCGCCAGCACCTCGGTCAATGCCATCTGCGTGGCCCCGGTGGTCGGGGTCAGCGCGCGGCGGGCGGCGGCGATTTGCGCCGCGCCCTGTGGCCCGCGCAACAGGGCCAGCCCGGCCGCAAGATCGGCGGCGTCGGTGACCGGGTACAGGGCGCCGTCGTCCGCCAGCCGGTCATAGGCCTCGGCAAAGTTCCAGACCTGCGGGCCTGCCAGGATCGCCGAACCCAGCGCCGCGGGTTCATAGGGGTTGTGCCCGCCCATCGCCGCAATTGACCCGCCGACAAAGGCGCGGTCGCACAGGCGATACCACAGCCCCATTTCGCCCATGGTGTCCGCCACATACACCTGCGTATCGCGGCCGGGCAGATCACCGGCGCTGCGCTGCGCGGTCACAAAACCGGCGGCTACCGCTGCGGCTGTCACCTCGGCGCCGCGATCCGGATGGCGTGGGGCGAGGATCAACAGCGCCTCGTGTGCCGTGCGATGGGCGATCAGCGCCATGGCCTCTTCGCCCGGATGGGTGGACGCCGCAAGCCAGGGTCGCTGGGCCCCAATTGCGGCCTGCAGCGCCGCCAGCGTCGGGTGATCGGCACCGGGTGGCGCCAGTTCCTGTTTCATCGACCCCGACACGGTGACCCGCGCGACCCCCAATGCCGTCATGGCCTGTGCCGTGCCGGCCTCTTGCGCAAGGATCAGGTTGAACTGGTCCAGCATGGCCCGCACGGTGCGGGGCCAGGCCTGCCAGCGGCGCAAGGTGGTGTCAGACACCCGCGCGTTGATCAGCAACATCGGCACGCCGGCGGCGCGGGTGTCGGCCATCAGGCGCGGCCACAGCTCGCTTTCCGTGAAAACTGCCAGCCTGGGACGCCATTGTGCCAGAAACGCGCGCGTGGCCGGCGCCGTGTCGCAAGGCGCGAACTGGTGCTGCGCGCCGAATGGCAGCGCCGCCTCCAGCATCCGGGCCGAGGTCAGCGTGCCCGTGGTGACCAGCACCGCCACATCGGGCCGGGTATCACGCAAGCCTGCGATCAACCCCAGCAGCGACAAAGATTCCCCGACGCTGGCGGCATGGAACCAGACCAGAGGTCCGTCGGGGCGCGGTGCAGCCGTCTGGCCGAACCGTTCCGGCCAGCGCTGCGGATCCTCCTTGCCGGCCCGCAGGCGCCGGTGCACGACCGCACGCCACAGGGGCGCCGTCACATGCGACAGGGCCAGATAGGCCCACAGGGCAGGGGGATGGGGCATGGCGAACTCGGTCGGGGTCAATATGGTGGCTAGGGGGTCGCGGCCATGGCGTCAACCCGTGCCCGCAGCGCCATCCCCGTCATGCCGGATCCCCGCAATGCTTGACCCGCCCGCGCCGTCCGGGGATAAGCGGGTCAACGGCCGATGGTGGCCCGCAGAGGCCCAGAATGACCCATTCCACCCCGATCACGCCCGCAACCCCCGCCGTCATCCCCTATGCACGGCAGGACATTTCCGAAGACGACATTCGCGCCGTCACCGATATCCTGCAGTCGGATTACCTGACGCAGGGGCCCGCCGTGCCGGGGTTCGAATCCCGCGTCTGTGCGTGGTCAGGGGCAGCTTATGGCGTTGCGGCAAATTCGGCCACGTCCGCGCTGCATATCGCCTTCATGGCGCTGGACCTTGGGCCGGGCGATCTGGTCTGGACGGTGCCCAATACGTTTGTCGCGACCGCGAATGCCGCGCGATACTGTGGCGCGGATGTCGATTTCGTCGATACCGACCCCGCCACCTACAACATGAGCGTTCCGGCGCTGGAGGCAAAGCTGGCCGACGCCGCCGCGCGCGGCCGCCTGCCCAAGATCATTGCGCCGGTACATTTCGCAGGCCAAAGCTGTCAGATGGCGGAAATCGGCGCGCTGGCGCGGGCGCATGGCATCCGCGTGGTCGAAGACGCCAGCCATGCCATCGGCGGGCTGTATCACGGTCGCCCGGTCGGCAACTGTGCCCATTCCGATATCTGCGTGTTTTCGTTTCACCCGGTCAAGATCATCACCACCGCCGAAGGCGGCATGGCGATGACGCAGGACGCGGGCCTTGCCGACCGCATGCGGCTGGGCCGGTCGCATGGCGTGACACGCGAGCCGCATCTGATGGAAGATGCCGCAGGCAAAGGTGGCTGGTATTACGAACAGGTCAGCCTTGGCTACAATTACCGCATGACCGACATGCAGGGCGCGCTGGGGTCCAGCCAGATGGACCGGCTGGCGGGATTCATTGCCGCGCGGCACCGGTTGGCGGCGCGCTATGACCGGCTGTTAGCCGGGCTGGATGTGGTGACGCCGTTCCAGCACCCCGATGCCCATTCCGCGCTGCACCTGTATCCGGTGCAGGTGCATGACCGCGACCGCGTGTTTGCCGCGATGCGGGCCGAGGGGATCCTCGTCAATGTGCATTACATCCCGGTGCATACGCAGCCGTATTATCGCCGGCTGGGGTTCGACTGGGGCATGTTTCCGAACGCCGAGGCATATTACCACGCCGCCATCAGCCTGCCGATGTGGGCGACGATGACCGAGGCCCAGCAGGACCGCGTGGTCGACGTGCTGGGCCGCGTGCTGTAGCGGCATCTACTCACCCAGTTTGGCGAACAGTTCGGAAATCTCGGTGTCCCGCGTGTTGATTTCGCGCACCAGCGCCAGCGTGGATTGCGGATCGGCCCTCAGCGCGACGCGCAGCAGGTTCATCCAGTTGACGTTGTTGCGGGTGCGGATCTGTTCGATATCGTCGATCAGGGCCAGTTTCTTGGCCATTTCTGCGGGCGTCATGATGCGTTCCTTTTGTTGAGCGTGAACCAGTCGGTGCCGTCTGCCGCATGGGTCCACTGAAACCCGGCGGTTTCAAAGGCGCGACGGCTGGCGGCATTGCCGGGTTTGATGCGGGCGTAGTACGTGGCCGGCGGGGCGCAGGCCAGCGCGATCAGCGCTGCGGCCAATCTGCGCCCGCGGGCCGTGGGGGCCAGCGTGATCGACACCTCTTTTCCGTCGCGCAGCTGGGTCAGGCGCACGGTGCCGACCGCATCGGTTGCGTCTTCGGCGATCCACAGCGTGACGCCCTGATCCGCCAGCATGCGGTCCAGCCAGCCGCGATGCCCGGCTTCGTCCACGGTGCCGGGTGTCAGCGACGCTGCAACCGTACCCGGATCATTGCGCCAGTCCAGCAGCGCCCGCCAATCCGCCGTCCGTGCCGGGCGCAGCCGCAGATCGCCCGGCGGCACCATACGGTGCAGCACGCGGGCCTTCATTTCGGCGGTGTGCCAATCCTCTGGCGTGTCGATGTCCTGCACGCGGAATGGGTCGATCACATAGGCGACGGTGGCATCACGCATGGCGCGGCGGTCCGACAGCCAGACCCCCGCCTTGCCCCAGATGAATTGCGCCGCGTCATGATAAAGCCGGTCCGGACCGTCCAGCGTCGCGACCACCGGGTGCGGATACAACAGGCCATCCGCGCCGGTTTCCAGCGCCGCCACCAGCGGCACTTCGAACTGCGCGACCGACATGCAGTAATCCGCGCCGCTGTCCGTCAGCCGCGCCAGTCCCGCGGCCAGATCGGCCCCCGATACCAAAGGTGCCGTCGCATAGATCAGACAGACGTCATCCGCCGGGGCCAGTTGCAATTGCCGCACCGCGTCCTGCACCACCGCCGTCACGGTCGCAGTGTCATTTGCCAGATCGGGCGCGCGCAGAAACGGAACCTCGGCGCCTGCCGCGCGTGCGATGGCGGCGATGTCGGCGTCATCGGTGGTGACCACGATGCGGTCGAACAGGCCCGCGTCCTGCGCCGCCGTAATCGACCAGATGATCATCGGACGGCCCAGAAACGGGCGCACGTTCTTGCGCGGGATGCGTTTCGACCCGCCCCGCGCCGGAATGATCGCGACGCGCGTCATCAGCCGGCGATATCGTCATAGGTGATCGGGTTCCCCTTGGGCACCGCACGCGCCAAAGTACGGCCCAGCACGGCGGCCTTGTCATTCGGCGGAATGCCCGCACCGGGACGGACAAAGCGGAAATCGGCGGTGGTGATCACCTCGCCCGCCGCGAGATCGCGCAAAGCAAAGGCCGACCGCCGCCCGATCGCCTTGTTCACAGTTTCAGAGGCCGACGTGCCCTTGGCCCCGGTACCGCGCGCCAGATGCACGTCGCGCACGCCATCCGCAATCGCCAGCATCACGTCGGGCGTGGCGCTGAACCGGTGATCGGGGCCGGTGCGGGCGGGATCGTTTGTGACGTGTTTTTCGATCGCCACGGCGCCCATGGCGGCGGCCAGAATGCTGGCCTGCGGCCCGACGGTATGATCGGAAAACCCGACCATGCGACCGAACCGGGCGCGCAGCGTGTCCATCGCGGCCAGATTTACCTCGGCAAACGGCGTCGGATAGGCCGATACGCAGTGCAGCAGCACGATCTCGCCCGCACCATGGCGGGACAGCACGTTCAGCGCATGGTCAACTTCGGCCAGTTCCGCCATGCCGGTCGAGATGATGACGGGTTTGCCGGTGCCTGCGATATCCGCCAGCAGGTCGTCAAAGGTCAGTTCGAACGACGCGATCTTGTAGATCGCGCAGCCCAGCGTTTCGGTGAATGCCAGATCGCGCGGATCATAGACCGACGTGAACGGCAACATGCCGCGCGCGCGAGCACGGTCGAACAGCGGTTTGTGAAACTCCATCGGCATCGCCGCGTCGGCATAGAGTTCGTACAGGTTCGGTTTGCCCCAGATCGGGTCGATATGCAGCGACGGATGTGGGCTGTTCACCGTCAGGCTGTCGGCGCTGTAGGTCTGCAGCTTGAACGCGTCCCACCCGGCATCCGCGGCGATATCGACCAGCGCCAGCGCCTGATCCAGATCGCCATCGTGATTGGCGCTCAACTCGGCGATCAGGAACGCCTTTTCGCCGGTGCCGATGCGTTTGCCTTCGATGGTCAGGGTCATGCCGGATCTCCGTTTTTCAGGTGTGGGTGTGCCAGCCCGGGCATGGCTTGTCCATCTGTCCGGGCCGGGTCTACCATCATCCGCGCGGCAATCTGGTCTGCCACGCGCGCCAGATTGGCCGCGACCGCACCGTAACGCGCGCGCATATCAGCCATTCCCGGTGTCCAGCCGCCGGCAACGAACGCGGCCAGAGATGCGCCATCCGTCACCTGCGGCAGCGCGTCGAACATCGCGAAATCGCGTGCCAGTTGTGCGGTGGGCAGGTCGTTATACAGCCCGTCCAGCAATGCGGTGGACGGTGTCGACACAAGACAATCCACCAGCGCCAGCACATCGGTGATGGTCGTGCCGCGAAATGCCCCCGTATGGGCGTAGGAAAACCGCAGGTTCGGATGACGTTTCTGCAAATCCCGCTCGGCGGCGGCATAATGGCTGCGTTCCTTGCCGCGATGCGGGCGGATGATCACGCCGGTCTCGCGGTGCGCGGTCAGAAAACCGTCGATCATGGCGTAAAACGCCTGTGCCTGCCCGGCTTGCCGTTCGGTGCGAAAGGTGTGGCAGATCAGCAGCCGGTTACGAAACCCCGCAAGCCAGGCCTGCGTGGCCACATCTGGCGGGCGTGGCGCGAACACCGGCTGTTTGACGAACCCCGACACCGTGACGCGGTCGGTCACGCCGGGTGCGAAATCCACCGCGCAATCCGCCGCCGGTTGCCACAGAAAAATCTGGTCGGAATGGAAATTCAGCCTGCGCGGCGTCTGCACATAGGTGATACCATCCTGAATGACGCCATGCTGCACGAACGTGCTGGGCAGACCCTGCGCCGCGATCCAATGCCCGCGCACCGCAAATGCGGTCTGATCGGTTGCGGGGTCCCCGATCACCAGCACACGGTCGATCCCGCGCAGCGCGCGCGCATACCAGAACCGCCATTTCATCAACCGGTTCGGCCGCACCAGCGGCGTCAGCCCGGCCGCCTGAAACAGCGCCCGCACCCGGGGTTCGCGCCGCATCAGCGCCGAGGTGACAAAGGCCACCACCTCGATCCGGCCTGCGGCATGCAGATGTGCGATCAGGTGCCACAGGTTTTCGACATCCGGCACACCGTTCAGGAACACACCAAGGCGCGGCCGTGTCATTCCCCAGCCTCCGCCAGCACCTGTGCCAGGATTTCGGCCCGCATCCAGTCTGCGTCGGTGGCCAGCACCGGCACAAGATGGCGCGGCACCTGAAACGGCAGGGTCGCTGTCGGACCGTCAACGCGCCACGCCGCCGTGCGCCGCAGCTGGAATTGCCGCGCATCGTTGCAGGCCTCGGTCAGGTCCTGACTGCGCAGGAACAGGTTTTCCTGCCGCATCATCCGCACCCGGTCGCCGTCGATCCGCAAGGCCCGTTGCACCGGCGCAGGATAGGACGCGACCGCCAGCACAGCCTCTGCGCCCCCGTTGCGCAACTGCGCCCAGCCGGCACGCAGGTCATCCACGCGCAGCAACAGCGCGCCGGGATGGATCAGC
This sequence comes from Rhodobacterales bacterium, assembly GCA_038205135.1. GTDB lineage: Bacteria > Pseudomonadota > Alphaproteobacteria > Rhodobacterales > Rhodobacteraceae > UBA9554. The sequence goes on from JBBRCF010000112.1 coordinate 10,512, forward strand.
GCCAGTAACGCATCAGGCGACAGGTCCAGCGCGGGCAGCATGGCCCGGACGATGGCCGCCGGGTCGTCACCTGGGCAGGGCGGCGCCACGGCCTCGGCGCCGGTCCGGACCGCGACGGCGGCGGTGGCGGGATCGTTCGTCACCACGATCACGCGATCAAACAGCCCCGCGGCGCGCGCCACGGCAATGGGGCGTTCCAGCGCCGGTTGCCCCAGAAATGGCCGCAGCGCCTGACCCGCCCCCAGCGGGTCGCATGAAACCGCGATGATGGCGATGGCGGTCATTGCAGCGCGGCCCCGAAACTCGGGCGCAAACGCCCTTCCAGCAGGTCCAGAATGGTGGTGGCCACGATCTGCGTGTTGTCGGTTTCTGAAAACCCCGCAATCGTGCGCCCTTCGTGCCGCGCCACCACGCCGGGATGCGCAGCGGCCATCAGACGGCCATAGGCCGCCTCCAGCGCGGCATGGTCGATCGGCCGTTCCGCCACATCGTCAAACCGCAGCCCGTCACGATACCGGACCACGCCGGGTAGGCCGGCCATCCAGCTGGTGCCGAACAGCAATGCAGGCTTGTCGGCCGTGACCGCTTCCCACGCGACTGTGCCGGAAATAGTGGCGACAAACCGCGCGGCCCGCGTCAGCGCATGGGTGTTGGCATGCGACGGCATGAACCGCACCGCCGGGATCCGCGCCAACCGGTGAAAGAACATCGGTCCGCGGTATTGCCCGGTCTGTTTCGGGTTTTCTTTCACATAGATCAAGGTATCCGCCGGCAGCATAGCCGCCAGATGTTCGATCGCCAGCGCCTGATCGCGGTAGAGCCCACCCAGAATGGCCGTGGTCATCTCGGGTTGCAGTTGCAGCGGAAAATACACGAATGACTGCGTCAGATCGAC
>JBBRCF010000113.1:0-11298 GCA_038205135.1 Rhodobacterales bacterium
CGCCGACCAGCGGCCAGTTGCCGTCGACCCCCTTGACCTGCGTCAGCGCGCGATCCTCGGTATCGCCGGACCCTGCCACGGCCATCGACCGGAAATCGACTATTTCCGACACGCGGATCGCGGCGCTGTCCAGCCAGGCGCGTTCTTCGGGCGTGGCGAAACGGTAGACCAGTTCAATCTCGGCATCACCGCCCAACAGGATCGCGCCGTCGCGCGCCAACCCGGCCTCGATGCCCGCGCGGATGCTGCCGACCCCCGCGATCGCAGCGACGCCCAGCGTCAGGCACAGCAGAAAAATGCGGAACCCCTGCAGACCGCCGCGCAATTCGCGTCACGCGATGCGGGCGGCGTTGCGCAGGGTCATTCTGCTGCCTCGGTCTGCAGGGTGGTATCGATGCGCCCGTCGCGCAGCCGGATCACCCGGTCGCAGCGCCGCGCCAGATCTTCGGAATGCGTCACCAGCACCAGTGTCGCGCCATGCCGGTCACGCAGGTCGAATAACAGGCGGATGATCGCCGCGCCATTCGCGCCGTCCAGATTGCCGGTGGGCTCATCGGCCAGCAGCAGTTTCGGCCGGGGGGCCGAGGCGCGCGCCAGCGCCACCCGCTGTTGTTCGCCGCCCGACATCTGGCCGGGATAGTGATCGGCGCGATGCGCCAACCCCACCGCATCCAGCTCCGCCGCCGCACGGGCGAATGCGTCGCGGTGCCCGGCCAGTTCCAGCGGCGTTGCGACATTTTCCAGCGCGGTCATGGTGGGGATCAGGTGGAACGACTGGAACACCACGCCGATGTTGTCGCGGCGCAACCGGGCCAGCGCGTCTTCGTTCAGCGCGGTCAGGTCTTGCCCCATGGCGCGCACTGTGCCGCCGGTGGCGCGTTCCAGCCCACCCATCAACATCAGCAAGGATGATTTGCCCGATCCGGACGGCCCCACCAGGCTGACGGTTTCGCCCTGCGCCACATCCAGCGTGATGCCATGCAGGATCGTGACCGGCCCGGCATTGCCATTCAGCGCCAATCGCGCATCTATCAAAGAAAGAACGGGATCGGACATGATGCGAGGCCTCTGGATGCGTGTTGCTAAGTCATATGGGTTTGTGCGGCGGTGCAGCAAGGTATCGGCACTACTGCTTTGTATCGCAGGCGGAATGATGGCCGGATTGGCGCGGGCGGAAATGGCGCGTGCAGAACAGGTCGATATTCTGGCGTTGGGCGACAGCCTGACGGCGGGATATGGCCTGATGGACCACGAAGGTTTCGTGCCGCAACTGACCGCCTGGCTTGGCGCACAAGGGCATCCGGCGCGTGTCGTCAACGCGGGCGTGTCGGGGGATACCACGGCAGGCGGGTTGGCCCGGTTCGAATGGTCGCTGGATCAGACGATTGATGCGGTGATCGTGGCGCTGGGTGGCAACGACCTGTTGCGCGGCATAGACCCGGCCGTATCCCGCGCCAATCTGACGGCCATTCTGGACATCGCCAAGGCGCGCGACCTGCCGGTGTTGCTGGTGGGCTTGCAGGCCCCCGGCAATTACGGCCCGGACTACAAGGCGGCGTTTGACGCCCTGTGGCCGGACCTGTCAGCGCAATATGACACGTTGATGGTGCCATCATTTTTTATCGGGTTCGAAGGCCGCGACGCAGCCGCCATGGGCGATTTCATGCAGCCTGACGGACTACATCCCAGCGGCGATGGCGTGGCAGCCATCGTCGAAGGGCTGGGGCCGCATGTCATCCGGCTGATGGAACGGATCGACCAGCCGGGCGGGTGAACAGTGCGCCGCGCCTTGCGGTGCAATGGTTTTACATCAGGCGCAGATCGACAGCCGATTCACGGCCATCGCGGCCGGGCTGGATTTCAAAGCTGACTTTCTGGTTGTCGGCCAGCCCGGTCAGGCCGGACCGTTCGACAGCAGAGATGTGAACGAACACGTCCTTTTTGCCGCCATCGGGGGCGATGAAACCGTAACCCTTTGTGGTGTTGAACCATTTCACGGTGCCAGTGGCCATCGTGATGCTCCTTGGTCTGTTATACTGCCCACGGAATTGTGGCAGCCCGGCTCGTCAGTGCAGGATCGATTACTGGGCCGGTGAAGCAGCACGAGGTCGATAGCAGTACGTTGCGGACAAAAATTTGTGGCCGAATCGAAAAAAAATCAATCCCCGTGACACATCGCCCCTAGCACAAGTCCGTTAACTTCATATATTGATAATAGAATATGAAATCGGAGGTCGTGATGACCCAGTCGCCTGATGCGAAAAAGATCACCTGCCTGGATTGCGGTCAGGTCAATCGCGTGCCCGTCGCACGGCTGGCTGACATGCCGAAATGTGGCACTTGCGGTGCTGCGCTGATGTCATCCAAGGCTGTCGAGGTCGATCTGGCAACGCTGCAAAAGGCGGCGCGCAACGATGATCTGCCGCTGGTGGTGGATTTCTGGGCACCGTGGTGCGGGCCGTGCCGGACGATGGCGCCCGAGTTTTCCAAAGCGGCCCTGTCGCTGGCCGGGCAAGCCCGTCTGGTCAAGCTGAACACCGAAGCCGACCCGCAGGCGGGAGCGGCCTATGGCATCCGCGGCATTCCGACCATGGTCGCTTTTGCCGGCGGCCGCGAACGCGCGCGCCAATCAGGCGCCATGCCTGCAAGCGCCATCGTCGATTGGGCCAAACGGTCCATCTGAACCCTTAACCTGACCGGAGAATATCCATGACCCTTGACCGCAGCGTGATGGCCTTTGCCGGCCTGATGATCTTTCTCAGCCTGGCCCTGACGCTTTGGGTATCGCCCCTGTTCATGTGGTTTACCGCCTTTATCGGCGCAAACCTGATCCAGTCGGCGTTTACCGGTTTCTGCCCGGCTGCCATGGTGTTTCGCATGCTGGGCATGAAATCGGGCTGCGCGTTCGAGTGACCTGACACGCAAAAGGCCCCGGTTGGGAGGCCTTTTCAGGCAGAATTGGCCTCAGACGACGGTGACGACCGTGCCCAATGGCACGCGTTCGTACAGGTCCTTGACGTGTTCGTTGATCATGCGGATGCAACCGTTCGACACCGATTGCCCGATCGACGAGGGCTGCGTCGTGCCATGGATGCGGAAATACGTGTCCTTGCCATTCTGGAACAGATACAGCGCCCGCGCGCCTAACGGGTTTTCCGGTCCACCGGGCTGGACGTAATCGTTGTCCTTGAACTTGACATAGGTCTTGGGCTCACGCTCGATCATCTCGTTGGTCGGACGCCAGGTGGGCCATTCCTTTTTGACGTCGATGGTGGCGGTGCCGGTGAATTCCAGCCCTGCCTTGCCGACACCGACGCCGTAGCGGAGCGCCTCGCGCGGCCCGGTGACAAAATACAGGAAATGCGCGCGCGGCAGCACCAACAGCGATCCGGGCGCATAATCGGCCTTGATCGTCACCTTTTGCGGGGCGAATTTCGGGTCAAGCTGGAACGGTTGCGTTTGCGCCAAGGCAGGCGCAGGCAGTGCTGCGGCGGCAGAGATGGCAAGAAAGCTGCGACGGGTCAACATGGTCGGACAGGCCCTGTATGGCAAAATACATTCAAAACGTGCCATGACCTGCGCGCGGGTTCAAGCCCCGCCAGCATGACAAACGCGTGCGGTGTCAGGCGAAATCGATCGCGACAGTCCCGAATGCGCCGAAATCTGCGGCGATGACCGTGCCGGTTGGGCATTCGACCGGGCCGATGAACGACCCTGACAGCACGACCTGACCGGGTTCGATCCGTTGACCGTATTGCCCCATCCGCCGCGCGAGCCAGACCAGCCCCATCACGGGATCGTCCAGCACCGCGGCTCCCAGCCCGGTGGCGACCACCTCGCCGTTGCGTTTGACGATGGCGCCGGTCCAGCGCAGGTCATGTGCCTCGGGCGGATGGCGTTCCGGGCCCAGCACGATGCCCGCATTCGCGGCATTGTCGGCCACTGTGTCGAACACGCGGCGGGGCTGGCGGGTTTCGGGATCGACGCGCAGGATGCGGGTATCGAGAATTTCGATCGCGGGGGCCACGCTTTCGGTCGCGGCCAGCACCTGATCACGCGTCACCTCGCCCGATAGCGGCGCGCGCAGTACAAAGGCGATCTCCGCCTCGATCCGGGGTTGGATGAACCGACCATGCGGCACCGTATCGCCATCGACGAACAGCATGTCGTCGTATAACACACCCGAATCCGGCGTGTTGATCCCCAGCGCATCCTGCATCGCCTTTGATGTCAGCCCGATCTTCCAGCCGATGATGTGCCGACCCTGTGCCAGCTTTTGCGCCATCTGAGCGGTCTGGATCGCATAGGCGTCGTCCAGCGTGATGCCGGGATAGGCGCGCGACAACAGGCCGATCTGGGTGCGCGTTGCCTCGGCCTGCAACAGCGCTTGGGCTGCCTGTGCGATCTGGTCAGGGGTCATTCGTCCGCTACTCCGTTGCGCAGAGTGCCGATGCCCTCTGCCTCGACCTCGATCACATCGCCGGGACGCAGCCAGACCGGCGGATCAAACCGCGCGCCAGCCCCCGTCGGCGTGCCGCACAAGATCAGGTCGCCTGGCATCAGCGTACAGAATATAGACACATATTCAATGATATATCGGAAATCATAGATCATCCGCGACGTGCGGTCGTCCTGTCGGATGTCGCCATTGACCCGCGTCGTCAGGCGGATGTCATCCAGTTGAGAAGGGCTTTCAAACGGCACCAGCCACGGCCCGATCGACCCTGACGCATCCCAGTTCTTGCCCTGCGTCACGTTGAATTTTGCATGCCGCACCCAGTCGCGGATGGTGCCTTCGTTGGCCAGCGTGATCGCGGCGATATGGTCATAGGCATCGGCGCGCGGGATACGGCGACCGGGTTTGCCGATGACGATGACCACCTCGCCTTCGTAATCCAGTTGCGGCGATTCCGGCGGGCGGATCAGCGGTTGATCATGCCCGGTGAACGACCGGGGAAACCGGATGAACAGCGACGGGCGTTCGGGCGCGGCCTGCCCATCCTTGTATTCGGCATTGCGGTCGGGGAAATTGACGCCGACGCAGATGATCTTTTCCGGGCTGGCCAGCGGGATAAGATACGTCACCGTATTGACGGGCACAGCCGTACGTCCTTCGGCCGCACGTCCTTCAGCCGCGCGCGCGAGGTCCGTCCAGGCGCCCGCCACCACTGCATCCTGCAACCGTGCGAATTGCGGAAAATCATCGGTCAGGTCGATCACGCCCGCATCGGTCACGCGGCCAAACCGGGTTGCGCCATCGTGCAAAAAGGCGGCGAAACGCGGCCTCATGGCGCGATGATCGGTTGCGATGTCAGATCGCTGTCCACCAAGGCGGCGCCCTCGAATTCTGACCCCAGTTCGAACCAGGTGCGCGGCGCGGGGGCACCCCACAGCGTCTGGCGCTGCGGATCGGTCAGCGCCCATTTGATAGGTTCATGATCGGGGTCGATGGTCTGATAATCCGAACAGTAAATTTCGGTCCGGTGGCCGTCACGGTCGCGGATATACAGGAAAAACGCGTTGGAAATCCCGTGCCGCCCCGGCCCGCGTTCGACATTCGCCAGATAGCCAGAGGTGGACATGATATCCAGCAGGTCGATGATGTTCAAAGGCGTCGGCACCCAGAACGCCACATGATGCAGGCGCGGGCCGGTGCCATTGGTAAAGGCAATGTCATGCACGCCGCCCTTGCGGTGCATCCACGCCGCCCAACTGCGCCCTGTGATTGCATCTTCGGTATATTCTGTCACACGAAAACCGATATCGTTATAAAATCGCACGCTGGCATCTACATCGGACGCGAACAGGTTGAAATGGTCGATCCGCAGCGGTTTGACGCCGCGATACAGCGCATACTTCTGGTGGATCGATGGCAGCCGCTCCATCGTGGCGTAAAATTCCAGCGGCACGCCGAACGGATCGCGCGTGGTCAAAACCCGGCCCATAAACGGGCGTTCCACCCACGCGACAGGCAGGCCGCGCCCGATAAAATACGCCTGCGCATGGTCAAGGTCATCCTCGGACCATACCTTGAAACCCAATACGCCCACGGATGGTGCGTCCGCCGCGCGCAGGATCAGACAATGGTGCCCGCGCTCTTCCATTGCGCGCAGGTAGATCACACCGGCGTCTTCATGCGTTACTTGAAGACCCAGCAGATCGACGTAATAGGCGCGCGACCATGCCAGATCGGTGACCCGCAATTCGGTATGGCTAAGGCGGACAATGTTGAACGGCGGGGTCAGGTTCGGGGCTGGAATGGCCATCGTCGTCTCCTTATACGCCCAAACGCTGGATTTTATGGGCCCCCAGCGCGAAGGCCACGTTTTTCTGTTCCGTGTAGAAATCGAACGACCATTGCCCGCCGTCGCGCCCGATGCCGCTATTCTTGACCCCGCCAAATGGCGTCGGCAGATGGCGGACATTGTCCGAATTCACCCAGACCATCCCCGCCTCCAGCGCGTTCGACACCCGCAATGCGCGGGTCAGGTCGTTGGTCCAGACATAGCCGGTCAGGCCATAGGCGACGCCATTGGCGATTTCCAGCGCGTGCGCCTCGTCGCGAAACCGGATCGCGGTCAATACGGGGCCGAATATTTCCTCTTGCGCGATGCGCATGGTGGGCGTGGCATCGGTAAAGAACGTCGGGTTGACGTAATGCCCCGGCCCGTCCGGCGTGGTCCCGCCTGCGGCCAGCGTTGCGCCATCATCGCGCGCAATATCGAAATAGCTGGTCACCTTCGCGAAATGCCCGGCATCGATCAGCGGCCCGACCTCTGTCACCGGGTCCAACGGGTGGCCGACGCGGATCCGGCCTACACGGGTGGCCAGCCGTGCCTCGAAATCCGCCGCGATGCTCTCTTGGATCAACAGCCGCGAGGACGAGGTGCAGCGTTCGCCGTTCAGCGAATAGATCATGAAAATCGCCGCGTCCAGCGCGCGGTCCAGATCGGCATCGTCGAACACGATCACCGGGTTCTTGCCGCCCAGTTCGAAATGGCAGCGTTTCAGAGTATCTGCGCCCTGTTTCTGGATCATTACGCCGGTGCGGGTTTCGCCTACAAAGGCAATCGCCTTGATCGCCGGATGTTCCGTCAACGCGCGACCCGCATCTTCGCCAAATCCGTTGACGAGGTTCCACACCCCGGGTGGCAGGCCGGCCTCGTGGGCAATCTCGGCCAGCACGCGGGCGGTCAGGGGGCTGAGTTCGGCGGGTTTATGCACCACGGTGCAACCGGCGGCCAGCGCAGGAGCGATTTTCCAGGTGGACAGCATGAACGGCGTGTTCCACGGGGTGATCACACCGACCGGGCCGATGGGGTGGCGCGACGTGATGTTCAGATGGTCGGGTGTAGGCAGCGACTGGCCGTCATTCGCGCCGGGGGCCAGATCGGCGAAATAACGGAAATTTTCGGCCCCGCGCAGCGCCGCCTTGGACATGAACCGCCATGCCTGCCCGGTATCCCAACATTCCAGCAGCGCGATTTCTTCGGCCCTCGCCGTGATCAGATCGGCGATGCGGTGCAGGATACGCTTGCGTTCGACGCCCGGCGTGGCGGCCCATGCCGGAAACGCAGCCTTGGCCGCCTGTGCCGCCGCGTCGATGTCAGTGGCCGTGCCGCGCGCCACGGTACAGATCAGGCTGTCATCAACCGGCGACCGGGTAGCAAACGTTGCGCCGCGCACATCCTGCCCGTTGATCAGGTTGGCGATGCCGTGATCCCGGAATCGGCCCAGATGGCTGTTCAGCTTGGCAAGATGTGTTGGCAGGTCGGTCATGTGAAATCCTTTGGCAGGTAGTCGCGGACCGAGCTGGCCTTGGGCGACAGATCGGGGTCAATGTCGCGCATTTCCATCGACAGCATCAGGGAAGACGTGGCCATCACCGGCGCGCAGAACGATTCGAACGCGGTAAAGATCGCCTGCGTTGCGGCCTGCCGCGTCGCCAGATCGCGCCCGCCGCGCAACCGCACCGACAGGTCCAGATAGGCGTGATCGGGATTGCCGTCGGCGACAAAGGTGTGGTTCGCAGCCACTGCGCGCACCCGGATGCCGGCCAGCGGGAACACACCTGTCCCGGCCGCAGCCTGCGCCAGCGTCTGGCACAGCGCCGCCATGTCCAGCCGCGCGTCAAGGTTCGGCGAATAGTCGATATGCAGATGCGGCATGGCTCCCCCCGGTCCCGTTATTGTTAACAGGTTAACGGAAAAGCGGGGCGCAAGTCAAGCAGCAGCGCAGCAGGATGCGGTTTCACCCTGCTGCGCGATCACGTCACCGCGTGAATTTCTTGTATTTGATCCGCTTCGGTTCCATCGCGTCAGCGCCCAGTCGGCGCTTCTTGTCTTCTTCGTACATCGAGAAATCGCCCTCGAACCATTCCACATGCGCGTCGCCTTCGAACGCCAGAATGTGCGTGCAGATGCGGTCAAGGAAGAAACGATCGTGCGAAATCACCACGGCGCAACCGGCAAATTCGGTCAGGGCGTCTTCCAGCGCGCGGAGGGTTTCGACGTCCAGATCGTTGGTCGGTTCATCCAGCAGCAGCACGTTGCCGCCCGCCTTCAGCAGGCGTGCCATATGCACCCGGTTTCGTTCACCGCCCGACAGTAGCGAGACTTTCTTTTGCTGGTCGCCGCCCTTGAAGTTGAAGGCCGAACAATAGGCACGCGCGTTCACCTCGGCATCGCCCAGCTTGATAATGTCCTGCTTGTCGGCGATGACTTCCCATACGGTGGCGTTCGGGTCCAGATCGTCGCGGTCCTGATCGACGTAGGACAGTTTGACCGTGTCACCGTATGTCACCGCGCCGGCATCGGGGGTTTCCTGTCCGGTCAGCATCTTGAACAGCGTGGATTTGCCGGCGCCGTTCGGGCCGATCACGCCGACAATGCCGCCGGGTGGCAGAGCGAAATCCAGATCCTCGATCAAAAGCTTGTCGCCCATGGCCTTTTTCAGACCCTCGACCGCGATCACCTTGTCGCCCAGACGCGGGCCGTTCGGGATGATGATCTGGGCGCGCGACAGTTTCTCGCGTTCGGACTGCCCGGCCAGATCGTTATAGGCGTTGATCCGCGCCTTTTGTTTGGCCTGCCGGGCCTTGGCACCCTGCCGGATCCATTCCAGTTCCTTTTCCAGCACTTTCTGGCGCGATTTGTCTTCGCGGTTTTCCTGATCCAGCCGTTTGGCCTTTTGTTCCAGCCAGGCGGAATAATTGCCCTCGTAAGGAATGCCGCGCCCGCGATCCAGTTCAAGGATCCAACTGGTGATGTCATCCAGGAAATAGCGGTCGTGGGTGACGATCAGGATCGTGCCTTTGTAGGCCATCAGGTGCTGTTGCAGCCAGGCGATGGTTTCGGCGTCCAGATGGTTGGTCGGTTCGTCCAGCAGCAGCATTTCCGGGGCTTCCAGCAGCAGCTTGCATAGCGCGACGCGGCGTTTTTCGCCGCCCGACAGCTTGGTCACATCGGCATCGTCGGCCGGGCAGCGCAGCGCCTCCATCGACACATCAACCTGACTGTCCAGATCCCACAGATTCTTGGCATCGATTTCATCCTGCAAGGCGGCCATTTCATCGGCGGTCTCATCCGAATAATTCATCGCCAGTTCGTTGTAACGGTCGAGAATTGCCTGTTTCGCCGCCACGCCCAGCATCACGTTGCCGCGCACATCCAGCGACGTGTCCAGTTCGGGTTCCTGTGGCAGATAGCCGACGCGCGCGCCTTCGGCGTGCCATGCCTCGCCCTGAAAATCCTTGTCCCAGCCCGCCATGATCCGCAGCAGGGTGGATTTACCCGACCCGTTGACGCCGACAACGCCGATTTTCACCCCCGGCAGGAAATTCAGATGGATGTTTTCAAAGCATTTCTTGCCGCCGGGATAGGTCTTTGACACTCCGGACATGTGATAGACATATTGATAGGTGGCCATGATGTTCTCCTCAGACGGGAATGCGGGTTGGGCGTTAGATAGCGATTGCGGGGGGGCGGCACAATGACGGCCATTCCAGAGCAGCGCCTGCTGGACCGGCTGGCGCATCACGCCCAGCCGGGGCGTGTGATGTGGATCGGGTTGCGGGCGGTGCGGCTGGCGCCGGTTGCGGTCGTCACGCGGGCCGAGGTATTGGCAGACGGGTTGGCGGGCGATCACGGGCGGGCGGGAGCGCGAGCCGTGACGCTGCTGCAATGGGAACATCTGGCGGTGCTGGCGTCGCTGCTGGGGCAGCCGGTTGCCCCGGAAACCTTGCGCCGCAACATCGCGGTGGCGGGGCTGAACCTGTCCGCGCTGCGTGGCGCACAGGTGCGGGTCGGCGGCGGGCTGTTGCGGGTCACGGGGCCCTGCGCGCCCTGTTCGCGGATGGAGGCGGCGCTGGGGCGCGGCGGCTGGACCGCGCTGCGCGGCCATGGTGGCTGGTGCGCCGAGGTCGTGACCCCCGGTATGATCGCGCTGGGCGATACGGTCAGCGCGGGATGACCACGCCCACGATCGGCCCCATCGCAAACCCCGGATCGGACCGCGCCAGCCCCGGCGCATGCAACCGCGAGATCGACCCGTCCAGATACAGCGCCTGCGGTGTCATCAGAACATCGCGGAAAAACCGGCCAAACTGGTAAAACGTCACGCGCGCATCGGAAATCGCGAAATGCACCTGACCCTTTGCATCGACCCCCACCCCGTTGCGGACATAGCGCGATGTGCTGTCAGGCAGGAACCGCGGATGCAGCGCCCCGTCGATCACCAGCATCGGCCCGGATTGCGTGGCATCGCGGCAATCGGGGGGTGCGGCGGCATAGGCGCGGGTTTCAATCACCTGCGCGCGGCCATTCCCGAAGCAGAACACACCATTGGGCAACAGGCCGAAATTGCCGATGCTGGCGCGGGTTTGCAACGGCGCTGTTTCGTTCCGGTTTTCGGCATACAGACCCACCGGGCGGCGATCCGGGTGATACATGCCCGCATTCATCGCAAAGGCCAGTTGCAGCCCCTGATCCGTCAGGGCGCGGTCCAGTATGGTGAAATGGCCGTAGGGGCGCGCATCGCGGTCGTTCAGGAACAGCCGCAAATCCGCGGCAGGATCAACGCTGCACACCGTATAGGTCACCGCGTCGTGGTTAACGCCACGGCAGTTTGTTGCCGTAGCCGCCCCGGCGATCAGACCCAACCAGAGTGCCAGGAAAAAAAACCGCCCCACCGGATCAGCTTTCGATGTCGCGCTTGACCGTATCCTGAGCCAACAACCGCCGGGTTTCTTCCATCCGGTCCCAGGTCTCATCCAGTTGAAACCGCAGTTCCGGCGCATGG
>JBBRCF010000114.1:0-11166 GCA_038205135.1 Rhodobacterales bacterium
CACTATCCGGATCGCCCCCCCGCTGACCACGCCCGACAGCCTGCTGGACGAAGGGCTTGACCGCCTGACACGCGCCCTGACGGGCCTGCAAATGAAACGCTAGAAAAGGGACGCCCATGCCGAAGATCACCTTCATCCGCCCCGACGGCAGCCACCAAGCGCTGGACGGCACCGTCGGCCAATCGGTCATGCAACTCGCCACCGCGCAGGGCATCCCCGAGATCGAGGCCGATTGCGGCGGGGCCTGCGCTTGCGCCACCTGCCAGGTGGTCGTCGGTGCAACTTGGGCAGACCGCCTGCCGCCCCAAGGCGGGATGGAGGCTGACATGATCGAATTTGCTGCCGACGTAACGTCCACCAGCCGCCTGTCCTGCCAGTTGATCATCACCGACGCCTTTTGACGGGCTGATCCTGCATCTTCCCGCGCGGCAGGTGTGATTATGGAATATAACCAACCCCTTGGTGGCAACGAAATGCCCCGCTTTGGCGGAACCCCCACGATGATGCGCCTGCCCGAGGCGAAAACCGCCGAAGGGCTGGATGCCTGTTTCATCGGCGTGCCCATCGACATCGGCGCATCTTGGCGGGCGGGCACCCGCTTTGGCCCCCGCGCGATCCGCGCTGAAAGCTGCCTGCTCCGTCCCTTCAACGTGGCCACCGGGGCCGCACCCTTTGCCAGCCTGCAAGTGGCCGATGTGGGCGATGTGGCGATCAACACCTTCAACCTGCCCGATGCCTCGCGCCGCATCCGCGAAGCCTATTTGGACCTGCTGCGCCACCCGGTGCGCCCGATCACGCTAGGGGGCGATCATTCCATCACCTATCCGATCCTGCAGGCGATGGCCGCAAAGCACGGCCCCGTGGCGCTGATCCACATCGACGCCCATGCCGACATCAACGACACGATGTTCGGCGAAAAGATCGCCCATGGCACCACCTTCCGCCGCGCCCATGACGAAGGGCTGATCCGGCCCGACCTGACGTTTCAGATCGGGTTGCGCGGGACGGGGTATTCGCCCGACGACTTCAACTGGTCGCGCAGGCAAGGCTTTACCGTCGTCCCGGCCGATGATCTGTGGGGCAAACACCTCACGGGTTTGATCGACGGCATCCGCGCGCAGATCGGCAATGCGCCCACCTATGTCAGCTTTGACATCGACGCGCTTGACCCGTCCATTGCCCCTGGCACCGGCACGCCGGAAATCGGCGGGCTGACCGCCTGGCAGGGGCTGCAACTGATCCGGGGCTGCCGGGGCCTGAACATCGTTGGCTGCGATGTTGTTGAGGTATCCCCCCCTATGACCCTTCCGGGAACACCGCGCTGACCGCTGCGAACCTTGCGTTCGAGCTGTTGTGCGTGTTGCCCGGCGTCACCTACAGCGTTTGAGGGAGGTCCAGATGGACGCGCGCAAGATCAACCTGACCGACCCGGCCTTCTGGCAAGGCCCCGTCAACTTTGACGCCTTTGCCGCCCTGCGCCGGGATCTGCCCGTCAGCTGGCACGATTTCTGCGAAGGGCCAGAGCATGGCATGCAGGGCTTCTGGTCGCTGACCCGCTTTGCTGACATCGTCACCGTCAGCCAGAATTCGGGCCTGTTTCGCAACCAGCCCACGACCTACATCGAAGATCAGTCCGAAGCAGAGGCGCAGCACGAAGGCTGGTTTCTGAACATGGACGGGCCACGGCATTTCATGCTGCGCTCGGTGGTGCAAAAGATCCTGACGCCCAAAGGCGTGGAACGCTACCGCGCCAATGCGGTGGAACATGCCACCGCTTTGGTGATGGCCGCGAAGGAGAGGGGCGAGGTCGATTTGGCCCGCGATGTGGCGCAGCCCTATCCTGTCGCCGTCATCTGCGACTTTCTTGGCGCGCCGCCGTCAGACCGCAATCACATGCACTACCTGACCCAGCACGCGCTGGCAGGCGATGCGCCGGAACTTGGCGGGCCTGCCTCGGTGCCCGCGCATTTCAAAGAGTTGAACGAATACGGCACGGCCCTTGCCCGTGAACGCCGCCGTGCGCCGAAGGACGATTTCGTATCCTACCTGCACAGTGTCGAGGTTGAAGGCCGCCGCTTTACCGATGAAGAAATCGGTGTTCAGTTCCAGCTTTTGGTGACTGCAGGCATGGAAACCACGGGCACCGTCGGCAGCCACATGATGCGGCTCTTCATCGAAAACCCCGACCAGATGGCGATCTGGGCCGCCGACCCCGACGGTCTGGCCCCCGTGGCGGTGGAAGAGATGGTGCGGCTGGTGACGCCGGTCATGCACATGCGCCGCACGGCGGCGGAGAATACCGAGATCGCAGGCCAAAAGATCGCGGCGGGCGACAAGGTGGTGATGTGGTTCATCTCGGGCAACCGGGACGAGACCAAGTTTGACGCGCCTGATGCCTTCCGCGTTCAGCGGACCTCGAACACGCATATGGGCTTTGGCGGCGGCGGGCGGCACACCTGCCTTGGCGCACATCTGGCGCGGATGGAATTGCCGATCCTGGCAAAGCTGACGATGGAACATCTGAAGGCACCGGAACCGGCGGGCGATGCGGTTTACGTCGCCTCGCGCTTTGCCAACGGGATCTTGTCGCTGCCGGTGCGGTTCAATCAAGGAGGAATGGCATGACCCATGCTGGCAAGACCTATGTCCTGACAGGCGTTTCCTCGGGCGTGGGGGCGGCAGTTGCGGCAGACCTGATCGCACGCGGGGCGCATGTCATCGGGATCGACCGGGTGCAGCCCAGGGCGACGCTTGCGGGGTTTCACCTGTGTGACCTGACGCAGCCTGATCAGATTGATGCGGTTCTGGCCGCATTAAGCGGCCCCATTGACGGGCTGGTGAACATCGCGGGCGTCCCGGGGTCGTTGCCGGTCGAGACGGTGGCAAAGGTGAACTACCTTGCCATGCGCCGCCTGACCGACGCGCTGATGCCGCGCCTTTCAGATTTCGGCGCGGTAGTGAACATCGCCTCCACCGCCGGGGCGAACTGGCGAGAGCGGGCCGCGCTGGTCAAATCGCTGATCAAGTTTGATGGCTGGGATGCGGGCCTGCGGCATTTCCTGGGCTTTAACCTTGACAGCGTGCGCGCCTATGACGTGACGAAAGAAGCGGTGATCCTGTATTCGATGCTCGCCTCCAGCCGGGAACGGCATCGCGGGGTGCGGGTGAACACGGTCAGCCCGGGGGCTGTGCAGACGCCGATCCTTGACACGTTCTATGCAACGATGGGGGCCGATCTTTTGACCCGTCTGCGCGATCAGGCGGGCGGGCGCGATGCCCGACCAGTGGAGATTGCCGGGCCAGTGGCCTTTCTTTTGTCGCGCGATGCTGATTGGGTGAATGGCACGGATTTGATGGTTGATGGCGGCGCCGAAGTTGCCATGACGCTGGAGGGCATCGCCCACCCTGCGAAAACCCTGGCTTTCTGAGGTGAACATGCCCGCGCTGCCCCCGATCCGCATCTTGTCGCCCACCGCGATCCTCGGCTACGGCTTTCCCGCCGCATCATTCGAGGCCGGGCTGGCGCTGAACCCCGATGTCATCGCGGTTGATGCAGGATCGAGCGATCCCGGCCCCTATTACCTTGGCGCGGGGGTTTCTTTCACCGACCGCACGGCGGTCAAGCGCGATCTGCGCCACATGCTGATCGCGGGGCGTGCGCGCGGTATTCCGGTTCTGGTCGGCAGCGCCGGGGGCGCGGGGGCGCGGCCGCATCTGGACTGGACCGTGGACATCGTGCGCGAGATTGCGCGTGAAGAAGGGCTTGCCGGGCGGCTGGCTGTGATCCCGTCCGACATGGACAAGTCCACGCTAATGGCCGGACTTGCAGCAGGCGACCTGATCGCCCTGCCGCCCGGCGAGGCCGCCACCCCCGAAGATATCGCGCAATCGACCTATATCGTCGCCCAGATCGGGGAAGAGCCCCTGATTGCAGCGCTGCAAGCCGGGGCCGATGTGGTGATCGCCGGGCGCTGCTATGATCCTTCGGTGTTTGCGGCGGTGCCGATCCTGCGCGGCTATCCGCGCGGGCTCGCGTTGCACATGGGCAAGATCCTTGAATGTGCGGCGATTGCCTCATTGCCGGGGTCTGGGTCCGATTGCATGCTGGCGACGCTGGATGAAACCGGATTTGTGCTGGAAACGCTGAACCCCGCCCGCATCTGCACTGTCACGTCCGTCGCGGCGCATACGCTGTATGAAAAGTCCGACCCCTATCACCTGCCGGGGCCGGGCGGTGCGCTGAACCTGCGCGCAACCGGCTTTGAACAGATCGACCCGGCCCGTGTCCGTGTGACCGGCAGCGTGTTCGAACCCTCTGACGGCTATTTCGTCAAGCTGGAGGCGGCCCGGATCGTCGGCTATCGCACCGTGTCGATCGCCGGGGCGCGCGCGCCGGATTTTATTGCCAAACTGGACGAGATCATCGCAGGTGTCCGCGCCCGGGTGTTCGACAACTTTCCCGAAATGCAGGCGGGCAACGCGACGTTGATCTTTCGCATCTATGGCCGCGATGGCGTGATGGGGGCGCTTGAACCCGAACGGGGTGCCCTGCCGCACGAGGTCGGCATCGTGATCGAGGCCGTGGCCGATAGTCAGGACCGCGCCAACACCATCTGTTCCTTTGCGCGCTCGACCATGCTGCACTTTGGCTATCCGGGCCGCGTGTCGACCGCCGGGAACCTGGCGTTTCCCTATTCGCCATCCGATTTCAAGGCGGGGGCGGTCTATGGCTTCAGCCTGTATCACCTGCTGCGGGTGACCGATCCGGTCGCCCCTTTCCCGTTTGTGATGTCCAATCTGGAGGATCCGGCATGACCCGGCTTGTCGATGTGGCCAGCGTGATCCGGTCAAAGAATGCGGGGCCTTATGAGCTGACACTGGACGTGATCTTCAAGGACCGCGCGTGGTATGACCGGGCGCTGCGCGAAGATCTGATCAACCCGGCCCTGATCGCGCGGCTTTACGGTGTGCCGCTGCATGATGTGCTGGGCATCGTCGCGTTCGAGCCCGCAAATGCGATCAAGGCCACGATCAAGCGGCCCATGGTGTCAGGCGCCATTGGCGAGACGGATGTTTACGGCGCACAGCAACACGCGCCGCTTTTGACGCTGAGGTTCGGGAACGATCCGGAATGACCGTGATCTCTGAATCCGATCTGCGCCAAAGCATCGCCGATGCGTTGCAGTTCATCAGCTATTACCACCCGCCCGACTTCATAAAGGCCATGGCGGCGGCCCATGCCCGCGAGGAAAGCCCGGCGGCAAAGGCCGCAATGGCGCAGATCCTGCGCAATTCGCGCATGGCAGCGCTTGGCCACAGGCCGATCTGTCAGGACACCGGGGTGGTGAATGTGTTCCTGAAGGTGGGCATGGGGGTCCGCATCGACAGCCCGCGCGCGCTGCAGGATATCGTGGACGATGCGGTGCGCGACGCGTGGCGCACGGATGAAAACCCGCTGCGCGCCTCGATGGTGCATGATGTGCTGTTTGACCGCCGCAACACCGGCGACAACGCCCCCGCCATCCTGCATGTCAGCCTTGTTGCCGGCGACCGGATCGAGGCCGACATCTCTGCCAAGGGTGGTGGGTCCGAAAACAAGGCCCGCTTTGCCGTGCTGGACCCCGGCGAAAGCGTGCCTGACTGGGTTGTGCGCACGGTAGAGACCTTGGGCGCTGGCTGGTGCCCGCCCGGCATCCTTGGGATCGGGGCCGGTGGCGGGGCCGAAAAGGCCATGCTGCTGGCCAAAGAGGCGCTGAACGAACCTCTCGACATGGCAGACCTGCTGATGCGCGGGCCATCCAGCAGGGCCGAAGAGATGCGGATCGAGATTTATGACCGGGTCAATGCGCTGGGCATCGGGGCGCAGGGTCTGGGCGGCATGACCTCGGTGCTGGATGTAAAATTGCGCAGCTTTGCCGCCCATGCGGCGTCCTTGCCGGTCGCGCTGATCCCGAACTGTGCGGCAACCCGCCATGTGCATTTCACGCTGGACGGCAGCGGCCCTGCCCGCCTGACCCCGCCCGATCTGTCGGATTGGCCCGAACTGGCCAGCGACACCGGGCCTGCGCTGCGACATGTCGATCTTGACACCCTGTCCGCCGCGTCGGTGCAGGATTGGCGCGTTGGCGAAACACTGCTGGTGTCGGGCACGCTTTACACCGGGCGGGATGCGGCCCATCGCCGGATGGTCGATTGCATCGCGCGGGGCGAGGCGCTGCCGGTCGATCTGCGCGACAAGGCAATTTACTATGTCGGCCCCGTCGATGCGGTGAGGGGCGAGGTGATCGGCCCCGCAGGCCCCACCACATCAACCCGGATGGACCGCTTTCTTGATACGCTGCTGCCTGCAACCGGCCTGCGCGTCATGATCGGCAAGGCCGAGCGCGGGCCTGCCGCGATAGACGCCATCAAGGCGAACGGTGCGGCCTATCTGATCGCAGTCGGCGGTGCGGCCTATCTTGTGGCCCAAGCCATTCGTTCGGCCCGTGTGATTGCCTGGCCCGATCTGGGGATGGAGGCCATTCACGAATTGCAGGTACGCGATATGCCGGTCATGGTCGCCGTCGATCCGCGCGGCAATTCGGTGCATGACAGCGGCCCGGCCTTGTGGCGCGGGCGCCATGTGGCGTTTCGCCTGCCTTAGGTCGCTTGCCCTAGGCCGCTTCGGCAGCCCGGTCTGACAGGCCAAGCAGCCCCATCAACTCGTCCAGAATCGCACGCCTGTCGACCTGCCGATAGCGTTTGCCTTCCATCGCAAACGTAATCAGCAACCCGTCGGCGGCGGCAACCGCGAGATCAACCCGGCGATCCAGAACATCGGGCGGCGTTGCAGGCAGCAGCGCGCGCATTTCCAACCGCAGATATTCGCGCCAGCGGCGGTATTTGTCGCGGAACTGGGCGCGCAGCGCGTCGTCATGCAAAGCCATCTCCCAAAAGGCCAGTGCAACGGCGGTTTCGTCGTCATGTTTGCCAATCGGCACATGCTCTTCCAGAATGACACGCACCCGTTCCGGCCCCGATGCCTGTTTTAGCCGCGCATCAATCCGGCGAAACACCCTGTCGGCCACGAATTCGAACGCAAACCGGATCATCTCGTCCTTGTTGGAAAAGTAATGCGCAATCACGCCGCTGGAAAACCCGCCCTCGCGCGAGATGGTGCGCACCGTGGCCCCACTGACCCCAGCCTCGGCGATCACTTTGACGATGGCCCGCACGATCTCGGTCCGTCTTTCGTCATGGTCAACGATCTTGGGCATCGCGCAGGCCTTTATCAAACAACTGTATTGCAAAAATAACCAGAACCACATGCCAAGTCCAGCACAGAGCGCGGCATTTGGGTTTAAGTCAGGCAGTGAGGACGATGTGGTTGGAAGCAAGAAGGTGCGTGTTCACCGCCCGACGGGGCTGTTTGACGGGGGGGTTCTCCCTCAACCGCCCGTCACGAACAGGTCCGTCACCGCAAAGCGCGTGACGTCGATCAGGCCCTTGTCCGATATCCGCAGTTCCGGGATCACCACCAGCGCCAGCAGGGAATGTTGCATATAGGCGTTGTTCAGTGTGCAGCCACAGTCGGCCATCGCGGCGACCAGTGCTTGTGCCTTGTCGGCCACCTCGCGCGCGGGGCGGTCAGACATCAGGCCCGCGATCGGCAGTTCGACCAGCGCCAGTTCCTGTCCGTCGCGCCACAGCGTGACGCCGCCCCCGACCTCGGCCAGACGGTTCGCGGCCAGCGCCATCTGATCGCGGTCGGTGCCCACCACGATCATGTGGTGGCAATCATGCGCCACGGTCGAGGCGATGGCCATGCGACCCGTGTAGCCAAAGCCTGAGACAAAGGCGTTGACCACATGCCCCGTCGCCCGGTGCCGTTCCACCAGCGCGATCTGGGCTACATCGCCTTGCGCCTGAACCAGCCCGGCGGTCACCGTCAGGTCGGCAGTCAGCGCGCGGGTCGGGGCCTGATTTTCCACCACGCCGATGACCCGGGCTGTCACCTGCGTTGTCCCGGCAGGTGCCGTGATCGCAAAATCCCCCGCCGTCTTGGCCTTGCCCAGCCGCACGGTGGCGCGGGCGTCTTCGGGCCAGTTGTAATGCGGGCAGGTCACCGTCAGCCGCCCACCTTCAGCCACCCGCACCCCCCGGGCAAACACGGCATCAATCGGCAACGCCCTTAGATCCGAGGTCAGGATCACATCCGCCCGCCGCCCCGGCGCGATGGAGCCCAACTCCCGTTCCAGCCCGAAATGGGTGGCGGTGTTGATGGTCGCCATCTGGATCGCGATCAAGGGATCGCAGCCGCAGGCAATCGCGTGGCGGACCGCGCGGTTCATGTGCCCCTCATGCACCAGTGTGCCGGAATGGCTGTCATCGGTGCACAGGATGAAGTTGCGTGGATCAAGGCCCTTTTCGGTGATCGCGGTGATCTGGCTTTCGATGTCATACCACGCGCTGCCCAGCCGCAGCATCGACCGCATCCCCTGCCGCACCCGGTCAATCGCATCGGATTCACGCGTACCCTCATGGTCGTCCGACGGCCCACCCGCAACATAGGCGTGGAACGCAATGCCCCGGTCGGGGCTGGCGTAATGCCCGCCCACCACCTTGCCTGCACGCATGGTGGCCGCGATTTCCTCCAGCATCTGCTGGCTGCCGTTGATGACGCCGGGATAATTCATCATCTCGCCCAGACCGATGATCCCGGGCCAGCGCATCGCCTCGGCCACATCGTCGGGGCCGATCTCGAACCCCGTCGTCTCCAGCCCCGGAGCGGACGGCGCGCAGGAGGGCATCTGGGTGAAGATGCTGATCGGCTGCAAAAGCGCCTCGTCGTGCATCATCCGCACACCACTGAGGCCAAGCACATTGGCAATTTCATGCGGGTCATGGAAGATCGTCGTCGTGCCATGCGGGATCACGGCGGCGGCAAACTCGGCCGGGGTCAGCATGCCGGATTCGATGTGCATATGCCCGTCGCAGAGGCCGGGGATCAGGTATTGGCCGGTGGCATCCACGACCTCGGTTGCAGGCCCGATGCAATGCGACGCATCCGGCCCGACATAGGCAAATCGCCCCTCGGCCACAGCAACCTGCCAGCCCGGCAGCACCTCACGGCTTTGCACATTCACCAGCGTGCCGCCGGTTATGACCAAATCGGCTGCCGCACGACCGGCGGCCACCGCGACCAAACGTGGGGCACATTCAGCCCAGGACAAAAGACCTGCATGTTTCATTGGCATATTTGACCCGCTGATCGGATCGCGTTCAAGGGTGAAGTTCACCGGATTGATGCAGTGTCACCGGGAATGACCTGCCACGGGTGTTTCATCCAGCCGCGACCGGAGCCCTATGGTCATTTACGCCTATTGGCGCGGGTTGAGCAATCGCCTGGCGCGCGGAACTCTCATCGCGTGCAGCGGGTCGGGCGATTGCGGTGGTCAGGTGCAGGGCGAAGCCTGCCGGGGTCTGTTAAACGAGGGCCGAGTGGCGCCGTTCGGTGTTGTGGTCGTTGAGCCAGGCCGCGATCAGATCGCGGGCATGAGCCATCGAGCCGCCACCGGTTCAAGGCCGATGGCGAACGGGATCGCTGCCAGGCATTCCCGGGTGACATCATCGACCACATTCAGGATGCGGAACCGTCGCCCGCAGGCGAACTGGTCATGGACGAAATCCAGCGACAATCGGGCATTGGCGCGTGCTTCGATCAGGATCGGGGCCCCTGTTCCAACGGCTTTGCGGCGCGCTTTGCGTTTACGGACGGTAACGCCTCTTCGCTATAGAGCCGGTAGATGCCCGAAGGTTCGCCCTGGCGCCCTAGCAAGATGAACAGACGCCGCCTTACGGCGATCGCACGCAATCGCCTACCGGCCAATGAATGGCCAAACCGGCGCCGTTCATTCGCCAGATCCCGCAACCGGCCTCGCAGCGCCGCGTCAGGCGTACGCCGCGACTGGTAACGGACGGTCTTCCGGTCCGCCCCTGCAATCTGACACGCCCGCCGTTCTGACAGCCCGAACTGGGCCTTCAGATGCGCGACAGGCTCGCGCTTCGCGGCGGGCGCTACCACTTTTTTGACAGAAGCTCCTTCATCGCGGCCATATCGAGCATCTGCTCGGCCAGCAGGCGCTTCAGCTTGCCATTCTCCCTCGCCATTGTCCTCGGACCAATGGCAGACAATGGCTCGATCCAGCGCCTTCAGCCGCTTGGCTTCCGACACCGTCATTCCGGAATACTTCGCCTTCCAGGCATAGAACGTGCCTTCCGACATGCCGTGCTTGCGGCAAAGATAAGCGCACTTCGCGCCTGCCTCATGCGCCTGCAGAATCCCAATGATTTGCTCTTCGGTTCGAATTGTTCGCGTCATTGTCCGTCCGCTCGATGGCGCGGACCCTAGCTGCAGTTGGAGGAAAAATCCCGTGGCAGGTCACGTTCGCCCCAGCCCTCAGCGGGGAGCCGATCAGGAGGGTTTGGCGCTGGGTGGGCTAGCTTCGATCGGCCCATACCGATCGCTCAATCCTGCTTCTTGGTCGGTGCACATTTTCACCGAACCGAACGAGCACAGGCTACGCATAACTGCATCCGGTTTTTGGTGCGCGCCAATCGGACAGCCGTAAAACTCTTGCCCTGGCTCATTTTGAAATCTCTGGAAGCCTACATGTGCTTCACCCCGAACGTGGGTCCCGCCCGGCGGCCGCGCATACAGCATCTGGCGCAGACGCTCCATCGCGCTGGAGCAAACACTTTGCAAATGAAAAACCGTTTACAACCCGCAGTCGTCTTTGGGCACGCTTTCCGCTTGAATGGGTATCGGGTTTCCAGCCGCTGGCGCGCCGGCAGTCGCAGACCGAGCGGCCTCTTCGGTTTCCATGGCGGCGGCCAGTTGCATGACAAATTTGGCTGATGCGACGGGAAGCGTTCGGCCGCGCATCTGGCCCAAGATGAGATTACCCAGAGGCAGATCGCGTTCACTGATGGGACGCAGGACCAGCCGGGGGTCATCGACCGGCCTTAGTCCAATCGGGATCTGAAAGCCGATGACGCTTTCCTGAAGGACATATCGGCGGATCAACTCGAAGCTTTCGGTCTCGACCACCGGCGACACCCGATGTGCGCCCCGTCTTGCGCCAAAGTCCAAAAGGTGGCGCACGCCATAGGTGCTGGAGGGGGCGA
>JBBRCF010000115.1:0-11165 GCA_038205135.1 Rhodobacterales bacterium
CACGCAGGTCTGCGACCTGCGCCGCCGTTCCATCGCGCGCCAGCACGGCGCCGGCCAACCGCGCAGTCAGATCATCGCGCGCGGTTTCGGCGGCCGCCAGCAGCGTCAGCGTGTCTTCGGCGCGGGCGCGTTCCGCCTCCAGCGACAGGGTCAGCGCGGTCAGTTCGGTATCGGCATCCTGCAACCGCTGCCGCAGCACGGCGGCCGCCGCCGCCTCGGCCAACCGCGCCGCCTCTTCGTCCGTCAGGCGCGTCTGCGTGTCGGCCAGTGCCGCAGCCGTTGCCGCGTTGGTGGCGGCGAGGTCGTCCTGCCGGGTCCGCAGGTCGGCGATCAGCGCCTCCAGCGCCTCGCGACGGGCCGCGGCCAGACGGGCGGCTTCGGTGCCGGCGTCGATTTCGGACCGGGCCTGCGCCAGCGCCAGATCAAGCGCCTGTTGTTCCGACAGCAGTTGCGCCTCGGTCGTTTTCAGCGTGGCCACCCGCCCCAGCGCCTGATCCCGCGAAGCGATCAGCGCGGCCACCTGTGCTTCGAAGGATGTGATGCGGGTTTCCGCCGCGGCCAGCCCGGCCTGCGTTGCATCGCGTTCTGCCGTCAACACCGAAATCCGCGCACGCTGCGCGTCGCCTTCGGCCCGTAACCCGGTCAATGTGGCATCCAGTTCGCCCACCCGCGTCGTCAGGTCCGCCGAACGCCGTTGTTCCAGCCCCAGCGCCTGCGCCAATGCCGCCACTTCGCCGGACAGCACGTCCAGTTGTTTATCCTGACCCGAAATGGTTTCGCGCAGCACATATTGCACCACCATGAAGATGGTCAGCACAAAGGTCAGCACCATCAACAGCCCGGTCATCGCATCGACGAAACCGGGCCAGATATCGGCCGGGGACCGGGACCCGTTGCGGCGCATCGCCATGGCTCAGTTTCCCGTGTCGCGGCGATGGGCGCCCGCGTTGCCGGCCAACGAGATGACCCGCGTCAGGGCCGCCAGATCAGTGCGCAGTTCGGTCATGCTTTCCTGACGACCGGCGCTGATTTCTTCCAGCACGCGCAGCAACTGCACGTCGATCGACCGCAGGCGCATCCGGCTTTCGGCATCGAGGCCTTCGCCGCGTTCCACGGCCTCCAGCGTGGCGGTCAGCCGATCCTGCCCGTCGGCCACCCGCATCAGTGCCTCGGCGGCCATGGTCTGGCCGGCCAGACCGGCGGTCAACCGTTCCAACGCGTCTGTCAGGGCCACCAGCCGGCGGTCGGTTTCGGCGCGGCCGGCGTCGGATTGGCTGAATATCTGCTGCAAGGCGTCGATCTGGTGACCAAGCGCATCCGCCACCTGCGCCGACATGCCGCCATCGCCTTCGGCGTAGCCCACGCGGGTAAAGCTGGACAGCCATTCTTCCAGTTCGCGGTAGAACCGGTTCTGGCCATGGCCCGCGAACAGGTCCAGCAGCCCGATCACCATCGACCCGGCCAGACCCAACAGTGATGACCCGAACGCGGTGCCCATGCCCTGCAATTGCTGGTCCAGCCCGCTCATCAACCGGGCGAACACCGCAACGCCTTCTTCGCCCGGTTGCGGGGCGAGGCTGCGGATGGTGTTGACCAATGCGGGCACTGTGGTGGCCAGACCGTAAAACGTGCCAAGCAGACCCAGAAAAATCAGCAAATTGCCCAGATAGCGGGTGACGTCGCGCGCCTCGTCGATGCGCTGCGCAACCGAATCAAGGATCGACCGTTGCGACGAGGTCGCGATCTGCAGCCGCGCGTTACGGGCCCCCAGCAGGGCCGCCAATGGGGCCAGCAATCGCGGGGCGGCTGTCGTGGGTCCGCTGCGGGCAAAGCGTTCGATCCAGCGGACGGCAATCGTCAACGCGATCACCTGCCAGATGCAGGCAAACACACCCAGAACGAACACGAAAACGATGAACCCGTTCAGATACGGGCTGGTGGCAAAGACCGGCAGAATGCTGGGCAGCGCCATCACCACGCCCAGCGAGGCAAGCCCCAGCACCATTGCCATCGACAGCATCTGGCGGATGGGGTGCGAAAAATGCAGTTTGGCGTCGTGGTCCGGCTGATCCATCATGCCCTGTCCTGACGCAGTTACGATCGCGCTATATCTAGTAGTTCACAGGATGAAAACGCAAGGATTTATGCGTCGCATCCCCATTTCTGTCGCCTTAGAATGCGGCGGTGCCGCGCAGTTGATCCGCCAGCAAGACCATGTCGGGATCGGATATTCCAAGCTCGGTCAGATGCGCGGCGGTGTTCCACAGGTAGTCGCGATTCGGGCCGCGGTCGCCGGCCGCCTGCGCAATGATGCGGACCTGTTCGGTCAGCGCCAGCCGGCCTGCATATTGGTCATGCCCGCGGTCGATCACATAGGTCAGCGCGGTCACCTGCCGCCCATCCGCCAGATCGACCGGCAGTTCGCGTTCCAGATAGGCCGATGAAATCTGTTCGCGGTCCTGCAGATAGGCCCGCGTCGCGGCCTCGGTTCCCGGTTCGGCGCGCAGCGCGAGGCCGTCACACAGCACACCGGCGTCCGCATCCAGCGCCAGCACCAGCCCCGGCGCGGCGGGCGTGCCGCGATAAACCACCGACCATATGCAGAAACTGCGCCGCCAGCCCGGCAAGCAGGCCGGTGCGCGCTCGGCCACCGCAAACCCGGGGTCCCACAGCAGCGATCCATAGGCAAACACCCACAGCGTCATCGTCAGATGTCCCGGTTGCAGTTCATGTGGCAGTTCATGCGGCGGTTCGGATGGCCCTTAGGCCCGCCGGAGTGTAAAGCCGATCGGGACAAAGCACAAAGGGGCAGAATGATGCGGCGGCTGCTGGGAATTATTTTGGTGGTGGCGGCGGTGTGGTCGGGGTGGTGGGCCTTTGGCGCATGGGGCGCGCGCACCGCATTTGCCGCGTGGTACGAGGACCGGCGCAGCGCGGGTTGGGTTGCCGATTACGCCGACCTGTCGGTGGCGGGGTTTCCGAACCGGTTTGACGTGACGCTGACGCAGCCGCGGCTGGCCGACCCCGCCACCGGCTGGTCGTGGGAAGCACCGTTCTTTCAGGTTCTGGCCCTGTCCTATCGGCCCAATCATGTGATCGCGGTCTGGCCGCCCGAACATCTGCTGGCCACGCCCGAAGACAAGCTGCGCATCCTGTCGACACGGATGCAGGCGAGCCTCGTGCTGCGCGCCGGTACGGCGCTGGAGCTGGACCGCATGACGCTGGTGGCCGATACGCTGACGATCCGGCAAGACAGCGGTGAAGAAACCAGCATGAGCGCCTTTCGCAGCGCGGTGGACCGGCCGGTGACGGATGGGCAGGATGGCACGGTCGCGCGCTATCGCTTTGGCATTTCGGCGCAGGACCTGTCGCTGCCGCCCGGCCTGCGCCGTCTGGTCGGCGCGTCCGACCGTCTGCCGGCGCGGTTTTCCGCGCTCAGCCTCGACATGGTGGCGGCGTTCGACCGGCCATGGGACCGCAGCGCCGTGGAACAGTCGCGCCCGCAACCCACGCTGATCGATCTGACGCTGGCAGAGGCGAAATGGGGCGATCTGGAACTGGCGTTGGCGGGCAAGGTGACGGTGGATGCCGACGGCCGCCCCGAAGGCCGCATGGTCATCAAGGCGCGCAACTGGCAGGACATGCTGGCGATGGCGCAGACGTCGGGCGCGCTCGCGCCCGGGATCGCGGATCAGATCGAGGGCGTGCTGGGCATCCTGGCCCGCGCCAGCGGCAATCCCGAAACGCTGGACCTGCCGCTGGATTTTGCGCGGGGTCTGGTGTTTGTCGGCCCGATCCCGGTAGGGGCCGCGCCGGTCATCCGGTTGAGGTAACATCCGGGGCTAGATCAGCCCGGCCATAGCGGCCCCCGTCAGGATATCGGGCGCGGTGTAATGGGCAAACCGGCCATGTCCGGGGATCAGGTCGGGCACCTGCACCACGGTGCAACCCGCGCGATGCGCTGCTTCCGCGCCGGTATCGCTGTCTTCGAACACCACGCAGGCGACAGGTGGGACCCCCAGCAGGCCCGCCGCCAGCAGATAGGGTTCGGGGTGCGGTTTCGGCTGCGCCACATCGTCGAAACACACCATCGGGTCAAAACGCCCCACCAACCCCGCCAGCACCAGTTTTGCCCCCGCCCGGTCGCGCCGCCCCGATGTGGCGATGGCGCGCGGCAGCGCCAGCGCGTCAAGCCGCGCCAGCAGGTCCAGCACCCCCGGTTTCACCGGCAAGCCCTGTTCGGCCATCAGCCGGTCGCATTCCCGGTCCCAGATCGCGCCAATCCGTTCCACCGGGAAATCCGCGCCGAAACGGGCACGCAGGATCGCGGCTCCGGCGGTTTCGTCGATGCCGACAAGGCTGTGAAACAGCGCGGTATCACCCTGATATCCCACCATTTCCAGCGCGCGAATTCCGCCCTGCATGGCGACGTTTTCGGTATCCACCAGCGTGCCGTCCAGATCAAAGATGACGGCCGCGAAACGCATTCGGATCAGGCCTTTTTCACATTTTCAGTCAGGATGACGATGCGCTGGCCTTCGACGCGGCCTTCTATCTGGCCAGCGTTGTCCGGCACCGGCGCGTTGACGCGCACCGCCGTGCCGCCTTTGGCGGTGAACCCGGCGCCCTTGACGGGCAGGTCCTTGATCAGCGTCCTGGTGCAACCCGGCATCAGAACCACGCGGTTGCTTTCGCGGTGGATGATGTCCGAGGGATGTCCCGCCGCCGCCCGGGCGCGCACCTCTGGTGACGGGTCGCAGATGTCGCTCAGGTCATTGGCCCACGCCGCACCCGGCCGGGTCAGAACACGCCCCGCCATGCCCCGCACCGTCGGGGTCAACGTGACAGTGGCGGTGCCTGTGACGGTGCAAAGCTGGCAGGCGGTCATGGTATCCTCATCGGCGTCGGCAGGGGTCGCGCGGGTTATGCGCCCCTGCCCCGGCATTGCCAAGGGATCACGGGTCCCCGGTCATGGTTCGCGGAATGCCTCGCGGCTTTTGTACAAAGGTTTCAGCAGATATTGCAGCACGGTCTTTTCGCCGGTGTGCAATTCGGCGGTGGCCTGCATGCCGGGGCGGATTTCCATCGCCACCTGCCGGTAGGTCAGCGCGGCCATGTCGACCCGCATCGTCACCTTGTAATGCGCCGTCGCGTCGGGGTCGCGGGTGCGATCATCCTTGAACGTATCAGCGGAAATCACATCGACCCGGCCCTTCAGCGTGCCCCATACCGTGTAATCATAGGCCGAAAGCTTGATCGTTGCTTCCTGCCCGGGACGGACGCCGGCGATATCCTGGGGTTGCACGCGGGCCTCGACGAACATTTCCTCGTCCAGCGGGATGATCTGGGCGATTTCCTCGCCGGGCCGGACCACTCCGCCAATCGTCGTAACCGCCAGATTGTTGACGATGCCGCGCATCGGGCTGACCAGCACGGTGCGGTTCAACTGGTCCTCGCTGGATTTCAGGTTCTGCCGCAGGGTGGCCAGTTCCTTCAGCGTGTCGGAATAATTCTCTGCGCGCTGCAATTCGGTCTGGGTGGTGATTTCGTCCAGCCGGATCCGGGCGTCGGCATGTTCCTTGCGGGCACGCGTCACCTCGATCAGCGACACGATCTTTTCCGCCAGCATCGTCTCCAGCAGGGACAATTCCTTGGCCGCCTGATCCAGCACGCGTTGCGCGCCGTCGCTGCGGCTGACGAAATCGGCTTGCCGGGCCTGCAACAGCGCCTGTTCGGACGCGACGATGGCGGGGGTGCGCGCCGCCAGATCGGCGGGCACCGCGAAATCATATTGTCCGGCCAATTCCGCCTCCAACCGCAGGCGGCGGACTTCGAGCGCCGCGATCTGATCGACCAGATCATCGACCGAAGACCGGAACTGCGTGCCGTGCAGCCGCGCCAGCACATCGCCGCGATTGACCACATCGCCCTGTTTCACCAACAATTCAGACAGGATGCCGCCTTCAAGGTTCTGGATGATCTGCGGACGCGAGGACGAGATGAATTCGCCCGGCGCGCGGACGATCTCGTCGACCCAGGCAAACGCGGCCCATAGGATGAACACCACCACGGACGCGGCGCAGATCCAGATCATCACGGACGGGCCCTGCATACGGACCCGCAGTTGCGCCGACAGGTTGGTCGCGGATGTGGTCACGGCTTGGCTCCGGAAACGGGCACGGGGACAGGAACGGGGACAGGAACCGGGGCGGCCACGCCGCTGCGCGCCAGATGCGCCAGCACCTGATCGCGCGGGCCATCGACGGCCAGTCGCCCGGCTTGCAGCATGGTGACGCGGCCCGTCAGTTGCAGGATCGGCACGCGGTGAGTGGCGATGATGGCGGTGCGCCCGTCCAGCCACGGACCCAGGCGCGACACGATCGTAGCCTCCAGCGTCTGGTCCAGCGTGGCGGTCGGTTCATCCAGCAGCACCACCTTGGGGTTCTGCAACCACAGCCGGGCCCAGCCGATGGATTGGCGCTGCCCCGACGACAGGCCCGCGCCGCCGTCCTGAATCGGCAGATCCAGCCCCTTGGGGTGGCTGGCGACAAACGGGCCAAGCCCCGCGAAATCCAGTGCCTGCATCAGGCGGCCATCGTCGCGTTCCAGCATGTTCAGGTTCAGGTTGTCGCGCAACGTGCCGGCGAACAGCCGCACATCCGCACCCAGATAGCCAATCAGCCGGCGCAGGTCGCGCGGCTCGATCTGGGCCATGTCGGTGCCGTCGATCATCAGCGTTCCGCGCGTGGGAGCGTAAAGCCCGGTCAGCATTTTCAGGAACGTCGATTTGCCAGACCCGTTCGCGCCCAGAATGGCCAGATGCTGCCCCGGCTGGATCATCAGCGCCGGAATATCGATGGCGGGCGCGCAATCGTCGTCATAGCGGTATTGCACCTCGCGCAGTTCGAACTGGCCCTTCAGGGTTTCGCGGCGCAGGTAGTGCCGCGCGTCGTCCGCGTCCTGTGGCGCATCCACGATGCCGTCCATCGCGTCCAGCGCCGCCTTGACGTTGGTCCAGCGCGCCCAGAGGTTCGCCAGTTGGGTTAGCGGCGCAAGCGTGCGGCTGGTCAGGATGCCGGTGGCGATGATCGACCCGACCGTCAGCTGGCCCTGAAACACCAGATAGGCACCGGCCACCACTGCCGCGACATAGGTCGCCTGCTGCACGCCCGCGCTCCAGATCGACAGGGCGGACGCGATGCGGCGCTGTTCGGATGATTTCAACGCGGTCAGTGCGGTCAGTTCGGTCCAAAGCCGGCGCACGCGATCCTCGGCGCGCTGGGTCTTGACGGTGTCCAGTTCGAACAGTGTTTCATGCAGCATGCGGGACGATTTCGCCGATGCGCCCTGCATTTCATGGGTCAGCCGGACCATGCGGGCCTGAAAGAACAACCCCGGCAGCACCATGAGGATCGCACCCGCCAACAATACCCAGACCACGGGGCCAGCGATGGACGCGACCAGCATCAGGAACAGGAATATGAACGGGATATCGGCCAGAGTGCCGACAGTGGACGCGGTGAAAAATTCGCGGACCGACCCGAATTCGCGCATCGTGGCAAAGAGTTGCGACGGCTGGCGGCCCTTCAGGTCGGACCGCATGCCCAGCAGGCGGTCCATCAGCATTTCCTGCACGCCCAATTCAATCTGGCGGCCGGCCCCGTCCATCAGCGCGGCGCGCGCGCCCTTGACCAGCGCCTCCATTAACAGCGCCAGCAGCGCGCCAATGGCCAGCACCCACAGCGTCGGTATCGACTGGTGCGGGATCACGCGGTCATAGACCTGCAACGAAAACAGCGCCACCGCGACGGCCAGCATGTTGCCGACCAGCGACCCCAGCGCCACTTCGGCAAACTGGCGGCGGAATTGGGCAAAACTGCCCCAGAACCAATGCACCGGTGCCTGATCGGGGACGTGGCTCGCCACGATGCTGTCGATGGGGGCTTCGGCGCGCACCAGCGTGCCGGTGAAATAGGGCTGGAAATCCGCCAGCGGCACTTGGGCGCGGTTGTCGGGGCATGTGGTGTCGTAGATGATAAGGTCGCCACGCGAGTGGCCAACCACCATCAGGAACTGCCCCGAGGTCATCAAGGCCAGTGCGGGCCAGTGATCGCCGGCCAGCGTTTTCACTGTCTCGACCCCCGCCAGCAGCCCGGCGTCTTGCAGCGCCAGCGCCAGCGTTTCAGGCCGCACCGGCGCGCCGGGCTGTTGTGCAGTGGCGATGCATTCCAGAATGTCGGACGCCAGCACCTCAACGCCCAACAGCCCGGCATAGACGCGCGCAAGGTCGGCGCGGCTGCGGGCGCGGGCATCGAAACGGTCGGTTTCCGGTCTGGCGTGCTGGATGGCTGGGGCGACGGCCATCAGCCGCGCCTTGCCGCCAGGGGCCACCGTCAGGTTTTGCTGCGAAGGTTGGGCCGCAGTGGTCAAATCGCGCTCCCGTCCGCGAGCATCCCCAGATCGCGCGCCATTTCCAGCCGGACCAGCGCGGCGCGGAATTTCAGCGTGGCTGCGGATTGCGCGGCGCGAGCGTAGGTTTCGTACACGCCCACCACATCGGTCACCTGCCGCTGTCCGGCGTCATATTGCGCCTGAAACAGGTCAAGGTTGGCCTTCGCCTGCGCGGTCAGGCCGGCGGCCTCCCGGGTCTGGCGGTCGAGCGCGGTGGCCTCTTGGGCAAGGCGTGCCAAGGCGCGGTTGGTGTCCTCTTGGGCCTGCGACACGCGGCGGCCAGCGGCCTCGGTCGCGGCCTCGATGGCGCGCAGGCTGGCGGGCGTGCCGAACCCCAGCGGCGTGTCCGATTTCACCGTCAGGCCGGCGTCCGCGCCGTTCCTGCCCAGCAGCACCTGCGCGCCCAGAGCGGGCAGATTTTCCGCCCGTTCGGCGCGCGCGCCCGCAACGGACCGGTCCTTTTCCGCCTCGGCCTGCAGCACGGCCAACGCGCGGACGCCGGTCGCATCCACCGGAACCGGGGCCAACCCGCGCACATCATCCAGCCGGTCTACCGACATTGCGTTCAATTCGGCCAGCGATGCGGCGGCGGTTTCGCGGCTGGCAGCTTCGGCCGACCGGATTTCCGCCAGTTTCTGGCGCAGGATGTTCAGGTCGGAACTGTCGGAAATGCCGCCTGCGACCCGGCGTTCCATGATATGGGCAAACCGGCCCATGTCCTGCAGGGCGACGGCGTTCAGACTGGCCTTTTCGCGCGCCTCTTCGGCCAGAATATACAGCCCCAGCGCGGTGTAGACCCGGTCATTGGTGTCGCGCGCCAAACTTACGGCGGCGACCTCGACATCGGCCTTGGCGAAATCGCGTTCGGCTTTCTTGCGGCCGTGGTCGAACAGCACCTGATCGATGACGATCTGCGCCAGCACCTGCCCCAGCGACGTCAGGCTTACCACCGGACCCAGCGTCGGCAGCCAGTTCTTCGATTGCGCCTCGGCGCGCAGGCGGGCCGAGCGCAATTCCGCCTCTGCGGCGCGGGCATTGGCGGCCAGCACCGATGTGGCGATACGGTCAAAGCTGGATCCGTCCGGCAGCACCGACCGGCGGGCCTGCAACGCGCCGATGATGGGTGATTGCGCTTCGGCGGGAAGTGCCCCCGGCTGTGCTCCTGGCTGTGCGCCCGGTTGCGCGGCCGGCGTGGCCATGGCGGGGCTGGCGGGGCCCGCAGTACGCGCCCGCGAAACCGCATCCGCTCCCCCCATGCAGCCGGATAGCGCCGCAAACGAAGCGATGGCCAGAATCCGGCCTCGCGTCATCTGGACCTGCATCCGGGATAGATCGTTTACCCGCCTCATACCGTCGCCCCTTTTGTTTCGGGTGCTTGTCGTACTGCCCGTGTCGTACTGCCCGTGTCGCGTTGTACGTGTCGTCTTGCCCGTGTCGTACTTGCCGTGTCGTACTTGCCGGGTCGTCTTGCCCGGATCGTCTCGTCTGTGGTGCGGGTGGGCGGTCTGAACCCGCCCGGCCCTGCGTTTGTCGTGCCGAGGTCAGATCAGGACCTGAATGTCCTCGTCGATGATCAGGCGGCCATCGGCACCCAGCGTGTAGACCACGTAGCCCTGCCCCTCGACTTCGACCGACCCGGCCGACCCGGTGACACGTTCGGCACCGCGCGCTGTGACCGTGTCATCGGTGCCGCCATGGATCAGCAGGCTGTTGCTGTTGGACGACAGGCCCAGCAATTGCGCTTCGGTGATGGTCAACTGGCTGTCTTCGGCGAATTGCAGGTCGATGGCGTCGATCTGGTATGCGCCCAGCCCCGCCGGCAGATTGACGACCGATGTCGTCAACTCGTCGAAAACCAGATAGGTGCCGCTGGTATTGCCCGCAGCGTCAGTGGCATTGACGATCAGATGCGATCCGTCCGGCACGCCGGGGGAAAAGCTGAACAGCGTTTCGCTCAGAACCGGCACCTCGACCCCCACCGTGCGGTTGTCGACGATGCTGCCGTCGGCCCGTACCTCGGCCACGGTCAGATCATCGCCGGTAGTGTCCACGCCGATGCGGATGATGCCACTGTGATTGCGGGTGTAGTTGGCGATGCTGGCCGCATCGGGCACATCGGTGTCGATGGCCAGCGCCCGCGTGATGGTGGCGGTGTTGCCGGCCGCATCGGTGGCGGCAATCATCACGGTGGTATCATAGCTGCCGGCACGGATTGCGGCGGCAGGAATGTTCGCTGTCCAGGTGCCGTCGCCGCCCACGGTCGCGGCAATCACGCGCCCGTCAAAGGTGACGTTGACAGCCGAGCCCGCCTCGACCCTGCCGCTCAGGCGCACGCCGTCGCGCGCCTCGGCAGCATTGACGACGTTATCGCCTTCAACCGGAGCGCTGTCGTTTTCCAGCCGGTTGACGAGCGTGTCCACACGCACCGTTTCGGTGACGCTGCCGGTGTTGCCGGCGCGATCCGTCGCCGTCACCGTCAGCACCGCGTCACGTTCGCCCGAGGGCAGTTGCGACGGCGCGAAACGGGCAGTCCAGTTGCCTTCGGGAGTGACGCTGGCCGTGACGGTCCTGCCGTCCAGCACCACCTGCACCAGCGTCGATCCCGGCTCGGTCGTGCCGGTCAGCACGATCCCGGTGACCAGTGCCGCAGAATTGATGATGCCCAGTCCGTTGACCGGGTCGATGGCGATCCCGAGGTTGTCCACCACGGTATC
>JBBRCF010000116.1:0-10859 GCA_038205135.1 Rhodobacterales bacterium
CCCGCTGTTGCAGAATTACACGGCGGCCGACGCACCGCAGCTGCCGCACGGGTATCCGGTGATGACGATCGCGGCGATGTTCCCGCCGCTGTGGCGGCGCATCATGAACCCGCGCGTGCGGCGCTGGCGCGAGATGTATTACCCGGAAATCACCGACTGGCGCGTGTACAACACGGGCGCGACGCCGCTGCCGCGTTAACCGCGCCGCGCCGCCAGCGCCCGCAAGCCCAGCCCAAGCGCCACGCCGACGCCAATCGCCACGGTCAGATCGGCAAACACTGTCAGCACCAGGGTGACCAGCAGCACCAGCCGGTCGCCCGCCGGTTCGCGCCGGTAGTCGCCCCATTTATGCGGCTCGGCCATGTTCCAGGCGGTCAGGATCAGCAATCCGGCCAGCGCAGGCATCGCCATCTGCCCGGCCAGCGGTCCGGCCAGCATCATCATCGCCAGAATCACCACGGCATGGATAATCCCCGCAACCGGGGTCTGCCCGCCGGCGCGGATGTTGGTGGCGGTGCGGGCAATCGCCCCGGTCGCGGGCAGGCCGGTGAACAGGGCCGATCCGATGTTGGCCACGCCCTGCGCCAGAATCTCGGCATTGGGCCGGTGGCGACCGCCCGTCATCCGGTCGGCGACCATCGCGGACAGCAGGCTTTCGATGCCGGCCAGAAACGCGATGACCAGTGCGGACGGGGCCAGTTCGATCAGCCGCGCCAATGTCACCTCCGGGAAACGGGGCAGTGGCAGCGTGGTGGGCAGCGCGCCAAAACGGGCGGTGATCGTGTCCACCGGCAGCGCCAGCGCCCATGCGATGGCAGAGGCCAGCGCCACCGCCACGATCAGCCCGGGCCATTTCGGTGCCAACCGCCGGAACAGCACGATCAGGATCATCCCGCCGACGCCCACCGCCAAGGCCGCCAGTACGATCTGCCCCCGCGCGGCCCAGATCCCCGCCAGTTTCGCCGGCACCTCGGCCGGCAGGGTGCGCCCGTCCAGCCCCAGCAGGTCGGGAAACTGGCTGGTCGCGATGATCACGGCAATGCCGATGGTGAAACCGTTGATCACCGCCTCGGGGATGAACCGCACCAGCGCGCCCGCCCGCGTGACGCCCGCGATCACCAGCAGCACCCCCGCCATCAGCGTGGCAATCACCAGCCCGTCGAACCCATGTGTCGCGATCACGCCGTGCACCACGACGATGAACGCGCCGGTCGGCCCGCCGATCTGCACCGCGCTGCCCCCCAGTGCCGAAATCAGGAACCCTGCCACGATGGCCGTCACCAGCCCCGTCGCCGGGTCCGCACCGGATGCGATAGCGATGGCGAGGCTCAGCGGCAGGGCCACCATCGCCACGGTGATCCCGGCCAGCAGGTCGGCGCGAAAGGTCGCCAATGAATAGCCGCGCATCGCGGTCACAAGGGCAGGGGTCATGATGTGTTTCCTCGGTTCCACCCTTTGCCTTTGCGCGCCGGTTTTCAAGCACGGCACATCACAAAAAAAAACCCCGCCCCTGTTACAGGGCGAGGCAGTCGAGGTTGGACGGTCGGGATTGCGGCCCGCCCGCCCGGCGGTAACTGTGGTCGCATCATGTGCGGGAAATCAGTGGTCCAGTTCGGCGCGCAATTGCTGGCGCAGAATGTCGATCGGCACGTTCTGGCCCTCGCGGCGGTAGCACCAGTAGGTCCAGCCGTTGCAGGACGGCGCGCCTTCCAGCGCCGCGCCGACCTGATGGATCGACCCGTTGACGCCATCGGCCACCAGACTGCCATCGGCGCGCACCTTGGCGGCCTTGCCGGAAATCGAGGTCAGCACCTCGCCCGGGCGCAGCATCCCGCGTTCGATCAGCTGGCCAAACGGGATGCGCGGTTCGGCGCGTTTGCCGGTAGTTGTCTGCAGGGCCGACGCGTCGAACCGGCGCACCTGCGCGATGCGGGTTTCGGCGACCGCGCGATAGGCGTCTTCACGTTCGATGCCGATCCAGTCGCGGCCCAGCATCTTGGCCACCGCGCCCGTGGTGCCGGTGCCAAAGAACGGGTCCAGCACCACATCGCCCGGATTGGTCGATCCGATCAGCACGCGGTGCAGCAGCGCCGCCGGTTTCTGCGTCGGATGCGCCTTGTCGCCCGCCGCATCCTTGATCCGTTCATGCCCGGTGCAGATCGGCAGCACCCAGTCGCTGCGCATCTGGATGCCGTCGTTCAGCGTTTTCAACGCCTCGTAGTTGAAGGTGTATTTCGCTCCTTCGGATTTCGACGCCCAGATCATGGTTTCATGCGCATTGGTGAACCGCTTGCCGCGAAAATTCGGCATCGGGTTCGACTTGCGCCAGACCACATCGTTCAACAGCCAATAGCCCGCATCCTGCAACGCGGTGCCGACGCGAAAGATGTTGTGATAGCTGCCGATGACCCAGATCGCGCCGTTGGGTTTCAACAGCCGCCGCGCGGCCGCCAGCCAGGCGCGGGTGAACCGGTCGTAGGTTTCGAAACTGGCGAACTGGTCCCAGTGATCGTCCACCGCGTCGACCAGACTGTTGTCGGGGCGATGCAGATCGCCCTTCAGTTGCAGGTTGTAGGGTGGATCGGCAAAGATCAGATCGATTGACGATTCTGGCAGGGCGCGCATCACTTCGATGCAGTCCCCGGCGAGGATCGTGTTCAGCGGGAGCGCCGCCGCGCCCTGTGGTTTGATCGTCTTGGTCATACTGTGCCTCTGTCCCGGCACCTCTGTCGGGTGCCTGTTGGTTGCCCAGAAGATCGACCAAAGCTGATTCGCGGTCAAATTCTTTATTGAATCAAGGGGTTAAAGATTTCTCGTGACACAAGATGTTGTGGATCGGTTTGAAGGAACGTCTATGATGCGGGGTAACCCCAATATCTAGAATCGCCTGTTTGTGGGCCTTGGTCGGATAGCCCGCGTTTTTGTCCCAGCCATAGCCGGGGAACTGTTGCGCCAAATCCATCATCAGGGCATCGCGCCTTGTTTTGGCCACAATCGAGGCCGCCGCGATGGACAGCGACAGGGCATCGCCCTTGATCACCGCGCGCCCCGGGCACGGCAGATCACGCGGCAGCAGATTGCCATCGATCAGTGCGAAATCCGGTCGGACGGACAGCCCCTGCAAGGCGCGAACCATCGCCAGATGGCTGGCGCGCAGGATGTTCAACACGTCGATTTCATCAACGCTGGCTTGACCCACCGACACTTCGGCCACGGCGCAGATGGCGCGGGCGAGGGCGTCGCGCCGAACCGCGCTCAGGACCTTGGAATCGTTCAGGCCCGGGGGGATCCGCGTCGGGTGCAGCACCACGGCACAGGCCATGACCGGCCCTGCAAGCGGTCCGCGCCCCACTTCGTCGACGCCCGCGATGCGGACGTAGCCTTGGGCCTGCAGATCGGTTTCACGGGCAAAATCGGGCGGCATGCCCCCCGATGCCCAAGCGGTGCCGGCTTTGCAATGCCAAAAGGGCCGGGGTTGCCCACGGCCCTACGGATCCTGCGGCGGGGTCAGCGCCGACCGATACGATAGCCATAGTCCGCCAGACACCGGGCATCGAACGCGTCGCGCCGGTCTCTGTCCTGACCGATGACCGACAACTGGCAGGCATCAGGCAGGCGCGACACCTGCACGTGGTTGCGTTCCAGACATCCGGCAACATAGACGTTGCGGGTTCCACGACGGTCGGCCACGCTGCGCAGGCAATCGCCGGGCAAGAAGCCGGCACGGGCCCGGTCGGGCAAGGGGCGCGGTGCGACATAGCCCTTGTACGGGCTGTGGCCGCGTGGCGGGTCATGCACGACCGGCGGATAGTAGGGCTGCTGCCGGGTGACTTGCCCGTTTGCGCGGCTGTTATCGCGGCGTTTGTCGTTTTCGATAGCGGCGGCGATGATCCCCAATGCGGCCACGCCAAGGACGAATCGTTTCAGCTCTTTTTCGCCCGCTGCGGCCGGAACAGCCCCAAGGCCGGTCACGGCGACCGCTGCGGCAAGAATGATGGGTATGAATTTGCGATGCATGGATCGGATCCTTTCGGGGTTGGTCCCGGTCAACCGCGGCCGGGTTCTGATGGGACCACCCTCTGCCCCACTCACCCGGACAGGCAATATCGCCCCCCTGTTATCGGATAGCAGCCGCTGCACCGGCCTTGGTGATTGAATATCGCGCCGGGCCTGCGCATGGTCTGCGGATGATGAAACTCATCCTTGCCATAGTGTGCCTGCTTTGCCTGCCCGGTCTGGCCGGTGCGGCCTGCTATGCCGATTACAAGGCGAAACAGGACCGCCCCCTGCGCCTGCATTACGGCGTGATGCAGATCAACGGCACCTGTACCGCGCAATCGGCCGGTGCCGAGGCGCGCGCGCGGCTGGCTGCGCAGGGCTGGACGTTGCTGACCCTTCTTTCCGTGTTTGACGAGGGCGGCCTGACCGCGCGCAAGGCCGATGCTGGACCCAATTTCCTCCGCTTCTGACGCCCGGCGATCGGGCAGCCGCATCGTGGCATTTGGCATTGCGGGCATCATCGCGGTGCTGGCGATCACCGGCGGGCTGTTGCTGTTCACCCTGCCCGATGCGAACGCGTTCAACGCGCGGGTCGAACAGTTGTTCGTGGACAACATCGACCTGACGGGCGGCACGGAAATCCGGCTGCTGGAAATCCTTGCCGGGTCCGGCACCGCGTTTTCGCAGGTGCTGGCCAGCTACCGGTTGGTGATCTTTGTGCTGATGCTGTTTGCGACCGGGCTGATGGTCGCGGCGCTGGTGTTTCTGGTGATGCTGGTGGTGCTGAACCGGCGTCTGCTGCAGATCGAAAATTCTGGCATTCAGGTGTCTTCGCTGTTGATCTCGCGCGAGGAAAACACCGTCTATCTGAACAATATGGGGTTCAAGCTGACGGATGCGGCGATGGAAACGCTTGCCGTTCTGGCCGAGGCGCGGATGGATGACGACATGCTGTCAGGCGCACAGATCGAGGCGGTGATTTCCGGACGCGACGCCGCAGATTGCGACGAATCGGCCGGCGCGACCCGGATCAAGCGGCTGCGCGACACGCTGGGCAACCAGATGGTGACGGAATTGCTGGTCAAGAACGTGGCGCGGCGCGGCTATGTTCTGGCGGTGGACAAGGCCGTGATCCGGATGATGTGACGGGATCGCGGGTGGCAAACCCACCTGACGGTCGGCGCGTTACGCAGTTGATTTCAGCCAGCATCATCCAAAGGACGCTTTACATAACCAGTTTTATGGTTATTTTGGGCGCATGAAAAATGTCCCGAACCATGCCGATGCCCTGTCTGCCCTTGGCCATGACGCCCGGCTGCAGGTGTTTCGCCTGCTGGTGCAGGCCGGGCCGGACGGCCTGAGCGTCGGCGACATCATTGCCCATACCGGGCTTGCCGCCTCGACGCTGGCGCATCACCTGTCGACGCTTGTCGATGCCGGGCTGGTGCGGCAGGAACGCCGGGGCCGCGTCGTGCAATCCATCGCCGAGGTTGCCGCCCTGCGCCGCACGGTGGATTTCCTGCTGTCGGAATGCTGTACCGGCCTGTGCACCACCCTAGCCGGGGATGCCGCGTGATGTTTTGCCGGCCCAACGAAACCACTTGCCCGGGGATGTCATCATGACCGATTCCAGCCTGCCTCGCCCGTCTCTGGTCGCCAGCCTGCGCCCGCACCTGAAAACATGGGGCGTCTGGGGCGCATCTGCTGTCATTCTGGCCATGCTGGCGCTGGCTGATCCCGCGCAAGCGCAGACCAGCATCACCTTTGTCGCCAAGGCGCTGGCCAAGGTCGCGCCGTTTCTGGCCCTGTCGGTTGCCTTTGCCGCATGGGCAGGCGCGACCGGCGCGGATCACCTGATCGCGCGCGCGTTCACCGGGCGGCCCGCGGTGATGATCCTGATGGCGTCGCTGGTGGGCGCGATGTCGCCGTTCTGTTCCTGTGGGGTGATTCCGCTGGTGGCGGCCCTGCTGGCCATCGGGGTGCCGCTGCCTGCGGTGATGGCGTTCTGGCTGGCCTCGCCGATCATGGACCCGACGATGTTCCTGCTGACCGCAGGCGTACTGGGCACTGAATTTGCCATCGCCAAGACGCTGGTGGCGGTCGGGCTGGGCCTGTTCGGCGGCGCGGTGACGCATCTGCTGGCGGGAACGGCGCTGCTAGATCAGCCCTTGCGCGACGGCATCAGCAATGGCGGCTGCGGCGGGTCGCGCATCCGTGCGCCGAAACCCGTGGTCTGGGCGTTCTGGTCCGACCCCGCCCGGCTGCGCAAATTCGGGACCGAGGCGCAGAAAACCGGGCTGTTCCTGCTGAAATGGCTGGTGCTGGCCTTTGTGCTGGAAAGCCTGATGGTCGCCTACATCCCGGCAGAGACCATCACATCGGCCTTGGGCGGCAACGGATTCGCGCCGATTGCGCTGGCAACATTGATCGGGGTGCCTGCCTATCTGAATGGCTATGCCGCGCTGCCGCTGGTTGGCGGGCTGATCGGGCAAGGCATGTCACCGGGGGCCGGCATGGCGTTTCTGGTCGCCGGCGGCGTGACCTCGATCCCGGCGGCGATGGCGGTCTGGGCGCTGGTGCGGCCCAAGGTGTTCCTGCTGTATCTGGGGATTGCGCTGTCAGGCGCGCTGATGGCGGGGCTGGCGTTTCAGGTCTGGGCGGGGGCGTAACCGCTAAAGCGGATCGCGCCGCCAATCCGGCGCGAAATCCACCCGCGCCACACCCGCCAGGGCCGCTACGCGGGCCAGTTCCGCTTGCAGCTGCGCCAGCCGACCTTTGCCAAAAGACAGGCCCGGTTCCGGCCAGAGCGCGGTGACGTTCAGCACATCCTTGCCGCGATCCGCCTTCATGTCGATGCGGCCCGCCAGACGATGGCCCTCCAGCAGCGGAAAGACGTAGTAACCATAGGTCCGCTGCGCGGCGGGGGTGAACACCTCGATCCGGTAGCGAAAGCCGAACAGCCGTTCCGCCCGCGCCCGGTCGCGCAGGGCGGGGTCAAACGGCGACAGTACGCGCAGGCGATTCGTCATGGCCGGCGCCATGTCCCACGCGCCGGGGCGTGCAAAGGCGTGGCGGCTGATGCCATCCGCGCCCTCTACCATGACCGGACACAGCCGGCCCGCGCGCGTTTCGGCCTCGCACCATGCGCGCGCCTCGGCTGGTGTCGCCAAGGCCCAGAATGCGGCGATTTCACCCGGTGTCGCAAAACCCAGCCGGTGCAGTGCCCCGGCGCAGGCCCAGTCCACGGTATCCTCGGGCGGCACCGTGACGGCCAGCAGCTGCGCCGGAATCACCCGGTCCGGCAGGTCATAGACCTTGCGGAACCCGTCGCGCCGCGCCACCGCCAGTCGCCCTGTACGCCACAGATATTCCAGCGCGGTCTTGGACGGATGCCAGTCCCACCAGCCGGTGGATTTGCCCGCCCTGTCATCCTTCAAGTCGGACGACATCACCGGGCCATGCCGCGCCACATGGTCCAGCACATCGTCCAGCCGCCCGGCGAACCCCTGCCGTTGCCAGCGTTCCCACTGCGCGGCCATCCCAACCGCGTCTCGGGCGAATTTCAACCGCCAATGCGGGTAATGGGCCATCGGCAGGATGCTGGCGTCATGTGTCCAATGTTCGAACACCGCGCCCTGCGCCTGCATCCGGTCCAGATCGGCGGGGCGCCATGCATTGCGCCGCGCCCACAGGATCATGTGATGCGCGCGTTCGACGGTGGCGATGCTGTCCACCTGCACAAAACCCAGCCGATCGATCACATCGGTGAAATCACGCCCGGTCGGGGCTTCTGCCAACCCGTGATGATGCAGAAACAGCGCCCGCGCGGTCGCGTTGGCGATAACAGGCGTCATGGGCGGCGCAGGGTATCGCCCGGGCTGATTACGGGTTTCAGCACCACATGGCTGTCAACGGCCCGGTCGGCCACGCGACCCACGATGATCTCGGCGGCACGGCGGCCGATTTCGGCACGGCAGGCGTCCATCGTGGCCAGTTGCCGGGGCAGGCCCTGCAGCAATTCCACGCCGTTGAACCCCGCCAACCCGATGCGACCGGGGATGTCATAACCCTGTTCCAGCAGCCACAGCAACCCGCCCGCCCCAATCATGTCATTAGAATAATACAGAAAATCCAGATCCGGCGTGCGCGCTATCATGGCGGCGGTCATCTCGCGGCCCTTGGCCAGAGCCGACCCGCCGGAATAGAATTCCTGATCCGCCATTTCGACGCCACCACGCGCCAAGGCCTGCGTGAACCCTTCGAACCGTTTGCGGGCGCGGTGGTCCATCGGCATCTTGGTGCCCATGAACCCGATCCGGCGATAGCCGGCGGCGAGGATCGCCTCGGCCATTTCGCGCCCGGCGCGGCGGTGGCTGATACCCACCATCGCATCAACGGGTGTGCCGTCGGTATCCATGATCTCGACCACCGGAATACCGGACGCTGACAACATCGCGCGCGACGCATCCGAATGTTCCAGCCCTGCGACGATCACCCCGGATGGCCGCCACGACAGCATTTCATACAGCACCTTTTCCTCTTTTTCCGGGCTGTAATCGGTGACGCCAACCACCGGCTGCAACGGCGTGTCGTCCAACGCCTTCGAAATGCCGGCCAGCACCTCGGGGAACACCATGTTCGACAGCGACGGAATGACCACGGCAACAAGGTTCACCCGGCTGGACGCCAGCGCGCCCGCGATCTTGTTCGGCACGTAGCCCAGCCGTTTCGCCGCCTGCAACACCCGCGCCCGTGTCGCGTCCGACACGTCGCCCCGGTTGCGCAGCACGCGGCTGACGGTCATTTCCGATACACCCGACGCTTCTGATACATCACGCAAGGTCAGCGGGCGGTGGTCTTGGCGGGTCATGGGGCGTCTCCGGTCACGTCCCGGCAAGCCTAAGCGCCGCGCGCCGCAGCTTCAAGCCGGGTGACAAGGCGCGCCGCATTGGCTAAAACGCCGCCGAGTGGTCCCGTAGCTCAGCTGGATAGAGCGACGGTTTCCTAAACCGTAGGCCGCGTGTTCGAATCACGCCGGGGTCACCACACACGCCCCATGTGTCACCCGTGCAGGGCGCGGCTGTCGGCGGGGGCCTGATCGCGGTCGGCATGGCTGTAGTCGCGCATCACCGACACCACGCGCAGGCGGTATCCGGCGAACATGGCGTTGCGGCCTGCGGTTTGCGCCGCGCGGTGTTCGGGCATCTGACGCCAGGCCGTCAGCGCGGCCTCGTCAGCCCAATAGGACAGCGACAGCAGCTTGCCGGGGTTGGTCAGGCTCTGGAACCGTTCCACGCTGATGAACCCCGGCACGGTACCGACCAGCCCGCGCATCTGCGCCGCCATGTCCAGATAGGGCTCAGACATGCCGGGGGCGGGTTCAACTTCGAAGATGACGGCGATCAAATGGTGTCTCCATGTGAGGAAGATTTTAGGTCGAAAAGGGCCGTGTGATATTTGGCCATACAGTCCCCTCAGTTCGCTGCTGACAACTGTGAACATTATTGTCAGCGAACTCAAGAAATTTTGAAGTGAGCCATTAGACCTATGATCATTTGAATTTCTGAGGAAAATTCTCCACGCAGGCATCCTGAAACTTCAATAGGCATTGTAATACCAAACTTGATGTTTCTTTCAGGGTTGAGACTGCATCTAGTCTTGGAAACACTTCATCCGGGCCGAATGTTACTTCGATGGTCGCTTTAGGCTTCTGATCTGGGTGCAGCCAGCTGAATTCAGGGAACTCAAACTTTTTATGTTGACCAGGCTGCAAGCCAATATACGATTCTTCCATCAATCCGCTCCCCATGCCAAACGTAAATTTTGGCGATTGGCCCAAAAGCTACGACAGCAATCACGTTAAGGCGTCTATGTTTGTTGGTCCGATCCAACTCATTTAGTTTAAATATTGTGGAGCCTTTTTCTGCTGTGTGTTCCATTTCGTCCAGTTAGAACGATTTAAGGCCGCCAAGTCATTGCTTAACCAAAGTCACGTTAACCGAACTCTCGAGGTTTGTTCTATCTGTCGCTGTATGCCATCTAACATGAGACGTGTCATCTCTTAAGCCATGCGCTCGATAGACAGTCGAAACGA
The DNA here is from genome assembly GCA_038205135.1 of Rhodobacterales bacterium. Classification (GTDB taxonomy): domain Bacteria; phylum Pseudomonadota; class Alphaproteobacteria; order Rhodobacterales; family Rhodobacteraceae; genus UBA9554. The sequence continues at coordinate 10,094 of JBBRCF010000116.1, forward strand.
CGTGATCGAGGCTTCCTCGTAGATTTCTAACTATATCTCCGACTTGAAGTGCAATAGGAAAATTAAGGGGATCAGTCAGAACATGAAAGAAAGTCGGCTGGTTATTCACCTCTTCGACGAACCATCTCATGCCGGACTGGTTGTAGCTTTGGAGAACGACCTCTAGTTCAACGGTCTTCGCCCATGCCCACTGCACTTTAGCAAACGCATCAATGAAGAGCGGATGAGGTCTGATGTTCATTGACGTCATAAAGCAGAACCCCTTGCAATAACTGAAGCAATCTCATGCAGAGTTTGCCGCGCCAAAAAAGGAAGCTTCAGAATCAGGAGGTTAGTCTAGTGTTCGCCACCTGACGAACGATTCCCCTTTGTGATCATGCGTGTCATACTCTCGGCATGAGACGCGATGACATCTGCCTGTATCTGGGCCCCGCCGACCGAGCGCAGCTTCAAGCTTTGCTCACCGACCGAAACACCGCCCGCAAGGTGGTCTGGCGTGCCGAGATCGTTCTGGCGACGGCAGACGGCTGCGGCACCAATGAGATCATGCGGCGCGCGGACACGTCAAAGCCCACCGTCTGGCGCTGGCAGGCGCGTTACTTTGACGAAGGCGTGGCCGGGCTCCGGCGCGACAAGACCCGGCCGTCGCGCGTGCCGCCGCTGCCACGGGAAACGCGCCTCAAGGTGATTACCAAGACTGTGCAGGAGACGCCGCCCAACGCCACTCACTGGAGCCGCTCGACCATGGCCGCGGCGGTAGGGATTT
>JBBRCF010000117.1:0-10760 GCA_038205135.1 Rhodobacterales bacterium
GGATCACACGTAGTTGGCCCCCGAGGCGGCCGACCAGATCCCAGACCTGCCAGCCGTCCTGCGTTTGTGGGCGGTTTAGTCTTGCCGGGCAGTCTTCACACTGCTCGGCGCAGGCGGCGCAGTACCGATCGCCCCCGCCGAAGGACCACTCGGCAAGGGCGCGCAGACGTTTTTTTCCGCGTCCAGGATCAGACCGCGGGCGACGTATTGGGTCTGGAACGCTTCAAAGACCGGCCAGATTTCCAGCAGGGCATCGATGCCTTCCGGTGAAACGGGGACGATATTGCCCGCGTCATCGCCAACACCCTCCCAATCCAGCACGGCGCGGCGCGCGACGGCTTTCGCCATGGCCAGCGCCAGCTCGGCGGTCGTGGCCGTGTCCGGCATCGCCTCGATGGCAGCATCGGCCCGCGCCGAAACCATCAGTGCCGTGGTGAGCGGGCCGACGAGCAGGCGCAGCCCGGGCGCAAGGTCCAGCCATTGCGGCGTTGCGGTCAGGTTCAGTCGGATCATAGTCAATAACTCGCGATGTTGTTGATGAGAGTGGCGGTGCACATCCGGCCCAGCGTGCTGTCGCGCGCGGCCTGCCAGTCAAACGTGGCCTGCACGCCCTGCGGCCCGGAGATCTCGATCCGGGGGCGTGGCAGATAGACGGAATGGGCGGTTAGGCGCAAGCTCTCGCCCGATGGCAGGACATAGGAGAAACTGATCTCGCAGGGATCACCGTTGATCGCCTGCGTCACCAGCGTCTGGTCAGCGAAGCGCACTTCGATCCGTCCGGTCAGGGCTGCAATCGACGGGTCAGCGCCGTCGATCTTGCCATCGCTGCGGATGGTCTCGATCCGGTCGAGGTTGTTGGCATAGGTGATCTCGGCGGAAACGACGTTGCCGAGCGCCGTGCCGTTGCGCGTGATCGATCCGTTGAAATGGCCGAACCGTTTCAGCGCCAGATCTGTGGGCGTGTCTGCGCCGGTGGTCATGCCGATCGTCTCACCTTGGGCCACCAGCCGCGCCGTGGCGGTCAGCAAACCCGAGCGCTGCACCTGCCACGACAACTGATCCAACACGCAGCCGGAATACATCGCGTATCGTGGCACTTCCGGCATGCCGGTCTCGATCGACAAGCTTGGCAGCGCCCAGCCGCCAGAGACGAAGTCATGGGTGTAGGGCCCGGTGCCGGTCGTGGTCGGATCACCAAAGGCCGCCTTGAGCCAAAACCCGAATGCCTCCGCATCGATCGGCACCATCACATCGCCATCCGCGGTCACCGCGTCCTTGATCGGCGCCAGCGGATCGCGGCCGTAGCCGAGCAACTCGCTGTTCAAAAGTGGTTGCTCTGAGCCGAGCGAGGTGCTGGCGAAGGGCATTTTCGTGAAACCGCCCGCGGGGGGCGTTCCGTAGATCGTCTCAAACGCAAGCGCCATCTGCGCCCGCGCCCCTTGGGCTCGTGCCATTGTAGGTTCTCCTGTATGTGTTGGGCGATGAGGCCCGGGAGGGGCCGAAACTCAAAAAGGCAGACTTGAATGACGGATCAAAAGTATCCCGGCGCAGGCTCCGGTGGCCGCTCCCATCTTGGTGAAGGGTCTCGTATCACGGGCGAGTTGTATTTTCCTGGCACCGTCGAATTGCCCGGTTACGTCAAAGGACGCGTGGAAGCCTCCACGATCGTCGTTGAGGACGCAGGTGAGGTTGAAGGCGAACTCCGCGCCGCCAGCATCGCCATCAAGGGGCGCGTTGACGGCCAAGTCATCGGTGGCGACGTAAAGCTGCACACAAGCGCGCGGGTAACCGGCGAAATCACCTATGAAAGCCTGAGAATCGAGAGCGGCGCGCAGGTTGAGGGGAGGTTCATGCTCCGACCCTATTCCAAAGATGCAAAGCCGGTTGATCAGGCCAAGGGATCGTCCGTCGAATAGTGCAGCACGACAGAGATCACCGCAGCCTTCAGACTGGCCGCACCCTCGACCGGCACATCAACCGGACGCGACGCTTCGGCTTCAACCCAGTCGCAGAGGCCGCCAAGTGTACGGTCGGTTTCCAGCGTTGTGCCGATGGCAGCAATCAAGGTGTCGAACGCGGTGGCCCGGTCCTTGGCAGCCTGAACGACAACCTCCAGTTCTGCGCGGTGCTGAAAGTGATAGCGCAACGGTGACAGCGTGACTTCCGGTTCGCCTGGTTGGCCATCGCGGAGAATGATCAGCCCGCCTGGTGGGATGCGTTCGGGCAAGACCTCGTCACGCAGGACAAGGGAAGTAAGAGTTTGCAGCCGCACGTGCAGCGCGGCGATAATTGTTTCGCGGGTGGTGGGCATTTTCTCTCGATTTCAAGGCTTTGTGTCTGTTTCGACGTCATACAAAGGAAGTCGACTTAGCGTCTTGGTGAGAAGCCATCGAAGAAAGGTAAAAAACTCTTGCAAAGGATTGTATTGGTAACTAGCGACCACAATATTTTGATGACCTCAGCAACAAGGAGAGTCTGATGCGTACCAAGATCACCGCCGTAGTCGCTGCTGCCGCCCTCACGATCACGTCGTTCAGCACCGTTATGCCCACCCCTGCGATGGCGGATGGTAACTCAATTATCTCCCAGTACGGACTTCCAGCCACTGCAGCTGAAATGGACGAGGCCCGTGGCGGCTGGGTCTGGATCGTCGCAAGGGTCGGCTATTCCGGTGCTCGCTTCGTCATCTTGCGCTGTGGTAGTTCTGCCCAAGCTGACCGTTGCGCCAGAGCAGTCGGAGCCACGGTAACGCAGGTGTTCAACAACCAGTCCGCGGCTCGCCGGTATACCTGCAGCCGGTGGAGATTCGGCTGCTGATACGTCAGATGAGAAACGGGCTTTTAATAGGGGGGCGTCTGGTGCGCCCCCCTATTTTGTTGTGTGTCGGCGCGCTTTTCGTAAACAGTGTGGGGCTGAATATTGCGCAGGCCCAAGTATCTGAGCGGCCGGTTGTGATCGCTCAACGGTTTGACGATGACTGTGGGCTTGCTGCCTTGAGGATGCTCCTCCAGCGCAGCGGGTTCGACCTTAGCGAAATCGAAATAGCCTCGGGGCTGGACTCTACGCGATCCTTGGATGCGCTGTCTGCGGCGGACTTGGTCAGCATGATAGAAAATCTAGGGTTAGGTCTGCGTCTAGACGTCAGTTTTTTGCCGGTCGACGCAATCGCGAGATTCGCAGAGTTCGAACCTTTTCTCATTTTACTCAATCCGCAGCCAATCTCGGGCAATGCTGTATTCAATCATTTTGTTCTAGTCGAGCGGAGGACAGAAAATGGATACATAATTGCGGACCCGATCCTTGGTGCAAGGGTGGAGCTAAGTGACCGCGATCTTGCTGAAAGGACACACGGGCGAGAAGTATCCGACGTCCTCAACCCGATGGTTCTGCGACTGTCGCGTAGCGGTCAAGGCAGCGGAGAAATCCTGCTCTCATCCGGTTCAGATCTTCGGCTGATGGATTGGGAAGCTGCCTATCGTCAACCGAGGCTGTTACCTTTGGGGAAAACCCAGTTATCATTTGGATATGCGGTCCAAGCTGAACGTTTTCGACCAGAGAATGGGGTCGTTCTTGGAGAATTGAACCGTGAGTTTATACTTGGTTTCACTCATGGGTTAACCAGTCGTTCTCAGGTTGGCCTTTCCTTGAGTTTCACGGACGGCTCTGGTTCCATTGAGGTGGACGGGAACAGGTTTTCGTTTGGACTGAATGACGTAAGGGCGGCTACACTGTCATTTCGACATGTACCAAACATCGCTCTTCCCAGTGGTCTAGGCTTGGTCACGTCGGCTGATCTGAATTGGTTGGATGAGCCACAGTCATCTTATGGAACGCTGGGCGCAGATCTCAGCTACGTTCACAATGACCTCGCGTTCGGCCTCGGTGCCGAGGTCCAGTATGACGGCGAGGCTTACTGGCAGGTTACTCCTTCTGCTGCATATTCGACCGCGATCGCAAACTACCTATTGCTAGATCTGTCCGTAGCCGTTCCCTTCGACGTGACGTTTGGAACGTCCAGCTACGAGACTCAAGTTGCTCTTAGCAGAAGTTTCGGGCCGGATTTTCTTGTAAGGGGCTTTGTGGGCTATAGTGTAACTGGCGATGGTACCAGTGATCAAGTGGGGGCCGGAATTGAGTTTGTGTATGGCATTCCTAGGCGATTTCGAAACAGCGAATAAGGAGCTTTGGGACCGACAATTCATCCTGCGCGTTTAGCTCTGTGCCACCCCGCCACGATCAGCCCCGGCACCGAGTCATGCGCCCGCGCTACACCCCGCGCCAGATCCAGCCGCTTCGAGAGCTTCACCTGCGGCACGAGCAAGAAGATCGGCGCGGTCACGACGCCCCGGCCAGTTTTCGACCGTAATGCCACCGCACGACCCGTGGTGTTCAAAGGGGTTTCCGCCACCAGAAGACTCGGGCGACCGCGCCTGTGGACGAAGCGAAGGCGCTGGCCAGTGCGTTGTTCCCAGCCGCCGGGCGTGATCCGCTTGTTGCCGACACCCTTCTTTCCGGCTGCGGCGGTGGGGATCGCCAGCCAGAACCCATTCTTTGACCGTATCAGGACGCCACTATCAAAGGCATCGACCACCTTGGAGGCGTTGGAATAGACCACCGCGGCCGCCCGGATTGAGGCGCCGGTTGTTGGATACAGCTTCTTACGGATCGAATTGGCGAGCCCTCGACCCAAAGCGGCACCGGTGATCTGGCCGCGCCAGTTCTGCTGCAAGCCGCTCGCCGCCTCAGAAACCCCGGCCGTGACCGCCCGCTCTGCGGCCTCGACTTCCGCCTGCATCATGGCGCGGAGATCGCCCTGGATATCGGCGAGGAGCTTCACAGTGCCCGCGCCTCGGCCAGCCAAACCAGCCTGTTCGTGTCTCGGGTTGGGGTACCGCTGACCTCAAAAAGCTGGCCTGCGATTTCCACGGTATCTTCGGCAGAAAGCTCTGCGGCATCCGACAGGCGGATGTTCAGCAGGATGGTATCGACGACAAAACGCCCGTCGCCGAAATTGGCAAAGCGGTCCGGCATGGCGCGGATGACGCGGATGGATCGGGCCGGACCGGTGCCGCCGAAGCGCAAAAGCCCATCGGCGGCAAGGTTAGGATCGTTGAAGAGCGCGTCTGTGGCCAGATCGAAGGCGGTCAATTTGCACTGGCCGCTGTCAGGCGGACGCGGCCCGTGATCTCGCCCGTGCCGCCCCCCACGGCCAGAACCGCCACGCCAATCAGCTTGTTGGTGGCGACGGTGCTGGTGACGCGGGAGGTGGCGACATCCCAATAGATCAACTGGCCCACCGTCCAGGCTTGTGACGCGGTTTTCGTGAGGTCGAAAATACCGTTCAACACGAGAACAAGCGGATCGCCGATCGCGGCTGCGTTTTCGGCAATGCCGAATAGCGAGCCCATCAGCACCGGTTGTCCGGAGGTGGTGACCGCCGCAGCGGTCAGGGTGACGCGGTTGCCCACGCCGATGAAGTTTTTCATCAGGCTTCTCCAAATTTTCAAGAGTGGTAAGGTTCGATCAGACGCCCGCGTTGCGATAGAGACCGCGCCAGTCGATGGCCTTGGACGCAAAGTCGTGGCGGGCCTTGATCTCCATACCGTCGACCTCAAACCCCATGCGGGTTTCGGTGTAAACGCCGTTGCTGCCATCGAGATAGGCGTATTCCACGGTGTCGATCCGGTTGGGATCAGCGGCGAGGAACCACGGATCGGCACCGGCCGCAGGGATAAGGCGCGGCTCTTCGATCGGTTCAAGGCGTCCGGCGAAAGCGTTCACGCCCGCCACAGCATTCGGTGTCGTGGCGGTGACGTTCTTGCGCGCCTCCACGGACCGGGTGCCGGGCGGGGTGATCAGATAGCGCGGCTGCACCGAAATCTGTCGTGCCTCCAGCCCGCGCTGGTTGCCGAACAGGCGGTAGGCTTCAGCCAGGGTCGTTTCCGAAATCGCCCCTGCCGTGCCTAGGTTGCCGTGGCCAGAATTAAACAGCGCCACACCGTCGCTCATCAGCGGGTTGGAGGTCAGGATCGAATAGACCAGATCAGATTCAAGGTCGGCGGCCGAGGCGCCAAAGGCGGACGGGATGCGGGTGAAGGCATCGAGATCATCGTTGATCAGGGTCTGGCGGGTGATGCCGATAATCCGGCCATAGGTCAGCAGCGCGTAGACCTCACGGCCTTCGCCCATCGTGCCGTAAGTGAACTCGCCGCTTTCGGGCACGCGCAACAGGTCTGGCCCCCCGGCCAGCTGGGTGCGCTGGACCGGGCGGAAGTCGGTGATCGTCGCCTGCCGGGCCCAGGCGGTGAAGGTGCGGGGCGTGCTGTCATAGGCGGAGCGAAGGGTCTTGTTGGCGACGTTGGCAAGAATGAACGGGAAATCGGCGCTGGAATGATAGCCGGGCCCGGCGCGTTTTTGCAGAGCTTCGGTCGCCAGTTCCATCCGCGACATGCCCCGCGTGCTGATGCCGCGGCGTTCAAGCGCGTGGCGCGCCATATCGAGCAGGTTCAGCCCGCGAAACTCCCGCCCGGCGTCAGTCAATTGGTGCAACCCAGGTGCATGGCGGTGCATCAGGGCGTCCGTGACCGCATCGCGATAAGCAATTTCGGTGGCGCCAGTGTCACGGGCGGCCGCAGGGACGGTTGCGCCGGTGCGAGTGCCGACGGTGTCACCCTCTGCCAGCCGATCCAGCACGGCACCACGAGCGGCATCGAGCGTGACACCGCGGCCAATCAAATCGGCGGTAAAGGTGTTGTCGAGGCCGTGGCGTTGGCAGAGCGTCAGAATATCAGCGGCGGCGCGCTGCGCTTCGGCCCGGATGGCTTCGGCGTTGGGTGCAGATGGGGCGGGCGCAGACGGCGGGGTAACGATTGCGGTAGGCGCAGGGTCGACTGCCCGGGTTGTCGGCGCGGGTGCCACAGCCGGAGTCGCAGGTTGGATGTCGTCGGGCATTTGAGCCTCCGTATCAGGGTGTGTGGTGCGGGTAAGAGTGCAGGTGTTTAGCGTGCGGGCTGTGCTGGTCTCGGAGCGAACCCGCGCGCCGGGGTCTGCGCCGATGGCGACGGCAGAGATTTCCAGCGGCTCCCAATCGACGGCGCGCCACAACTCGGGCGCGCCGTCGCGCTTGGTGATGTCATAGCAGTGGACGCGGTAGCCGACTGACACGTTGCGGATGATGCCACCCGCGATGTCGCGGAAGATCGGCTCGACCTCCGCCCGCTCGCTGAAGCGGATCGTGGCGGTGCCCTGACCGTTGGCAATCCGGGCGGAGCCATCGACCACTACGCCCAGCACCGCGTCCAGCGATCCTGCGTCATGCGAGTTCAGGAACGGCGCGCCGCCATTCAGACGTTCCAGGCGGATCATGCCGGGATCGAGCGACAGCTCCTCGTCGACTGCCTCGTCCCAGAACCGGGCGCGGCGCACGGTGGCGCCAGTGGTCCAGATGATCTCCACGGTGCGGGCAGTTTCATCGACGCTGCCTGCGCGCACAGAGGCCATCCGCCCTTGAAGGGGCAGATCGATGATGTCTTTCGGCATGTGGTGCTCCGTTCAGCTTTGGCTGGGGTCTTGCGGTGGCTTGCCAGGCTCGCTGTCCAGCGATCCGGGGTCCTGGCTTTGAACCTGTCCGCCGCGGCTGACTTTGCGGGGGTCGCTGTCAAAAATCAGGTTCATGGTGTCGGCCAGCAGGGCGAATTCCTGCCATTCCTCCATCACTTTGCGCGGATCATAGCCGCGCTTGGCGATCTGCTGAGCGATGGTCGAAAACCCAGCGCGTGTTTCCAGCAGGTCGGTCGTGGCGTCTTGCAGCGGGTTGACGCTATCAAACTTCGGCGGCGCCCATTCAACGGGGATATCAGCGGTCGGGATCAGCCCTGCGGCAAAGGCCGCCTCGCAAAACCAGGTCCAGATCGGTTGGCAAAACATCGGGATGATCATCTGCCATTGCATCGCTTCCACCATCCGGCGGAATTCGTTCAACCCGACCCGGCTGGACGAGAAGTTCACCTGAGAAAGATCACCGGTCATCAGCTCATATGGCACCCGCCAGCCTGCGGCGATGATGTGCAACTGCACGCGGTGCCATTCATAGACGCCTGCGGTCGCGGCGGGCTGGTTGAACTTGATGTCCTTACCGCCGCGGGCATAGGCGATCAGGCCGGGCTCAAACTGCTCAATCCGGTTGCCGTCCGCATCCTGCACCACGGGGGCGATGGATTGCTGGGTTTCGTCGTCGCCAAAGACGATGCCGACGAGGCAGGCTTCGGTTTTCTTGCGCACGAGTTCGGCGCGCTGCCAGTCGTCGACATCGCGCAGGGCCGCCATGGCAGGGGTGCCCCAAGGGACGCCGCGCGATTGGACCCGCTGGCGTTCAAAGAGGTGTGCCACCCGTTCGGCCGGGATACGGACAGACTCAAACCGCCGCGTAAACACAGGGGCGGCATCGCCTGGATGATCAGGATACATCCAGTATGCGGTGCGCCGCCCGGCGCTGTCGTGTTCGATGCCATAGCGGATGCGGGCCCCACCGGCCCGATCTTCAAACTTCGCCGCATCAAGATGATCGGCCTCCTTCAACTCGATCTGCAGCGGGACGACCAGCCCTGCGGATCGCGGGCGGCGCACCCGCAGGGCAAAAACGTCGCCGCCCTCGATGGTCTCTCGCATCGCTAGGGACAACAGCCCGTGGAAATCGGTGTGCCCATCGGCATCGCATTGATCCGCCCAGCGCGTCCAGAGATCATCGACCAGTTTGTTCCGGGCTTTGTCAGCGCTGGCCGCACGGGGGCGGATGCCGGTGCCGACAAGGCTGTTGACCAGCACCGAGACTGCCTTGGCCGCCATAGGGTTGTTGCGCACCAGATCCCGCATCCGGTCGCGCAGGACGGGCGCGGCGAGGCCGATTTCCGCATCTGCGGCTTTGCCACTGCTGGTCCAGCCGTCCGTTCCGCGGCCTTTGGCGGACCCGTCATAGGCGCGGCGCAGATTGCCCAACGCGATCCGGGCCGCATAGCGTTGCGAGGCGGCTTGCGGCGAGATCAGCGCGACCGCTCGATCAATCAGGCCCCAGCGGATTATGGGTGGAGTTTTGGTCACCGGTCACCCCGGCGGAAACTGGCAAATCCCGCGACCGGCAAGGGCGACCCACCAGCCTGCGCCATTTCAGATTCAATGATCCGCATCCGCGACAGCAGATCTGCGGCATTGCCATATTCCACAGTCCGGCCGTCCGAGGTCACCCGCAGAGTTCCCGCGGCATAGGCCCGCTTCAGCGCATCGAGTTCACTTTGCGTCCATGCCATCTCAGAACCATTTCTTTCTCGGACCCATCCACGGAGCGGGGCGTTTTGTCTGTGGTGCGGGTGCTGGCCGGTTGGGCTGGCCTGCTGGCAGTGCTTCAGCCGTTCCTGTGGTCATCTGGGCCTCAAGCTGCTCCCAGCGCAGGTTGTCCCAGCGATCGATCCCCATCAGCCAGGCGGCAGCGCGGGCATAGACCCGACAATCCAGCGCCTCGTTGCGCTCACGTGTTTGCTGCCATTCGAGCTTTTGAAATCCTTGCCGGGTCTTGATCGTCATCAGCTGCTCGGCGGTCAGCTGCTTCATCCACTCGGCCGTGGTGCCCTTTGGGATGTGCACGAAGCCGTGGGGCCAGTCCCCACCCTCGGCCAGTTCCTCGTCAGTCGGGGCGATCAGCCGCAGAAACCGGTAGGTCTCCGATTTGAACACCGCACCGGCCACTTTCCAAAGCTGCACCCCACGCCGCAGCTTGCGCCCGGCCTCGGTCACTTCGACATAGGTCGGACCGTCGACCGGCGTGGTGCGGTCAAAGCCCGCGACACCTTTGATCGCGATCACCTGTCCGCGCCCGGCCGCCCGTACCCACGAATAGACCGCATCGGTGGTGACGCCATCGCCTGAGTCGATCGCCATCCGCGCCAGCGCCATCCGGCAGCCCGAGGCGTGCTGCCAGGTCTGGCCCAGAAACTCCGACAACTGCGCCCAGACTTCTGTCCGCGCGGTGTCACCTTCCAAAACCACATGATCGACTAGCCAGGAACACAGATTACGCCCCCAACCCCAAACATCGACCTCGATCCGGTCGCGCTGCACATCGGCTCCGGCGGTCAGAAGCAATACGCCCTCCGGCGCCATCCCAAGCTGCCATTCCGCCCGGCGCTCATAAAGCCGCTGCCAATCTGGCGCCTCGCCGCGTTCCTGCCATGTCTCCCCGAGGATTGTGTTCTTCAGAGTCTTGAGCGCGGCATCATTGCCCAGCGCACCTTCCCAGCCCCGGGCGATCTCCTCCCAGGACAGCCACCCCAGCGGAGAATAGAGGCCCGAAATGTGATACCCAACCACACCCGCCGCTTTTGCAGCAGCCTGCACGTCGGGGGCCGCGGTCGCCATCCAACCCGCGCCGTTCTCCTCCGCCATCATCCATGTCTTGTGCCGCTCGGCGATCGGGGCGTCGCAATGCTCGCACAGATACTTCGCCGTCTCTGCCTTGCCCGGCTCCCAGCGCAACCGCTCGAATTGTAGCCATTGCAGCCCGCCGCAGTGCGGGCAGGGCACGTGATAGCGCTGCTGGTCGGACAATTCCCATTCCCTCTCGATCCGGCTCACGGTGCGGATTTCGCGGAGAATGGGCGCTGATTTCGCGCGATCGTGGGCACGCGTTTCGCGCCATGCTGGGCAGCCATTTCACGGGATCGCGGGCAGGCTGGCCGACGCTTTCATGGAGTCAGGCTTGAGCGATTTGG
>JBBRCF010000118.1:0-10613 GCA_038205135.1 Rhodobacterales bacterium
CGGCCGGCGGCAGCGGCGGCGTTGTCTGGCAGGCCGGGCACGCGCACCGCGGTCGGCGGCAGGTTGGCGAACACCTCGATCAGACGGGCATCGTTTTCGGACAGGGCCAGCACGAAGGCATGCTGCGGAAAGGCCATGGCCCGCAGCAGCGGCTTGAGGAAAAACCGGTCGGACACTTCGACCGTTTCGGTCACATCGGTCGCCAGCCGGAACGTGCGCAGGCTGTCAGGGGTGGCCAGAACCGCAAGGCTGTGCGCCTGCAGTCGCCAGAATTCATCATCCGCGGCCAGTGTATCCAGCGCATCCTCCAGTTCCGTCCGACGCCGCTTGTCAAAGCCTGCGGCATCAAGCTGCGTCAGTGCTGTCCGGGTCAGATTGCCGAACAGGATGCGGCTGGCGCCCACATGTTGGGTCTGCGGCGTTGTCGGCAGATAGATCGACACACAGGCATCGGCGCGGTTCTCGATCAGCGCCCGGATTTCGGGGCGGGTGGGGATATCGACATAAAGCATGGATCGTCCTTTCGGGAAACTGGCCGGGTCGGTTCAGTGCTGTGTTCGTGATTGCGAAAAATGCGTCGCTTCCACTCCGGACTTTTCGATCATAGGCCAGCGGTGCTGCCCCAGAGTTGATCCAGATCAGGCCAACGGCCCCGAAACCCGGCAGCCGATGCGGGCGCGGCATCCTGATCGGTATCAATGCGGGGTAAGGCGCGCCTGCTATCCTGAAGCCTTTATGAACAGGAGATGCCGATGGCTGCGCTTCCCTTTGATACGGCCCGGATCGAGGAACTCGTGCTGCGGTTCAACGCGGTGATGGCCAAGGAGGGGACAGTCATGCCCGACCTTGGCGGCAATGCCTCTGATGACGAGGTGGCAGTAACTCTGCAGGAAACCGACGGCGATCTGACCCGCGACGAGATCACCCAAGACATCGAGAGCATGAATGACGAACAGAAGGACGCTCTGGTCGCTTTGTTCTGGATCGGTCGCGGCGATGCCGAACCGATGGAATGGGAAACCACCAAAGCACTCGCGCGGCAACAACACGAAGGGCTGGTCAGCCGCTATCTGCTGGGCAAACCCATGGTCGGCGAATATCTGACCGAAGGTCTGGAAAAGATGCTGGAACATGGCGTCGACTGACCGGGACGGCCGCCCGCTCCATGACGTGACTTTGAACCCGTCGGCGGCATTTGGACCCGGTTGCCCTTCGTCGATCGTGAAATGACCGTCGCCGTTGTCGCGGCCGGGCCCTGACCCTGTGCCTTGCCGCCAGCAGCCGTTCTGCAGATACCCATCCGCCCAATGGGCTGACCAGACGCTACCTACCAAGGAGTTTTCCATGGCCGCTTCTTTTTCGATAACCCGGGTCACTGCGCTGTGGGACCGCCTGAATTCCAGCTTCTGGTTCGTGCCTGCCGTCATGTCGGTGGCAGCAGTGCTGCTGTCGTTTGCGCTGATCGAGGTCGATGCCCTGCGCAGCGAAAACAACACGGACGACACAAACGCGATTTACGCATTTGGGCCAGAAGGGGCGCGGGCGATCCTGTCGGTGATCGCGAGTTCGATGATCACGGTCGCCAGCCTGATCTTTTCGATCACCATGCTGTCGCTGCAACTGGCGTCGTCACAGTTCGGGCCGCGGGTTCTGGGCAATTTCATGCGCGATCGCAGCAACCAGATCGTGCTGGGAACCTTCATCTCGACGTTTCTGTATTGCCTGTTCGTGCTGCGGTCCGTGCGCGGCCAGGAGGGGGCCAGTTTCGTTCCGAACCTTTCGGTGGCGTTCGGCATCCTGATGGCCGCCGCCAGTGTCGCGGTCCTGATCTATTTCATCCACCACATCGCAACGTCGATCCGGGTCGAAACCTTGCTGGAAAAACTCGCGGAGGACGGCAGCGTCGCCGTGGACCGGTTGTTTCCCGAACATCTGGGCCACGGGCCGGGACCGGACGCCGCCGACACCGTGATGCGCGCGCTGTTGCCGGACAAGTTTGATGATACGGCCAGACAGATTGCGGCCGATTCCAGCGGCTATGTCCAGAACATCGGTGTTGAGGTGCTGATGCGACTGGCGACCGAACACGATCTTGTTCTGCGGATCGAAGCGCCCCCGGGCCGGTTCGTCGCGGACGGGGCCTGTGTGATCATGGCCAGTCCGGGCGACCGGGTGTCGGACGAAATCGCCCGGGATCTGCGCGGGGCGGTTGTAATCGGGCGGGAACGGACATCCCATCAGGATCTTGATTTCGCCATCCGCCGCATCGTCGAACTGGCGCAACGGTCGCTGTCGCCCGGCATCAACGATCCGACGACCGCGCTGTATTGCATTGACCGGCTGGGCGAAGTTCTGGGCCGGCTGGCGGGGCGGGACATGCCTTCGCCCATGCGCATGGACGACAGCGGCCAATTGCGCGTGGTGACAGAAGTCATTCTATTTAATGATGTGGCCTGTCAGGCATTTGCGGCCATTGCGCGTTACGGCATCACCGACACGGATGTCGTCGTCCGGATCGCCCGGACCCTTTCGGGGTTGGAAATGTCTGTTCCGCCTGCCGCGCGCCAAAGCATCGCAGAATTGCGGGACCAGATCCTGAACGCAAGCAAAGCGTCCGCCGTTCTAGGAAATGACCGCGGTATCATCGCGGATTTACAAGGCGCTGCATCTGCGGCCCGGCAAAATCGCGGCCCGGAAAATCAGCGGGGATGGGGACATGATCACTCATGATCCTGTCGCACAGTCTGACCTGCGCCTCCCGCCCGCGTGGGGCGGGTAAATGAGGCGATGCGGCCACCTTCTGGTATTTTGCCGACTTAATGTGGATCAATGCAAAGGCCGGCTTTTGGCGTGAAAAGTCCATGGACGCATACCAGAATCCGGTTGAGGACAAGATGAGTGATGACCCCTATGCCGATCTTGGCCTGACGAAAACCGCCTCGGCCGAGGATATCAAGAAGGCCTACCGCAAACTGGTGCGCACAAGCCACCCGGACCTGCATCCCGACGACCCCGGTGCCGAGGCCCGGTTCAAGTCGATCGCTGCCGCCCATGACCTGCTGAAAGACCCCGAAACCCGCGCGCGTTTCGATGCCGGCGAAATCGACGCCACCGGGGCCGAACGACCGGATCGCAGGTATTATCGCGATTTTGCCGATGCGCCCGGCAACCCCTATCAGCAGCGCCGCGGATTTGACGCCGGCGGTGATCCGGACGATTTCTTTGCCGAATTTCTGCGGCAGCAGGCGCGCGGCGGGGCCGAACGGGGGCCGCAGGGTTTTGGCGATCGCGGTTTCACGGCGCCCGGGGCCGATCTGCGCTATACGATGGAGTTGCCGTTTCTGGATGCGGCGCGCGGGGCCAAGACCCGGATCACCTTGCCGGGTGGTGGCATGCTGGATGTGCAGATCCCGCAGGGCACCGTCGACGGTCAGACGCTGCGGCTGCGCGGCAAGGGAGCGCCGGGCTATGGTGGCGGGCCGCCCGGGGACGCGCTGGTCACCATGACGGTCCATCCGCATCCCGTGTTCCGCCGCGACGGCGACGACATCCTGATCACCTTGCCGATCACGATCGACGAGGCGATTCTGGGCGCCAAGGTGCCGGTGCCCACCATCGACGGCACCGTCAGCCTGTCGATTCCTTCAGGTGCCAGCAGCGGACGCATTCTGCGGCTGAGGGGGCGCGGCGTGAGGCGCGGCAAATCCGAACCCGGTGACCAGCGGGTCGAACTGAAGATCATGATGCCGGCCAGGGTCGATGATCCCCTGCGATCGTTCATGAAAACATGGCAGGAAACCAATGCTTATGACCCGCGCGCGGGATTGTTCGAAGAGGTGGCGAAATGACGGATCATTTCACGGAAGACGACGTTCTCGCGGCGATCCCGCGTCTGACGCGGGTCCAGCTTTTCACCTTTCTGGAGGCAAGGATCGTCGTGCCGTTTCACACCGAAACCGGTCTGGTCTATCGGCCGGTCGACATTGCCCGGATGGAACTGCTGTGTGACCTGACAGAGGATCTGGAGCTTGGCGCGGATAGTCTCAGCGTCGTGATGTCGTTGATCGACCAACTGCACACGGCGCGGCGCGACCTGCGGGTGATCATCAACGCCATAGCGGTACAGCCGCCAGAGGTGAAAGCAAGGATCGCGGCCACTGTGAACGGTGCGTGACTGTTGCAACGGCCGGGCCTGACGCAGTCACCGCCGGGCCTGACAGAAACGCAAATCAGATCCGGTGCAAAGGGCGTCCCGTCGGGCCGCTGTTGGGGTGCAGGCCCGCTTGCCATGATGCGCGGGGGGCGGTATCGTCAACTGTCAACAATTCTGAACCAAGATGGATCCCCTGATGGCCGATGCTCCCGCTGATTATGTAAAGGCCTTCATGTCCGACCACGTCGTCGATCCGGCCCGCGCGGCACTGGTGATCGTGGACATGCAATATGCCACCGGGCACCCCACCGGCCCCTTGGCGATGAAGATGGCCGCCGAAGGCACCGCCGCCACCACCGCCTGGCGATTTGCCCGCATCACCGATCTGGTGATCCCGAACAACCGCCGCCTGATCGATGCGATGCGCAAGGCTGGCGGGCAGGTGATCTACATCACCATCGGGGCGGAAAAACCCGGCGCGCCGGATGCGCCGCGGCACATGCGCAAATTCTTTGCCGATTGCGGCAATCATCTGGGGTCGCACGCCCACCAGATCGTCGAAGAACTGGCCCCCGAACCGCAGGACCACATCGTCCGCAAGACGACCATCGGCGCGTTTGCCTCGACGAATATCGACCATCTGCTGCGTACGTTGGGGCGGCATGATCTGTATTTCACCGGTGTTTCGACCAACATGTGCGTCGATACCACGGCGCGCGAGGCCGCCGATCGCGGCTATGCCGTCACCATGGTCGGCGATGCCTGCGCCACTACGCACGAAGACCTGCACAACGCGGCCCTGCGCAATTTCCAGCGATTCTTTGGCCGGGTGCGCGACACCGACGCCGTGCTGGCAGAACTCGCGCCCCGTTAGTGCGGTCAGGATTGCGGCGCAGGCTTCAACCGGTTTTCACCGGCCATGTAGACCGCGATATCCGCGAACAGATCGCCGCGCAGGGTGAACACGTTGGCATTCGATTTGACCAGAACGCTGCCATCCACGCGGTTGTAGGTGACCTGAAACTGCGACGCGATCCGACCCGCAGCCGGATCGACGGTGTGGATGAACCGGTCATGCACCACCGCCCCGGGGCTTTGCCAGATATGGTCGAACATCGCGCCGATGGCCGCATGGCCGATCACGGCATCGCCATGGGTTTCGACGTGGAACCGGCAATCGGGCGACATCACCGACAGGATCATCGCCCGGTCCCGCAGATCGACACCGCGAAAATACGTCTCGACCATCTCGGCCATGTTTACGTCGGTCATGCCACCACTCCGTCCGGCAGGGTTTCGCAATAGCGGGCGATTTCGCCGGGTGTGGTGATCCAGACCTGATCGCGATGGGCAAGAATATGATCCATCGCGCGCCGGAACGCCCGCAGGCGGAACGGCTGGCCGATCACGAACGGATGCAGCACCACCGTACAAACCAGAGGCCGCCGCACAGATTGCAGCAGCATTTCATCGAACTGGTCGATCATCATGCCCTCGAATTCCCGCGCGGCATGCTGGCGGAATACCAGCGCCGGGCTGTCGTTCACCTCGATCGAATAGGGCACCGACAGGATGCGGCCCTTGCGGGTGCGCATCCAGAACGGCTGGTCATCGGCGGGCCAGTCCAGCAGATAGCGATAGCCCGCCTCTTGCAGCAAATCAGCGGTGTTGCGGCTGTGGACGATATAGGGGCCCAGCCATCCGGCAGGCGGCTTGCCGAAAACGCGGGTGATTTCATCCGTTGTCTCGCCGATCAGCCGGGTTTCTTCGGCCTCAGCCATGCCGTCCTGACGTTCGGCATTGGTGCGACCGTGGCCGATCACCTCGTCGCCGCGCGCCTTGATCCGTTCGACGATGTCGGGGCAGGCCGCCAGCGACAACGAGTTCACGTTATGCGAGGCGGGCAGGCCCAATTCGTCCAAAAGGTCGAACATGTACCAGATGCCGACCCGGTTGCCGTAGTCGCGCCATGCGAAATTGCGGGTGGTCTGCGGCCCGCCGATGGCCGCGCTATCGCTGCCCAGACCCGACAGAAACGCGAACTGCTCGACATTGTTGCAGATGCACACTGCCAGCCGTTTCCCCCCCGGCCAGTCATAGACAGGACGGGTCGGCAATGCAGAATAATCGTAGCGGTCATGGCCGGGCAGGTCCATCGCAGGCGCCTTTCATTTTGGGTCGGGTCTGCGTCAACTTGACAACGCCGGGGCCCCATCGTCAACTGTCAACAATCCGAAGGACAGGGAGATGCCAATGAAGCCGTGGACCGGTATCATTACCGACGAAGAGGAAAGGCGCTATGACGCCGCCGGTTTCGGCAGGTCCGGCGGGGTGGGAAAACGTCCGGCTTTGCTGATCATCGACGTCCAGTATCGCACCGTTGGCACCGTACGCCGCCCCTATTGGGAGGCGATCAAGGAATATCCCACCGCGTGTGGCGAGGATGGCTGGCGCGCGGTGGATCACATCGTGCCGCTGCTGGCGGCCTTTCGCTCGCGCGGGTTTCCGGTTCTGTATCCGCATGTCGCGCCAAAGAATGTGGCGACGGATTCGGGGCGTCTGGCGCAGAAAGTGCCCGCCATCATGGGGATCGATGCCCGTGGCTACGATTTCGTGGCCGAGGTCGCGCCGCTGCCCGGTGATGTGCTGCTGCCCAAGAAACACCCCAGTGCGTTTTTCGGCACGCCACTGGTCAGCCACTTGATCGATCTGCGGGTGGACACCTTGTATGTTACGGGCTGCACGACCAGCGGCTGTGTCAGGTCATCGGTCACCGATGCGTTTGCCTATAATTTCAACGTCATCGTGCCGCAGGAAGCGGTCTATGACCGGTCGCCCACCTCGCATGCGGCGAACCTTTTCGACATGAACGCGAAATATGCCGACGTCGTCAGCACTGACGACGCCTTGGCCATGCTGCCTGCAGGAGATCTGACATGAGTGTTGAACAGGTGGCCGCTGGCCTGAAACGTCTGACGGAATGGTCGGCGGCGCTGGACTGGGCCGATGTGCCGGGGCCGGTGCGGTTGCGCGCGGCGCTGGTGATGTCGGATGATCTGGCAGCAATGGTGGCTGCGCGTGACGAGCCGGAACTGGCGGCGGCTCAGATAGGCCTGATGCGGTCGGCCGGACGGGCCGAGGCCACGCTGTTCAACGCGCGCGGCGACCGGGCGGACCGCTATTCGGCGGCAACCGCCAATGGTTGCGCGGCGGACTGGTGCGAACTTGACGGCGGCTATCGCCGGGTGATCTGCCATGCCGGCATCTATGCGCTGCCCGCCATTCTGGCCGAGGCCGAGGCGGATGGGCACAGCACCGAAGACGTGCTGCGCGCGCTGGTGATCGGCTATGAAACGGCGGCGCGGGTGGCGCGCTGTTTCCTGTTCCCCAATCTGGTGCTGCACCCGCATGGTAGCCTCGCCGCCATCGGCGCCGCTGCGGGCACCGCCGCGATCCGCCGCCTGTCAGCCACCGATGCGGCGGCGGCGATCTCATCGGCGGCCACGATGGTGCTGCCCGGCCCCTACACCCATCCGATCAACGGATCGCTGGTGCGCAACGTCTGGCCCGGCGTCGCCGCATGGACCGGGATGCGGGCGACCGACTGGGCGCTGGCGGGCATTCGCGGCCTGTCATCGGCCCTGAACGATGTTTATGTCGATGCCTTTGGCGCCACGGCGCACACGCAAGAGCTAACCGACGGGCTGGGCGAGGCGTTCGCGCTATCCGACGGCTATCACAAGGTATTTGCCTGCTGCCAATATGGCCACGCCACCATCGAGGCGACGATTCGCCTGCGCGAACGCGCCGATTGGCGCGCGGTCACGGGCATCCATCTGGACACGCATTACAAGGCGCGGGTGATGGACAACACCGACCCGGATACCACGATTGCCGGCAAATTCTCGATCCAGCACATCGCGGCAACCGCCGCCGTGCATGGCGAAGGCGGGGCCGAGGCATTTTCGGCGGCAGTCCTGAACCAGCCCGAGGTGGCCGCCCTGCGCCACAAGGTGACGATGGCCCCCTATACGCCCGAACCCGTCTGGCCGAATGACCGCCCGTCGCGCGTGACGTGGACGCTTGCCAATGGCACGACCCTGTCCGAAGAGGTGCTGAGCGCGCGCGGCGGACCGGACCTGCCGTTCAGCCCCGATGAAATCCGGACCAAGATCGCGGGCATCGTGGCCGGGCCATATCCCGGCATGATGCCGGTTCTGGACAGCATCCTTGCGCTTGAAAGCGTAACCCTGTCGCGCCCCTGGGCTGATTGCGTGGCGGAAATGGTGGCGAAATGACCGATGCGATTGATCTGCTGGTGATCGGTGCCGGGGCCTGCGGGCTGGCAGGGGCAATCGCGGCGCATGACGCCGGGTTGACCGTCGCTATCGTGGAAAAACGCGACCGGCCCGGCGGCAATTCCGCCCTGTCCACCGGGTCGATCCCCGGCGCGGGCAGCCGGTATCAGACGGCCGCCGGGATCACCGACAGCCCCGACCGCATGATTGCCGACCAACTGGCGGTCGCCGGGCATCACGACGCCGATGACCTGACCACCCTGATCGCGCATCAATGCGCGCCGCTGTGCGAATGGCTGATCGAGGATCTGGGCGCGCGGATGGAACTGATCACCGCCTATCGCCACATCGGCCATTCGGTCGAACGGCTGCATGCGCCCCGGTCCCGGCGCGGCGGCGATCTGGTGGATGACCTGCTGCGCATGGCGGCGGATCGCGGTATCCCGCTGGCGTTGGGCAATCCGGTCGATGACCTGATCGTCGGTGCGGATGGCGTGACGGGTGCGATCATCGCAGGCGAGGCGGTGGCTGCGCGCAAGGTGCTGCTGGCTACCAACGGCTTTGCCGCCGACCGGGCGCTGGTTGCGGAATACTGCCCCGAAATCGCCGGGGCGGATTATTATGGCGCACCGGGCAGCACGGGCGATGCCGTGCGCTGGGGCCGCGCGCTAGGGGCCGCTCTGGGCAACATGTCAGCCTATCAGGGCTATGCCGCCGTCGCCTATCCGCAGGGACAATTGCTGTCCTGGACCACCATCGAAAAGGGCGGCATCCTTGTCGGCCGCGATGGTCGCCGGTTCGGGCCCGAGGATGCGGGTTATTCCGGGTTCACACCGGCGGTGATGGCGCAGGGCGATACGGCATGGGCGGTCTATGACACCCGCCTGCACGCGATCGCGATGGCCGAAGAAGAATATGCCGAAATGTCGGCGATGGGCGCATTGCGCTGGGCCGACACGCCCGAAGCATTGGCACAAAGCGTCGGGCTGGACCCGGCGGGGCTGGCGCAGGCGGTGGCCGATTATAACGCCGCCGCAGCCGGGCAGGGGCCTGATCCGTTCGGGCGGCGGAACTTTGGTCTGGCACCACTGGTACCGCCACTGGCGATTGCGGCAGTCAAGCCGGGGCTGTTTCACACGCAGGGCGGGCTGCTGGTCGATGCCCATGCGCGGGTGCGAAGCGCGGATGGCGGCATGATCGGCAACCTGTTCGCCGGCGGCGGCGCGGCAGCCGGCATCAGCGGGCGCAGCGGCGCGGGCGGATATGCGTCCGGCAACGGGCTGATCACGGCGCTGGTGCTGGGCCGCCTTGCGGGTCTGCGCGCTGCGGCGGAACTGGCATGATCCCCGCCGCGCGCGTCATCGCCGAGGCCGGGCAGGCGTTGCGGCACAATGATCTGCCGCCGCAGGTGGCGCAGGCGGCACGGTTGCATTTTCTGGACGCTATCGGTGTCGGCCTTGCCGCGTCGCGGGTGCCGCAGAATGCGGGTTGGGCGGATGGCGTGGGCGCTGCCGGCGGGTCCGGGTCGGCAACGGTGCTGGGTCAGACGACGGGCGCTGCGCCCGCGATGGCCGCGCTTCTGAACGGCGCGCGCATCCACGCGCTGGAATACGATGACACGCATATCGCGTCCGTGGTGCACGGGTCCGCAGTCGCCGCCGCTGCGGCCTTGGCTGCGGCAGAAGCAGCGGGGGCCGATGGGGCCACATTGCTGAAAGGCTATGTGCTGGCGTGGGAGGTGATGATCCGTCTCGGTCTGGCCGCGCCGGGCGCGATGCAGGCGCGCGGGTTTCAGGTGACAGCGGTCGCCGGCGCGCTGGGGGCCGCAACGGCGGCGGCGTTGATCGGCCGCCTGGATACGGATCGCACCGTTGCCGCCTTGGGGATTGCCGGTTCGCAGGCGTCTGGTCTGATGGAGTTTCTGGCCGAAGGGGCCAGCGTCAAGGCGCTGCATCCCGGCTGGGCGGCACATACCGGCCTGTTGGCCGTCGCTTTGGCGCAGGGCGGCATGACCGGCCCCGCCAGCATCCTCGAAGGCCGGTTCGGCGTCATGGCAGGCTTTGCCGGGCTGCCGGATGCGGCGGCAGGGCTGACGCTTCAGATGGCCACGTTGGGGACGGTCTGGCATCTGCCTGATGCGGCGTTCAAGGCCTATCCCTGCT
>JBBRCF010000119.1:0-10463 GCA_038205135.1 Rhodobacterales bacterium
TGGACAAGATCACCGGCCCCGGCAACGCCTATGTCGCAGCAGCGAAACGCCGGGTTTTCGGCCATGTCGGGATCGACATGATCGCCGGGCCGTCCGAAATTCTGGTGATCGCAGACGGGGACAACGACCCCGACTGGATCGCGCTGGACCTGTTGAGCCAGGCCGAACATGACGAAAGCGCGCAGTCGATCCTGATCACCACATCGCCCGATCTGGCCCGCGCCGTTGCGGCCGCGGTGGACCGCCATCTGCTGACCCTGCCGCGCCGGGCCATCGCAGGGGCCAGCTGGCGCGATTACGGCGCCATCGTCACCGTGCCGGACCTTGATATGGCTGCCACATTGGCCAACCGCATCGCCGCCGAACATCTGGAACTCTGTGTGGCCGACCCCGAGACGCTGGCGGCGCAGATCCCCCATGCCGGCGCGATCTTTCTGGGTGCCTGGACGCCAGAGGCGATCGGCGACTATGTCGGCGGGCCGAACCATGTGCTGCCCACGGCGCGGTCGGCGCGGTTTTCGTCTGGCCTCAGCGTGATGGATTTCGTCAAACGCACCACGATGGCACGCATGACGCCTGACGCGCTGGCCGCCATCGGCCCCGCCGCCGAAACGCTGGCGCGCGCCGAAAGCCTGACCGCGCATGGGATGTCGGTGCGCGCCCGGCTGGACCGGCTGAACCGTTGACCCTGGACCGGGCGGTGTTGCCGGGTGCTGCCTTGGCGAAACACCGGCGGGGCGCTGACAGAGGCTGTGCCGCTCGGACGTTGCCACATGCGGTCACTTCGGCTAGTGGCATGTTAAACGCCACGAAAGTGACCACGCCGATGCCACCCAGCCTGTCTCGTATCTGCCATATCGATCTGGACGACAGCGCTCTGCCGCCGCCCACGCCGGAAATCGAACAGGAACGCCGGGTCGCGATGTTCGACCTGATCGAGGAAAACGTGTTCGACCTGCCGGCGCGGGACGGCCGCGCCGTCCCGACCGGGCCATATCGACTGGCGCTGGCGATCCGGGAAAAACGGCTGGTGTTCGACATCACCACCGATCGCGCCGAAAAAGCCGCCGAATTCCATTTGTCGCTGTCTCCGTTCCGTCAGGTGGTCAAGGATTACTGGGCGATCTGCGAAAGCTATTACGATGCGGTCAAGAACCTGCCACCCAGCCAGATCGAAACCATCGATATGGCCCGGCGCGGCATCCACAACGAAGGCGCCCGGGTGTTGCAGGAACGGCTGGACGGCAAGGCGGTGATCGATACCGACACCGCACGGCGGTTGTTCACGCTGATCTGCGTCCTGCATTTCGGGGCGTGATCGTGACCGAACCCCTTCCGCAATCGGTGCTGTTCTGCTGCGATCACAACGCGGTGCGGTCCCCGATGGCCGAAGGCATCATGAAGAAATTCTTTGGCCCCGAAACCTATGTGCAGTCGGCTGGCGTGATGAACGACATGGAAATCGACGGGTTTTCCATTGCCGTTTGCGAAGAGATCGGTGTGGAACTGGCCCGCCACCGGTCGCGCAGTTTCGACGAAATGGGGCTGCACGGCGACGACCTGTCCAGTTTCGATCTGATCGTGGCGCTGTCGCCCCGGTCTGCCGAACGCGCGCGCGACCTGACGCGCGCCTTTGCAACCAAAGTGGTATTCTGGCCGATCCCCGATCCGACCGGGCAGGGCGAAACCCGCACCGCGCGGCTGGAGGCCTATCGTGCGGTGCGCGACGCGATTGTCGGCCATCTGACCGCGCGCTGGGGCGATCCCCGCGCGGCTTGAAGATGACTGCCTAGAACAACCGCAGGATCGCCGGGGCCACGATGGCCGTCAGCACCGCGTTCAACCCCATGCCCAGCGACGCGAATGCTCCGGCGGTTTCATGCACCTGAAACGCCCGTGCCGTGCCGATGCCATGCGCCGCCACGCCGATCGCCAGCCCGCGTGCGCGCCAGTCGGTGAAACCCAGCGCATTCAACAATGGCGTCACCACGATCGCGCCGATCATGCCGGTCAGCAGTACCAGAACGGCCGTCAGCGTCGGGTCGCCGCCCATGCCTTCGGCGATGCCGATGGCGACCGGCGCGGTGGCGGATTTGGGCGCAAGGGCTGCCAGAATATCCGGCCCCGCGCCCATCACCTTGGCGATGCCGAGGGCCGTCAGGATCGCCGTCAGGGACCCCGCCAACAGTGCCGCCAGAACAGGCAGCGCCGCGCGCCGGACCCGGGCAAGATTCGCCTGCAACGGCAACGCCAGACACACGGTCGCCGGTCCCAGCAGGAAATGCACGAATTGCGCCCCATCGAAATAGGTTTCATATGCGGTGCCGCTGGCCTGCAACCCGGTCGCGATCAGCACCACCGCGATCAGCACCGGATTGGCCCAGGGTCGCCGCCCGCTGGCCCGAAACAGTGCGTCACCCACCCAATAAGCCAGCAACGTGATCCACAGCCACAACAGCGGCCCGGACGCCAGATAGGACCACAGCCGGAACGGATCGGTCATGAGGATTGCCCGTCATCGTCGTTGCCCGTCCAGCGCGCGACCAGCGTGAACGTCAGCGCGCCCACAATGATCGCGGCGACTGTGGACACCACCAGCGCAAGCGCCAGCACCGCGCCCTGTTCCGCAAACAGCCCCAGATGCGCCACCACGCCCACCCCCGCCGGCACGAACAGCAACGACAGATGCGCCAGAATGCCCTGCGCCACAGGGCGTACCGCGCTGCGCAGCCGGTCCGACGCCGAAATGGCCGCCAACAGCAGCACCAGCCCCAGCACCGGCCCGGGCAAGGGCAGGCCGGCGCCGCGTGCGATGACTTCGCCCGCAAGGTGACAGCCGAGGATCAGCACGAATGCAGGCACGAGGAAGGGGGCCATAGCTTGGCTTTCAGGTTGGTTCGATCAACCTGCGCGGAACCTGCGGGCCGGGGCAAGCCATGCAGCGCATATTTTCCTTGAAAAAGCCCGTCCTCGGGCGCATCTACCCGTCAGGTCTGCAATTGGCGGGCTGCAACGAACGGAGTGACCATGGCCAAGGAAGATATTCTCGAATTCCCCGGTGTCGTCAAAGAACTCCTGCCGAACGCGACGTTCCGGGTCGAACTAGAGAATGGCCATGAGATCATCGCGCATACGGCAGGCAAGATGCGGAAAAACCGCATCCGTGTTCTGGCAGGCGACAAGGTGCAGGTCGAAATGACCCCCTACGATCTGACCAAGGGCCGCATCAACTATCGCTTCAAGTAAAATGCGCCCGATCAAATGAGACTGATCTTGGGCTCTGCCAGCCCGCGTCGGCGCGAGCTGCTGGCGGTTCTGGGCGTCGTGCCCGATGCCGTTTTGCCCCCAGACATCGACGAGGACCCCCGCAAGGGCGAAATCCCGCGCGCCTATTGCGAACGCATCGCGGCGGAAAAGGCAGCCGCCGTGGTGGCGGACGCAGGCGACGTGGTGATCTGCGCCGATACCACGGTGGCGCTTGGCCGCCGCATTCTGGGCAAACCGCGCGACGCGGGCGAGGCGGCAGCGTTTCTGGTGGCACTGGCCGGGCGGCGGCACCGGGTGATCACTGCGGTCGTGGTACGCAAGGGCACGCAGACATGGGCGCGCACATCCGAAAGCGCGGTGCGGATGAAACGGCTGTCGGACGCCGAACTGAACGCCTATCTGGCGTCCGGCGACTGGCAGGGCAAGGCGGGCGGTTATGGTATTCAGGGCCCGGCGGGTGCGTTCATCCCGTGGATCGAAGGCAGCTATACCGGCATCATGGGCCTGCCGCTGGCGGAAACAGCGGCGCTGTTGACGGCGGCCGGTTGGCCGGTTTGGAGAGTGGAATGAAGGGTCGGCAGATCATCCTTGATCATATTGCGGGGCGCGAGGCGGCGGCCCTGATGGTGGACGGCCGGCTGCAGGACATCTTTGTCGATGCGGATGGCCCTCGCGTCGGTGCGATCCTGCGCGCGCGGGTGGACAAGCCGCAAAAGGGGCAGGGCGGCGTGTTCGTCGCCACCCCGGCCGGCCCGATGTTTCTGCGTCAGGTCAAGGGGTTGTCGCCCGGTCAGCCCATTCTGGTGCAGGTGTCGGGCCATGCTGAACCCGGCAAGGCGCCCCCCGTCACTGAACGGCTGATGTTCAAAAGCCGTTTTGCCATCGTCACGCCGGGGGCCCCTGGCATCAACGTGTCACGCAGCCTCAGGGACGAAGAGGCGCGCGCGGCGCTGCTGGATCTGGCAACCGGGGTGTTCGACCTTGATGACGCAGGCCTGATCCTGCGCACCTCCTGCGAAGGCGCGGACGCAGACGCGGTGGCCGACGACATCCGGGCGATGGCCGATCTGGCGGCCGCGATCCTGTCCGACCGCGACGGCGCGCCCGAGGCGCTGACCGAAGGCGACGGGCCGCATGTGCTGGCGTGGCGTGAATGGACGGAACCCGCCGAGGTCATTACCGCAGCAGGCGGTTTTGCCACGCATGGCGTGCTGGACGCGTTGGCGGATGCGCTGACGCCCGAGGTGGAATTGCCGCACGGCCACACCATGGTGATCGAGGCCACCCGCGCGCTGATCGCGGTGGATGTGAACACCGGCATGGACACCTCGCCCGCCGCCGCGCTGAAGGCGAACCTGAACGCCGCCCGCGAATTGCCGCGCCAGTTGCGGCTGCGGGGGTTGGGCGGAATCGTGATGATCGACCTCGCCCCTTTGCCGAAAAAAGATCGCCGCACGTTTGAAGTATCGCTGAAGGCCGCGTTTCGCAGCGATTCCGTCGATACCGTGCTGGCGGGCTGGACGCCGCTGGGCAATTACGAATTGCAACGCCACCGGGTGCGGTTGCCGCTGGCGGACCTGATCGGGGATGCGTTGGGATGACCTGTCCGATCTGTGGCAAGGCGCGGGCAGACATGGCCCCCGAGGATGCGCAGAAATACCGCCCGTTCTGTTCGCGCCGCTGTGCCGATGTCGATCTGGGCCGCTGGCTGACCGGGGGCTATGCCGTGCCGTCTGCGGCGGAATCCGACCCCGATGAATTGGCGCAGGCGCTGGACGAGGCAGAACGCCAGCAACCAAAGCACTGAAACGCAAACGGCCCCGGACAAGCCGGGGCCGTAGCACGCATATCAGCCGATCACATCCGCGCGGTGACGGCTTCCCAATTCACCAGCTTTTCCAGAAAGTTGGTCAGGTAGGCCGGGCGCTTGTTGCGGAAATCGATGTAGTAGGAATGTTCCCATACGTCGCAGCCCAGCAGCGCGGTCTGACCGAAACACAGCGGGTTGACGCCGTTTTCGGTCTTGGTGACCTTCAGCGCGCCATCCTTGTCCTTGACCAGCCAGCACCAGCCGGACCCGAATTGACCCGCGCCGGCGGCAGCGAAATCATCCTTGAATTTCTGCACCGATCCGAACGCCTCGGTCAGCGCCTTTTCCAGCGCGCCGGGCATCGGCTTGGCCTCGCCCGGGCCCATGATTTCCCAGAACAGGTTGTGGTTCCAGTGCTGCGAGGCGTTGTTGAACACGCCCGATTGCGCCACGGCGCCCGCCGCATAGGTGCCTTTGACGACATCGTCCAGCGCGGCGTTTTCCCATTCGGTACCGGCGATCAGCTTGTTGCCGTTGTCCACATAGGCCTTGTGGTGCAGGTCATGGTGGTACTCCAGCGTTTCCTTCGACATGCCAAGCGCGGCCAGCGCGTCATGGGCATAGGGCAGGTCGGGCAGTGTGAAAGCCATGGGAATTCCCCCTGAATAGCGGTTAATGGTCATGTGTAGATGGTAGCCCGGGGGGGGCAAGGTCAACCCCAAACCACGATATCCGGCCGGTTGGACCGGAACGCGATCATGGCTGTAGCTGAACACAACCGCGCGGTCCGGAAAATACGTTATCAAACCCGGCGGGAAAGCCGCGCACGCTCAGCGTCTTGCGGGCGGGGTCGAAAGTGCCGATTTATTGCACCTTGGTCCGGGCGCTGCTGCCGTCGGTTGTCTTGCCGTCAAATCCGCCGGTCCAGTCGAACTTGATCTTCCCATCCGCGCGCGATGTGATCAGGCCGTCATGCGGGGGGCGTTTCTCGACGCTGGTCCAGACATCAACGATGCGCAGCGTGTCGCGCCCCTCGTCGATGTCGATCGCCAGAATCGGCGAGATGCCGATCCGACTGGTGTCTTCGGTGATGCGGCAATCCCAGATTGCCGAAAGACCCGGCCCGGACAGGGCGACGACGATGACAAACGATGTCACCCAGTACCGCATACAGCACCTCGATATTGCGTCGACATGTTTTGGGGCAAGTATTGATACCGTCAAGATTTCGCTTTTTATCGCCTTGCGCATCAGCCGAAATGCCCGACCGCGCCACCCTCTGCGACGGTGACGGACAACAGATCGAACACGTAACGCGCGGCAGAGCGGAAACAGATCAACTCGACAGTGCCGCTATCCGTCATCCAGAACGCACAGGCGACCTGACCCAACCGGGTGCGGCGGATGTCGCCGACCGCGAACAGGTCCATGTCAACGGGCGCCAGTTTCGCCAATGTCTCGCGCAGCGCGTCGTCCGGTCCGGTCAGCCGCAGCACCGCCCGCGCATCCGACACATTGACCGCCAGATGATGCGTACCCGCCAGCGCGGCGGTCAAAGCCGT
Source organism: Rhodobacterales bacterium (assembly GCA_038205135.1). Classification (GTDB taxonomy): domain Bacteria; phylum Pseudomonadota; class Alphaproteobacteria; order Rhodobacterales; family Rhodobacteraceae; genus UBA9554. The sequence goes on from JBBRCF010000119.1 coordinate 6,640, forward strand.
GGCCATCGCATCAGCATCGCGATGCGGCAGCAGGATCATCACTTCGTCCGGCGACATCCACAGCGCACCGCGATCGCCGTTCAGAACCACACGGCGCAGCCCCGGCATGGCCATGCCCGCCACCGCCTGCAATGCAGCCGCCACGGCGGGTGACGCCAGATCGCCGCGCAACGTGACCATGCCGCGCAACCCGCCGTCCGATACCGTCACCCGTCCCGAAACTGTCGCCCCGGCCAGAGCGCTGACCGCATCATGCATCCTGTTTCTCTCCCTTGGGGTCGTAGAACACCGGGCTGACGATGCGGGCCTTGACGCTGCTGCCATCCAGTTTCGGGAACTCGATCACCTCGCCCATCCGGTCCGGGCCGCGCCGCACAAGGCCCATGGCGATGCCGCGCCCCAGCGTGGGGGAATGGTAGGTCGAGGTGACGCGGCCCTGCGTGTTGCGTTGCCCGTTGGCGTTGCGACCCGCATCGACCGCATAGGCGCCATCCGGGATCACCGAGCCGTCCAGCGTTTCCAGCCCAACCAGCTTCCAGCGGTCGGGGTCCTGCATCCGCATCCGTTCCTGCCCGCGTTTGCCGATGAAATCCGCCTTCTTGCGGGAAATCGCCCAGTCCAGTCCCAGATCCTGCGGGATGACCGTGCCGTCGGTTTCATCACCGATCATGATGAACCCTTTTTCGGCGCGCATCACATGCAGCGCCTCGGTGCCATAGGGTGTGGCGTCAAACGCCGCCCCGGCCGCCAGCAACATGTCCCAGAACGCGCGGCCCTGACTGGCTGGCACGGCAATTTCATAGCTCAACTCGCCCGAGAACGAAATCCGGAACACCCGCGCCGTAACGCCGCCCAGCGTTCCTGCGGCCCAGTTCATGTGCGGCAGGGCGGCGTTTGACCCGTCCATCCCGCCCAGATTTTCCAGCACGCGGCGCGCGTTGGGGCCGACGACGGCAAACTGCGCCCAGTGTTCGGTGACATTGGCGACGTAGACCTGCAGATCGAACCATTCGGTCTGCAGCCAATCCTCCATATGGGCGTAGATCCGGTCGGCGCCGCCGGTCGTGGTGTGGCACAGGAACGTGTCGTCAGACAGCCGCGCCACCACGCCATCGTCAATCAGAAAGCCGTTTTCGTTGCACATCAGGCCGTAACGGCAGCGGCCGACCGGCAGGGTGGACATCATGTTGGTATAGATCAGGTCAAGGAATTTCCCGGCATCCGCGCCCTTGACCACCAGTTTGCCCAGCGTTGAAGCGTCCAGCAGACCCAGCGACGTCCGCGTTGCAGTAATTTCACGACGGACGGCATCGGCGTGGGTTTCGCCCGCGCGGGGATAGCAATAGGGCCGCCGCCATTGGCCCACCGGTTCCCAATGCGCGCCTGCCGCTTCGTGCCAGTCATACAGGCAGGTGCGGCGGACGGGCTGGAACACATCCCCGCGTGCAGCGCCCCCGATGGCGCCCATGGAAATCGGCGCATAGGGCGGGCGGAAGGTGGTGGTGCCGGTCTGCGGGATCGGTTGACCCAATGCATCCGAAAGGATCGCCAGACCGTTGATATTGGACAATTTACCCTGATCTGTCGCCATGCCCAGCGTGGTATAGCGTTTGGCGTGTTCGACGGACTGATAGCCTTCGCGCGCGGCCAGTTGCACATCCGATACCTTGACGTCGTTCTGGAAATCCAGCCAGGCCTTGGACCGCAGTTTTACCCCCGCGCCCTGCGGCATCAGCCAGACCGGGGCCAGTGGAGCCTCGGTGGGGGCCGCGACCTGCGGCGCGGCGGCGCCCCCGGCATCCGCCATCACCTCGGCCAGCGTCATCGCGCCGTTCGCGCCGCCCGCGCAGGTGACAAAACCCGCGCCGGTCTGGTCGGTGGGCGGGCGCGTCGCATCGGGGCGGAACAGCGCACGCGCGTCGTCCCAGATCAGTTTGCCACCGCAATGCGACCACAGATGCACCACGGGCGACCAGCCACCCGACATGGCGACGACATCGCAGGCGATCGTGTCCAGCACCGCGCCTTCGCCGGCCTGCGCGCAGATCGTTACACCGGTCACGCGTTTGCCCCCCTGCACCTTTGCAATGGCGCGCCCGGTTTCGACGCGCAGGCCGGCGGCGCGCGCTTCGGCCATCAGGGCGCCGCCCCCCGAGGGGCGCGCATCCAGAATGACCGGCACGGCCAAACCCGCGCGATGCACCGCCAATGCGGTGCGATAGGCATCGTCGTTGTTCGTAACCACCACCACCCGGTCGCCGGGCGACACGGCATAATGCGCAATGTAGTCGCGCACCGCGCTGGCCAGCATTACGCCGGGAATGTCGTTGCCCGCAAAGGACAACGGCCGTTCGATCGCGCCTGTGGCACTGATGATCTGTGTGGCACGGATGCGCCACAGCCGGTGGCGCGGGGCAGCAGCGCCAGGGGTGTGGTCGGCGACCGTTTCGTACCCCAGCACATAGCCGTGGTCATAGACCCCCGCCACCATCACGCCCGTCCGCAGCCGCACGTTGGGCCGCGAGGTCAGTTCCGCAACGGCGCGCCCGATCCAGTCGTCCACGGTCAGTCCGTCCAGAGTGCCACCATCCACCGGCGCGCGCCCGCCCCAGTCGGTGGTCTGTTCCAGCAACAGCACGCGGCGTCCCGCCCGCCCGGCGACCAGCGCCGCCTGCAACCCCGCCACGCCGCCGCCCGCCACCAGCACATCGCAAAAGGCGTGGAAATGTTCATATCTGTCGGGGTCGTCATGCGCGGGGTCCGGCGCGCGGCCCAGACCGGCAGAGCGCCGGATGAAGGGTTCATAGACGTGTTTCCAGAACGCGCGCGGGTAAAGGAACATCTTGTAATAGAACCCGGCCGCGAGCGCCGGTGCAAACAGGCCGTTCACCGCGCCGATGTCATGGTCAAGGCTGGGCCAGACGTTCTGCGGCGTGGCCACCAGCCCGTCGAACAATGCGGTCGTGGTGGCGCGCTGGTTCGGTTCGTGCCGCGCGCCGGTGCCCAGATTGACCAGCGCATTCGGTTCTTCGACGCCCGCCGCCACGATGCCGCGCGGGCGGTGGTATTTGAACGACCGGCCCACCAGCATGCGGTCATTGGCCAAGAGCGCGGAGGCCAGCGTATCACCGGCAAAACCTGTCAGCCGCGACCCGTCAAAGGTGAAGGACAGGGGTTTCGTACGGTCGATCCGGCGGCCGCCGGTGGCAAGACGGGTGCTCATGATCTGTCACCTTTGCGGCGTGGAGAGCGCCGGGGCGCTGCCCCGGACCCCTGGGTATTTGGAAACCGAAGAAGCCGAAGCGGAGGTTGCCGGGTCATTTGACGCGGTCCGCAGCGGCGATGCGGTCCAGGATGTCCTGCGGCGGGCCGGCCTGCCGTGCGGGATAGGTGCCGAAGACCTGCAACGTGGCGGTGTCGCGCGCGGCGTGGAACCATTTGCCGCAACCATAGACATGGCGCCAGCGTTCGAAATGCACGCCTTTGGGATTTTTCCGCGCGAACATGTAGGTGTCGAATTCGTCATCCGACGATCCGGGGCCAAAGCGTTTCAGATGCGCCTCGCCGCCGGCGTGGAATTCGGTTTCCTCGCCCGCGACGCCGCAACAGGGACAGGTCACGATCAGCATGGCCGGGCCTTTGCGGCGAAAAGGTCGTGGCGCGCCGGATTATTCGATGACGTAAACCGGTGCGGCAGTCGCGCGCGTGTCGGACAGCCCGCCGTTGTAGACCGCGAAGACCACGCCCGCAAAGACCAGCGGCAAGGCGATCCCAAACATGAAGCCGGCAAAACGCGGGCCGGCACGGTTGGGGTCGAACAATGC
>JBBRCF010000120.1:0-10434 GCA_038205135.1 Rhodobacterales bacterium
GTTTGAACGCGGCGCGACCACATCCGCCGACAGCACGGCAATTGCGCTGGCCGTCATGGTCTATGGGCTGGGCCTGCCGGCCTTTGTGTTGCAGAAACTGTATCAGCCGCTGTTTTATGCCCGCGAGGATACCCGCGCGCCGTTCCGCTATGCCGTGGCTGCGATGGTGGTGAATGCCGTGCTGGCGATCGGTCTGGCCCCCGTCATCGGCTGGATCGCCTGTGCCATCGCCACCACCGTGGCGGCCTGGGGCATGCTGGGGTTGCTGTATGCCGGATCGCGCAAGATGGGCGTCGCGGTGCAACTCGATGCCCGCTGCCGCCAACGCCTGCCGCGGATCGTGCTGGCGGCGTTGCTGATGGGAGGGGTGCTGGCGGCTGTCAACCTCGGGCTGGGCGATCTGCTGTATACCGACGGCTGGCGCTATCTGGCATTGCTGCTGCTGATCGCCGCGGGCATCGTCAGCTATGGCATGATCGGGCAGGCCGTGGGCGCAATCCGGCTGTCCGAATTCGGATCGGTGCTACGCCGCCGTTAGGCTGCGTTCCAGCGCCGGATAGCGCAGCGCAAGCGTCACGCCGCGCAGCACGAAACTGCCTGCCAGCGCGATCCACAACCCGTGATTGCCAAAGGCGGGCAACAACACGGTCAGACTGGCGAAATACAGCGCCGCCGAAAGCGCCGTCATGTTGCGCATGTCGGCGCCACGGGTAGCGCCGATGAACACGCCGTCCATCACCCAGGCCAGCACGCCCAGCAGCGGCACGGCAACCATGTAGGGCAGGAACGCGCGCGCCTCGGTCTGGACCGCGGGCACCCGCGCCATCAGATCAACCAGTGGCCCGCCCATCACCGCGAAAGCCAGCGCCAGCAGCACCGCACCCAGCACGGACCACACCGCCGCCAGCCAGACCGACCGCCGCAGCGCGGTGATGTCGCGCGCACCGACGGACTGCGCCACCAGCACTTCGGCGGCAAATGCGAAACCGTCCAGCGCATAGGCGGTAATATTGACGAATTGCATCAGGATATGGTTCGCGGCCAGCGTCACATCGCCGAACCCCGCGCCGATGAACAAGAACGACACGAATACGCTCATCAGGCAGATGGTGCGCAGCATGATGTCGCCGTTGACGGACAACATCCGCCGCAGCATCGCGCGATTGGTCACGCGGGCCCAGTCGCGCCAGGCGGGTGTGGACAGCGCGTCGCGGCAGAACCACAACGCCAGCCCCAGACCCGACCACTCGGCGATCAGCGACGCCACCGCCACCCCGGGCACGCCCCAGCCCAGTCCCAGCACGAACCACAGATCAAGCGCCGCGTTCGCCCCGGTGATCCAGACCTGAATGACGAACACCGCGCGCGTGCGTTCCCGGGCGATCAACCAACCGTTCAATCCGAAAACCGCGATCGTCGCCGGCGCACCCCAGATGCGGATGGTGATGTATTGCCTGGCCAATGCCTCGACTTCGGTGCTGGCCGGCGCGGTGCGGAACGCGGCCCACAGGATCGGCGCCTGCACTGCGATGATCAGCACGCCCGCCGCCAGCCCGATCAGCACCGCGCGGGTCAGATGGGCCACTGCCTCGGCCGTATCGCCCGCGCCAATGGCTTGCCCGGTCAGGCCGGTGGTGCCCATGCGCAGGAACCCGAACACCCAATAGATGCTGGCCAGCACGACCGCGCCCAGCCCCACCGCCCCGATGGCCGCCGCCGATCCCATCTGGCCGATGACGCCGGTATCGACCGCCCCCAGGATCGGCACCGTCGCATTCGACAGCACGATGGGCAGCGCGATGCGCAGCAGGCGCGCATGGGTCAGCCGTGCGGTCGGACCCCCTGTCGAGGTCACGGGCGGCGTGGTGTCAGCCATCCCGGCGCGGCATCAGGAAATGCCCGGTCGCCTGTGCATGGGGGCGCGCGCGGTTGTCCTGCCACGCCTCGACATGCACCGACGCATAGCGCCGCCCGGACCGGTTGACCTGCGCGCGGGCATAGGCATCGCGCGGCAGGCCGGTGCGCAGGTAATCCACGGTAAAGCTGACGGTTTTCGGCAGGCGTGGCATCTGGCCCGTCACCAGATTGTCCGGGTCGAAGGCGCCGGCCTCGATTTCTTCCCACAGCGTTGCCCAGGACAGGCAGATCACGGCAGTAATTTCCAGAAACGCCGCCGTGACCCCACCGTGGATCGCCGGCAGAATCGGGTTGCCGATCAGCTTGTCGTCGAACGGCAGCAGCGCCGTCAGTTCATCGCCGCGCCGGTCGAATTGCACGTCCAGAAACTGGATATAGGGCACGCCGTGTACCAAGGCCGCCAGCGCGGCATCGCGGCGCTGTTTGACGACTTGCACGGGTTCCGGGCGTTTGCGGGGCGTCATGCCAGACGTTCTACGGTAAAGCTGCCCGTGGCGGTGGCGACTGGCAGGGTATCGTCATCGTCCGTCGCGGTGGCGCGCACAAAGGCCACGTTGCGGGTGACATGGTAACATTCGGCCCGCGCGCGAATGGCCTGCCCGGGGGTCGCCGCCCGCATGTAGTCGATGCGCAGGTCGATGGTGGCGGTGCCGCCGGGGTTTTTCGGATGGCTGATCACCGCCGCGCCGCAGCAGGTATCCAAAAGCGACGATACCGCGCCGCCGTGGATCACCCCGGTTTCCGGATCACCGATCAACCGCGTGTCGTACGGCATCGACATTTCGGCCACCCCGTCCGCCAACCCGTCCACCTGCATCCCCAGAGTGCTGGCATGCGGGATGGCGGCGACGAACTGGCGGGCCAATTTCACCTTGTCGATGGCCATGGCGGCTCCTGTCCTGAATGGGCGTGCTGGCTCCGTTATTCGCTGTTGGCAGCACTTTGCCAAGGGGCTGGTCAACGACCGGCTGTTGCCTGCACCTCCGCCAGCGGCTAGCCTTTGCAGTAACGCCGCAAAAGGAACAGACCGTGGGAAATCATGTCGAACTGGTTGCAAGCCTGCCCCGACCGATCCTGTGGGGCGCGCTTTCGCAGGCAGGGCAGGCGCAGGGCTGGCGGGCCCATGGCACGGAAAACGAACTGCGGCTGGAACGCGACGGCATTCTAGTGACAAGGGTGGTGCTGTCCGATGGCGCGGCGCGAGAATCCTACCGCAATCTGACCGACGGCTACATCCACCCCGACGACAGGGCGGCGCATGCACAGACCGCCTTGCCGTCTCCCGAGGTGGTGCAGATGCGCAAACGTGAACGCGGACGGAGCCTGTTTCGCTTGATACTGCTGCCAACCATCACGGCCGGTTCTGGCTGCAAGGTCTGGGCGGATTTCCAATGACCGACAGAAAACTGTCGTTCAAGGAAATGTGCACAAAGTTCGACGTGACGCCGCGCACGCTGCGGTACTACGAATACATCGAATTGTTGTCCCCCGAACGGGACGGCCGATTGCGGTGGTACGGGCCCCGCGAATGCGCGCGGATGACGTTGATCCTGCGGGGGCGCAAATTCGGCTTTGCGCTGGAAGACATCCGGCAATGGCTGATGATCTACGAACGCGAAGGCACGGCGGCGCAGAGCCGCGCGTGGATCGCCATGGCCGACCGGCAACTGACCGAACTGGCCGAACAGCGCCGCCAGATCGACGAGGCGCTGACCGAACTGCAGGCGTTGCGTGACCGCACCGCCGCCGATCTGGCCCGGCCTGATGCCAAGGACCCGCCTGCAAGAGGTTCATGACCCATCGCATCGAACGCCGCGCCATGTGCCACGCGCCGGCCGCAGATCAGGCGTCCGGGCGGTGGCGATCCCGGCCGGACCGCGCAACAGGATGACGCAGACACAGGTTTACGCGACATCATGTTGCGTCAACGCAAAAGTGACGTGACGTAGTGACGGCGCACCGCTTAAATGCAGTTGTGACCCGCACGGCCAAACTGCATCTGGCTACCTTGTTCCTGTGTTCGAGGATAAAGGGATGACCGAAAAATTGATGACGATCCGCGACATGTGCGAGGCATTCGATGTCACGCCGCGCACCCTGCGATTCTATGAAGCCAAGGAACTGCTGTTCCCGATCCGTGAAGGCCAGAAGCGCCTGTTCACGCAGCGTGATCGTGCGCGGCTGAAACTGATCCTGCGCGGCAAGCGTTTCGGATTCACGCTGGAGGAAATCCGGCAATTGCTGGACCTGTACAAGCGCGGCGATGAACAGGTGCTGCAGCTGGAAAAAACCTACGAGGTGGCGCAGCGCCGGATGGACGAGCTGGTACACCAGCGCAACGAGCTGACGGCGGCCATTGCGGACCTGTCCGAGCAGATGAAATGGGGCGAACGGATGATCGCCTCGATGAAAACCGCCCGCAACGCCGCAGAATGACCGCGACGGGCCGCCTTATCACATCAGGGAGAAACCAGACATGCCCAGCTATACCGCCCCCGTGAAAGACACCCAATTCGTGCTGCATGACGTGCTTGACGTCACCGCCTCCGACATTCCGGGATATGCCGATCTGGAGGCCGATTTCACCGGCCCGGTTTTGGAAGAAGCCGGCAAGATCTGTGCCGACCTGCTCGCCCCCCTGAACGCGGTCGGTGACCGCGAGGGCTGCGTGTTGGAAAACGGGATCGTCCGCACGCCCACCGGGTTCAAGGGCGCATTCGACCAGGTGCGCGATGGCGGCTGGACCGCGCTGGACATGCCCGAAGAATTTGGCGGCCAAGGCCTGCCGCATGTGATGGGCACCGCCGTTGGGGAATATTTCTCGGCCGCCAATCAGGCGTTCACGATGTATCAGGGCCTGACCCATGGCGCGGCGTCGGCGATCCTTGCGCATGGCACGCAGGCGCAAAAGGACACCTATCTGCCCAACATGACGTCCTGCGTCTGGACCGGCACGATGAACCTGACGGAACCGCATTGCGGCACCGATCTGGGCCTGATGCGCACCAAGGCGGTGCCGCAGGGCGATGGCACCTACCACGTCACCGGGCAAAAGATTTTCATCTCGGCCGGTGAACATGACATGGCCGACAACATCATCCATCTGGTGCTGGCGAAAATCCCCGGCGGCCCGGACGGCATCAAGGGCGTGTCGTTGTTCATCGTACCGAAGTTTCTGGTGAAAGACGACGGGGCGTTGGGCGCGCGCAACGGCGTGACCTGCGGCAAGATCGAAGACAAGATGGGCATCCACGGCAATTCCACCTGCGTCATGAACTATGACGAGGCGACGGGATACCTTTTGGGCGAAGCGCACAAAGGCATGCGCGCCATGTTCACCATGATGAACGAGGCCCGTCTGGGGGTCGGCATGCAGGGGCTGGCACAGGCCGACGTAGCCTATCAAAACGCCGCGGCCTATGCCAAGGACCGCCTGCAGGGCCGCGATGTGACCGGCACAAAAAACCCGAACGGCCCCGCCGATCCGCTGATCGTGCATCCCGATATCCGCCGCGCGCTGCTGGATCAGAAAAGCTTTGTCGAGGGCGCGCGCGCCTTTATGTTGTGGGGCGCATCGCTGATCGACCGGGCGCAGCGCAACGATGATGCGGCCGCCGATGGCCTGATTTCGCTGATGACGCCGGTGATCAAGGGGTTCCTGACCGACGAGGGTTACGACATGACCGTGCGCGCGCAGCAGGTCTATGGCGGGCACGGCTACATCGAGGAATGGGGCATGTCGCAGTTCACCCGCGATGCCCGGATTGCGATGATCTATGAAGGTGCCAACGGCGTGCAGGCGCTGGATCTGGTGGGGCGGAAACTGGCGCAGGACGGCGGGCGCCACGTGATGGCGTTCTTTGATCTGGTGAAAACCTTCATCAAGGAAAACGAGGGCGACGACCGGCTGAAAAAGGATTTCCTCGATCCGCTGAAAGCGGCGTCCAAGGACCTGCAAACCGCCGGCATGTTCTTTATGCAGAACGGGATGAAGAACCCCAATGCGGCGCTGTCGGGGTCCTATGATTTCATGCATCTTTTCGGGCATGTCTGTCTGGGCCTGATGTGGGCGCGGATGGCCAAGGCGGCGCTGGCAGCATTGGATGCCGGCAAGCCCGACGTGGCGTTCTACGAGACCAAGCTGACGACTGGCCGGTATTACATGACCCGCCGCCTGCCCGCGACGGCGTTGCATCTGGCGCGGATCAATTCGGGCGCCGATCCGGTGATGGCGCTGGAAGCGGCAAATTTCTGATGCACAAGGGGTGGGGGGAAACCCCCATCCCACCGCAACGCCAGGAAGGGAGGCCCGGCGATGACCCTGCACCGATCGACATGGATGACCGATGACCATGTGATGCTGGCGGATATGACCGCCCGTTTCATCGACACGGAATGGTCGACGCATTTCACCCGCTGGCGCCGCGCCGGAATCATGGACCGCAGCGCATGGACAGAGGCGGGCGCGATGGGCCTGCTATGCCCGTCGATCCCCGAAGAATACGGCGGCGCGGGCGGCGATTTCGGCCATGAGGCAGTGATCTTCATGGAACACCCGCGCGCCAATCTGGCCAGCTGGGGCGTGCCGATCCATTCCGGGATCGTGGCGCATTACATCCTCGCCTACGGGACCGAGGAACAGAAACGCCGCTGGCTGCCGCAGATGGCGTCGGGCGAGATGGTCGGTGCGCTGGCGATAACCGAACCCGCCACCGGGTCCGACGTGCAGGCGATCACCACGCGCGCGGTGCGTGATGGCAACGTCTACCGCCTGACCGGGCAAAAGACGTTCATTTCCAATGGGCAACACGCCGATCTGATCATTGTCGCCGCGAAGACCGACCCATCGCTGGGCGGAAAGGGTATCAGCCTTGTCGTGGTGGAAACCGCCAACGCGCCCGGTTTCGCGCGCGGGCGGAACCTCGAAAAGATCGGGATGCATGCGGCGGATACGTCCGAGCTGTTCTTTGACAACGTGCCCGTGCCGCCGGAAAACATCCTCGGGCTGGAAGAAGGCAAGGGCTTTGCCCAGATGATGAGCCAGTTGCCGCAAGAACGTCTGATCATCGCCTGCGGTGCGGTCGGCGCGATGGAAGGTGCCGTGCACCGCACCATCGCTTATTGCCAGACCCGCAAGGCGTTTGGCGGGCCGCTGACGCAGTTTCAGAACACGCGGTTTGTGCTGGCGGAATGCCAGACCAAGACGACGGTGGCGCGCGCGTTTCTTGACGACTGCATCACGGAACACCTGCAGGGCAAGCTGACGGTCGAAAAAGCCGCGATGGCGAAATGGTGGACCACCGACATGCAGGGCGAAGTGCTGGACGCCTGTCTGCAACTGCATGGCGGTTACGGGTTCATGCAGGAATATGCCATCGGCGAGATGTGGGCCGATGCCCGCGTGCAGCGGATCTACGGCGGCACCAACGAGATCATGAAGGAACTGATCGCGCGCGGGTTTTCCGGGCCACGCGGGCGATAAGGTCCGCCGCGATCACCGCTGATGCCCGCACGATTTGGTGCGGGTCACGGGGCTGTTGAGATCGGCGGCACTGGCAATTCTTCCAGCGCGCGGGTGCCGCGCCCCGTAGCCACGGCCAATTCGGCGACCGCGGTGGCGTACTCGCGTTTCGACCGCGCCAGATCGCTGGCGGTATCGGTGACGTTTTCCGCCGCATCCAACAGTTCCAGCAGGGTGCTGCTGCGCAATTCGTAGGAATCCTGCACCAGCCGCGCCAGTTTCTGATAGTCACGCAGGGCCCGCGTCAGCGCCGCGATTTCCTCGCGCCGGTTCTTGGCCCGCGAGAGGGTTTGTTCCACCTCTGAAATCGCGTCCTGCACCGTGATCTGCCAGTTCAATTCCGACTGCCGCGCACGCGACACCGCCGCATCGCGATTGGCGATCAGGCGGGGCCGGTTCAGCAACGGAATGACCAGCGCCGGACCGATCTGCAGCGTGTTGTCGGTGCCGGCCCGGATGAACCCGCCAAGGCTGAGCGACGGATACAGCGCCGCCTCTGACACACCGACAGCCGCCATGCGGGCGGCCAACTGACGTTCGGCCACGCGGATGTCGGGGCGGTTGCGCAGCAGACTGGTCGGAACGCCCGCATCGAACAACCGTTTCGGCATCGGAATGCCGGTATTCGATTTGGTCAATTGCGCCATGACATCCGACACCGGGATTTTCAGCAAGGCGGCCAGCCGGACGGCATTGCTGTCAAAGCCGATCTTTTCCGTCGGCAGTCTGGCCTGTACGACGGACAATTCCGCCTCGGCCCGCGTGACCTCCAGCGTGGTGACATCGTTGATCGTCATCTGCACCCTGACCAGTCCCAGCGTGCGCTTGCGGTTGGCGATGGCTTCGTTGGTGATGGCGATTGCGTTCTGGAAAAAGCGCGCGTCGATATAGGCGCCGATCAGTTCCATCTGAAACGCCAGCCGTGTCACCCAGACATCCAGCGCCGCGGCCTCGACGGACGCGCCGGCGGCTTCGATGTTGCGGGATGCGCCGCCGAATACATCGAACACGAAATCCGCGCCAAGCGTGCCGACATCATTTCCGGTGGTGCGTGAATTCGCGACCGTTGTCGTGGTGTTCAGGCGCAGATCACCGGACAGCTGGGCCGCAGGCAATCCGCCGCCCCCGGCTGCGCGGTACAATGCCTGCGCCTCGGTGATCCGTTCACGCGCAAACTTGATTTCCAAACTTTGCGCCAGACTGCGCTGCATGTAGGCGTTCAGCAGCGGGTCAGCGAAGCCTTCCCACCACCGGTCGTCCGCGATACTGTCGATGTCGGTCGATTGGGCCATGGCGAACTGCACAGGCATGTTTGCCTGCGGCGCGACATGGTCGGGCCCGACAGCTGTGCACGACGCAAGACCCACGGTGACCGTGAGGAACGCAAGTCGTTTCATGTTTATGTCTTTTCTGCTCGTGAGCCTTGGGCTTCTTGTGCGTACTATAGCTGCGTCGCGGTCGGGCGGCGGCACGATTAAAATCCACAGACCGGAAAAATCGGGGGACTGTAGTCCCTGCGCAACAATTTTCCCGGGATTGGGCGGCCCTGACAGGTGCTGCGACACCATCAACCAGCGGCAACTGCGCCGCAAAGCCGGCCAGAACGGCCTACCGCACCGCGTGAAACTGAGGCCACGGGGCCGGCCGGCCAATCAGGGTTTCCAGCCGGGTGACCTCGTCGGCGTAATGGTCCATCAGGTTGCGGATATCATCGCCGGTCAGTCCCGGCACGATGTCGCGCATGTCTTCGCGATTTGCTGCACGGAATTGGCGTATTCCGGGCGCTGACTTGACGTTTTCGACCAGACGGCCCAGCCCGTGACGGCGGGCGGCGGTGCCGAATTTCCCCAGAAATTCGCCAATCACCGGATTACGGTAGGTGACGCTTTCATTCGCCCGCAGGTCCACAAAATCGGTCAGCGCCGGCAATCCAAGGCAATCGGTGATCTGACGCGCCATGGCGGGTCGGTCGGCATGAATTTCTTCCTGAAACAGGATGTGCACGCGGTCACGCGGAAATGCATTCAGCCAGCGCACCAGATGCGTCGCATAGCGGCCTTGATCCAGATACAGGGGATTATTGGCCATCGCCGTGGCAAAAACCAGATTGCCGCCGGTGATATGGCCTTTGCGCGCCTCGTGCAGATGGTTGGAAAAGGCGCGCTGCACCGGATCCCGCAAGGTGACGAAAACATGCAGGTCGGGATTATAGGCGGCTGCCCGGTCGGCCGCAGCGGCATGGATGAAATAGGATGGCGAAATGTCGCCACGATGCCGGCGCGGCGGTTCACCGGTCAGATGACGTTCGTACCATTCATAACCGCGATCGAAATAGTAACTGAAAAAGTCCACTTCTTTTTCGTCACTGACCCTGACTTCGGGGCATTGCTGCAAAACGCCATATAGCCAGGTCGATGCGCATTTCTGCGCGCCGATACCCAGAAAGGTTGCTTGAAACGGTCTCATGCCCGATGCGCCAATCTTACGTGGTTCCCGTGGTTTTGCCCGGTCGGGGTGGTGTCGGTCATTTCATATTCAAGAGCCGCCGCACCGCAGTGCGGTCGTGGCCTTCGATCACCAGGGTCTGGTCCGGGCCGAATGTGACCAGCATGCCGTCCGGCGCATCGGCAAGGGTCCATGCGGCGCGGGTCGCCTGCAACGCCGGCGACAGGGCCAGCCGGTCGCCATCGGAAAACCCGCGCAGGCGGTCGTGGCCGTCGCCGGCGCCGATGCGGATCGTCGTGGTCGTGGCGGCGGGCCGGATCACGAACAGATCATCTCTGTGCCCGCCCGCCAACGTGACCCGGTCACCGTCGGCCTCCAGCCGGCTGGCACTGTCATTGCCTTGCAGGGTCACATCTTTTCCGCGCGCGATGCCGCGTTCGACATGCGATGGCAAATCCATGCTGACCCAGGTGACCAGCGTATCCAGACCGCCCTCAGCGGTATCAGACACTGTGGTTTTCGGATGCGCGACATGGAACCGATCCGGCCCC
>JBBRCF010000121.1:0-10399 GCA_038205135.1 Rhodobacterales bacterium
GTATTCTGGGTGAACCGGTCGGTCAGCATCATGTTGGTGACGATGATCGTCGCCACCGCCGCCGCCAGCAGCAACCCGAGCGCCGCCCGCACGCGCCAGCCTATCGTGCGCGCGGGGCGCGGCACGGGCGGGCGGACACGGGTGACTGCTTTGGACATGCCACCGACCTTATGCGCGGAGGCGTTACTTTCCAAGGCGCGCGGGTCAGGCAGCGATCAGCGCCCCGGCCAAAGCGGCGAACATCTGCCGACCGTCGGTCGATCCCTGCACCGGGTCGGCTGCGCGTTCGGGGTGTGGCATCATCCCCAGAACGCGGCGATTGTCGGACAGCACGCCCGCGATGCGCCGCGCTGCGCCGTTCACGTCCGCGACATAGCGGAACGCCACCCGGCCCTCGCCGTCCAGCCGGTCCAGCGTTTCAGTGTCGGCCTGGTAATTGCCATCGTGATGGGCGATCGGGATCCGCAGCACCTGACCCCGGCCATAGCCGGCGGTAAAGGCGCTGTCGGGCGTCTCGGAGGTCAGCTCAACCGTCTTGCAGATGAATTTCAGGCCCGCATTGCGCATCAGCGCCCCCGGCAGCAGGCGGGTTTCGGTCAGGACCTGAAACCCGTTGCAGATGCCCAACACATAGCCGCCGCGTTCGGCGTGGTCACTGACCGCGCGCATGATCGGAGCCTGGGCCGCAATCGCGCCGCAGCGCAGATAGTCGCCAAAGGAAAACCCGCCGGGCACGCCCACCAGATCGACACCGGGGGGCAGCGCCGTATCCTTGTGCCACACCATAGCCACCCGGAACCCGGCGGCCTCCAGCGCGCATTTCAGGTCGCGGTCGCAGTTCGAACCGGGAAACACCGTGACGGCGGCCAGCATCAGAGCATCTCGACCGTGAAACGTTCGATCACGGTATTCGCCAGCAGACGCTCGCACATCTGGCGCACCTCGGCCTCGGGCGTGCCGGGGGCCAGGTCCAGTTCGATCACCTTGCCCTGCCGCACCCCTGTGACACCAGCAAAACCCAGCCCCGCCAACGCATGGCGCACCGCGTCACCCTGCGGGTCCAGAACGCCGGTTTTCAGCATCACGGTCACTTTGGCCTTCATGGCGGTCTTCCTCAGTTGATCAGCGTCGGCTTGCCGGGGATCCCCTGCCCCTTGGGCATCACGCCCAGACGGCGCGCGACCTCGGTGTAGGCGTCGGTCAGCGACCCCAGATCGCGGCGGAACACATCCTTGTCCAGCTTGCGATTGGTTTCGACATCCCACAGCCGCATCGAGTCCGGGCTGATTTCATCCGCCACGATCAGCCGCGCAAAATCGCCGTCCCAGATGCGCCCGATTTCGATCTTGAAATCGATCAGCCGGATACCGACGCCGAACATCACGCCCGACAGGAAATCATTGACCCGCAACGCCAGACTGACCACGTCATCCATGTCCTGCTGGCTGGCCCAGCCAAAGGCCGCGATGTGTTCCTCGCTGACCATCGGGTCACCGAGTTTGTCGTCCTTGTAGTAGTATTCGATGATCGGGCGCGGCAATTGCGTACCTTCTGCGATGCCCAGCCGTTTCGACAGCGACCCGGCGGCGTAGTTGCGCACCACCACCTCCAGCGGAATGATCTCGCAGGCGCGCACCAACTGTTCGCGCATGTTCAGCCGCCGCATGAAATGCGTCGGAACGCCCATGTTGTTCAGCCCGGTAAAGAAATACTCGGACAACAGGTTGTTCAGCACGCCCTTGCCTTCGATGATGGCATGTTTTTCGGCGTTGAAGGCGGTGGCGTCATCCTTGAAATACTGCACGAAGGTGCCGGGTTCCGGGCCTTCGTACAAAGTCTTGGCCTTGCCTTCGTAGATTTTCTTGCGCCGTGCCATCTGCACTCCAGACCTGCACCCGCGAGGCGAGTCTCGGGGGTGATCCCCGCCGTCATAGGGCATGCCGCCTTGTGCTGCAAGCGAGGCGCCGCAGCCGCGACAGCGTCAGGATGTCCGAATCGCGCGCACCAGTCGTTTGAACAGACCGGCCTCGCCGCGTTTCTTGATGGATGGCGCCGATGGGGCGCGTTCTGTCATCGGCCCTGCGTAGGCCTGATAGGTCAACGGGCCGTCGGGATGCATCAGCAGGACCGTGTCCCATGTGACGCCATCACCAGTGTCCCCCGGCACCCGGCGGATGCGCAGCGATTGCGCCGGGCTCTGGCCGTCATGGCCCAGCGTTTCGCCGTCGCGAAACACATGACCACGATCCGTCACCATGTTCACGGCTGTCGCAACCATGGCAAAGGCCTGTTCGATGGTCATCGGCGCGGGCACAAGGCTGATCTCATGGCCCTTGAACGGCACCAGCCCCCGGGTCCCACAAGGCGTCACCACGCCCGCGCCCAGATCGACCTGCCCGATGTCGAAACTGAGCCAGGACACCAGCGGCCAGTTGTCACCCATCGCTTCATCGGCCATTTCGATGATCCGCGCCGGCGGCAGGAAATGTTCGGCGGTTTCCCAATAGACCGCCTGTGCCTCCGGCAAGAGACCGCCTGTGCCACCGGCAAGAGACCGCCTGTGCCACCGGCAAGCGCGCAAAAGACCGCCGCGAGGCAACTGCACAGCCGGGCGGCGCGGAACGTGTCCGTCAGCGCATCGCTTTTCGCTCCGACCGAGACGCAGACATAAGATGCGTTGCGCGCCTGCACCTGCGCGATGTCCGGCACAATCCGGTGCTGGCGGTCCGCCAGCCGGTCCAGCGACCATGTGCCATTGCCCACCTTGTTTGCGCCGTGCATGTCGGATCAGGCTGCGCGTTTTCCGATGGCGGCGTCCAACAGTTGGTTCAGGCGGTCGGAACTGATCCCCATGTCCCAGGCCAGGTTTATGAGCGTCTGGATTTCCTCGTCGGCCATCCGGCCGTCAGCGGCCGCGATCCGGCAAGCGAATATGAACGCCGCTTCACGCGCGCCCATGTTCAGATGCGGCAGGGCCTCGTTCATCAGAACCTTGCCGCCGCGCCGTTGCAGATCCAGCGCCACCGCCTTGCACAGATCCAGCGTGCGCTGAAATCCCATGGCTGAAAACGGCTGCATTTTCAGCGCCTCGGGGATCAGCATGCTGGCTTCGCGTTCGTCGATATGGCGGTCGGCAAAAGCCACCAACACCGGAACGGTCAGCATCGCCCGCGCCAGATCATCGGTGGCGGGCGCCGGGACTGCGGTTTTGCGCAGGCTTGAAAACAGACCCATGAGTTTATCCTTCTGGACTGTGGGATGTCTGATCTTCGGGTATGCGAGGTTGGTGATTTCAGGCTGATCCTACAGACCCATCCCGGCGGAAAAATGGCCCGGCCGCGAAATAATCCGGGCAAACCCGTTCGCCCCGGGCACCGGGTTGCCGCGTTTTACGCCAAAGACATCGGCGCGCGCGGGTCACACGCGGGTTAATGGACCCGCTCCGCAAACTTTTGCCGTATCTGACGCGTTCGCCGGCGTTTTTAGCCGCGCCTTGGCTTGCGCTGACGGCAGGCGATTGGCATATCCAGACGATCACCTGCAACGCCGATGGAGCACCAAAATGTCCACATTCGACGACCGCGAGAACGCCTTTGAGGCGAAATTTGCCCATGATGCCGAGATGCAGTTCAAGGCACAGGCCCGTGCGAACAAGCTGTTGGGCCTCTGGGCCGCCGCGCTGATGGGCAAATCCGGCGATGACGCCGCGGCCTATGCCATCGAGGTGATCACCGCCGATTTCGAAGAAGCGGGCCACGAAGATGTGGTGCGCAAGGTGCTGGGCGATCTCGGCGACAAAAGCACTGCCGAAGAAATCCGCGCCAAGATGGACGAGTTTCTGCCGCTGGCAAAATCGCAACTGATGACCGAGGCCAAGTGACCGCGGCCACCCCGATCTGATCTGCGGTCGGGCCGGTTCACTTTTCTTCTTGCGGGCCGGTCACCATCCGGATCCGTGGCGGCGCCGGTTTTCCGGCGCCGTTTCTGTTTTACCGGTCCGGTTTTTCGCCCGGCTTAACCGGACGGTAAGCCGGGGCTGCCACGAAAGCGCCATGGCAGACACCCGATACCGGGTCACGACATGGGGGGCACGGGGCACGGCGATGGCGCTTTCAGGCTTGCAACCCGCGCCGCCGCGCCGATCACCGCTGTGGCCGCAAATGCGGCGGCAGGGGCTGATGCTGGCGCTGTCGGCAGCCGTGCTCGCATTGATCTGGACCCGGTTGGCAGCGTTGGACCCGGTGGCAGCGCTGGCGGCGCTGGCCGATCTGCCGGTCTGGCGCTGGGGTCTGGCGGCGGTCGCCACTGCGGTCAGTTTTGCGGCGCTTGGGCGATATGACGCGCTGATCCATCGCCATCTGGGCACGGGTGTGCCGGCCGCGCAGGCCCGCCGCGCCGGCGTAGCGGCTATCGCTTTTTCGCAGGCCGCCGGGCTGGGTGTGCTGACCGGCGTGCTGGCGCGCTGGCGGCTGTTGCCGGGGCTGGGCATCGGGCCGGCCCTTGCGGTCACGCTCTGGGTCGCGGCCGGGTTCCTGTCGGCGCTGGTCACGCTGGCGGCGGCAGCACTGCTGGTCGGGACCGTGCCGCCCGACTGGCCGGTCGGCCCAACGCGCGGTGTGGCGGCGGTGGTGCTGCTCTTGGTGCTGGTGCTGCCCGGCGCGTTGCTGGTCTGGCCGGCGCTGGCGCGGCGACTGCCCACGTTGCCGACCTTGGCGGGGCTGTGGTGCTATGCAGCGGTGGACACCGGCGCGGCCTGTCTGGCGTTGTGGCTGTTGTGGCCTGATGCGCCGGGTCTTGGCGCGCTCTATCCGGCGTTTCTGCTGGCCGTTACGGCGGGGTTGCTGTCCGGACTGCCGGGCGGATTGGGCGCGTTCGAGGTTGCCTTGCTGACGCTGCTGGCGCCATCGGTGCCACAGGACATGATGACCGCGGTTCTGGGCTATCGTGTGGTGACCCATGTCCTGCCCGGTCTGCTGGCCTTGGTGCCGCTGGCACGTCCCGGACTGTTGCGGCGCGGCGCTGTGGTGGCGCAACCGTTGCCCCCTGATTTGGTCTGCCCCACCGATCTGCACGGCGCGTCCCGGGCCGAGGCAGCGGTGCTGCTGCAGTCCGGCGGTCTGGTGCTGGTGCGGCCGCAGGGGGCGTTGGGCCTGATCACAACCGGCCAGACACTGGTGCAGTTTCTGGACCCGCTGTCGGGCCGGCAAGCGGCGCTGCTGGATGATCTGCGGGTGGTCGCGCGGGCCGGCGGGCGGGTGGCACTGGCGTATCGGCTGGGACCACGCGCCGCAGTTTCGGCGCGCGCGCGGGGCTGGCGTCTGCGCCACATCGCCGACGAGGCGCTGCTAAACCCCGTCATTTTCAGCCTGAACGGTCCGGCCCACAGCACCTTGCGACGCAAATTGCGCCATGCGGCGCTGGCCGGCGTTACCGTTGCTACGCCAGATGAACGGCCTGCGGCCTTGCCATGGGACGCAATGGCGACTGTCGATGCCGCATGGCAACGGGCGCGCGGCCCCGCGCGCGGTGTGACCATGGGGCGATTTGGTGCGGCAACGCGGGCACAGCAGGTCTATCTGGCTTGGGCGGACGGACAACTGGTGGCCTTTGCCAGTTTTCATGCAGGACGGTCGGAACGGACGTTGGACCTGATGCGCATCCGCCCGGTGGCCCCCGATGGCACCATGCAGGCGCTGATCTTGGCCGCGCGGACCGCCGCGCGGCGCGACGGCATCGCGCGCTTGTCGCTGGCGACGATCCCGGCCCGGGCCGGGCCACAGGCCACCGGCTGGCAGCACGGACTGGCCTGGTGGCACTTGCGGTTGGCCGGGGCGTCGGGGTTGGCGCAATTCAAGGACGGCTTTGCCCCCCGCTATGAACCGCGTTACGCGGCCGCCCCGTCGTGGCTGGCATTGGGGCTTGGTCTGCTGGACCTCGCCGCAGCGATCCGTCGCCCGACAGGATCGACAGACACGGGGCGACAGGGGCCAGAGCCCGCGGTCGGCGACCCGCGCGACGATCTGACCGGCGACCATCCTGACCACCCCGGCGATCGGTACAACCCCATCGCTGCGGATGCTGGCCACGGCCGGGCTCAGGATGGTCATGAGGATTATGCAGTTGCGAAACCAGCGGCTGCATGACACGCGGTCGGCACCATTTTACGCCAACCGGCGACCCGCCGCGCAACCCGACAGGACCCTGCCCATGACTGACGCGTTTTCCCGGATGCTGGCCACCCGCGACTGGATCCTGCTGGACGGCGCGACCGGCACAAACCTGTTCGAAATGGGGCTGCAGTCCGGCGATGCACCCGAAATCTGGAACGAAGACCACCCCGACCGCATCCGTGCCCTGTATCAGGGCGCGGTCGATGCCGGGTCGGACCTGTTTCTGACCAACAGTTTCGGTGCCAACGCCGCGCGGCTGAAACTGCACGATGCGCAGGGCCGCACCCGCACCCTGAACCGCATCGCCGCGGAAATCGGCCGCGAGGTGGCCGATACAGCCGGCCGCCCCGTCATCGTGGCCGGATCCGTCGGACCGACCGGCGATATCTTTGAACCGATGGGCACGATGACCCATGCGCTGGCGGTCGAAATATTCCACGAACAGGCCGAGGGGCTGAAAGACGGCGGTGCCGACATCCTGTGGCTGGAAACCATTTCCGCGCCCGAAGAATACCGCGCCGCCGCGGAAGGATTCGCGCGCGCAGGGATGGCGTGGTGCGGCACGATGAGCTTTGATACCGCAGGCCGCACCATGATGGGCCTGACCTCGGCGGCAATGGTCACGATGGTCGATGCGCTGCCGAACCCGCCGCTGGCCTTTGGCGCGAATTGCGGCACCGGGGCGTCCGACCTTTTGCGCACCATTCTGGGGTTTGCCGCGCAGGGATCGGAACGCCCGCTGATCGCCAAGGGCAACGCCGGCATTCCGAAATACCACGACGGCCACATCCACTACGACGGCACGCCCGCGCTGATGGCAGATTATGCTGTGCTGGCGCGCGATTGCGGCGCGCGTCTGATCGGCGGATGCTGCGGCACGATGCCGGAACATCTGGTGCAGATGCGGGCGGCGCTGGAAACCCGCCCCATCGGTCCGCGACCGACTCTGGACCAGATCACCGGGGCGCTGGGGGCGTTTTCATCGGCGTCCGATGGCACCGGCGACGATAGCGCGCCGAAACGCGAACGCCGCCGCCGGGGCTAAAGCGCGGTCCGCAGGCCCGGAATTGCAGGTCCGTGTCGGAAGAACGGCGCGTCATGTCGCAATCCGGACAGTCGCCTGCCGCTTAGTGACTGAAATGAGCCTGTCCCGCCTCCACGCGGGCGCAACCCCGGAGAACCTGACCGATGTCCGACGACGAAATCATCCTGTCCGAATTGTCGACCGAGGAACTGGTGCAGCAGATGCACGACGACCTTTACGACGGGATGCGCGACGAAATCGAGGAAGGTGTGAACCTTCTGCTGTCGCGCGGCTGGCAACCCTATCAGGTGCTGACCCAAGCGCTGGTCGAAGGCATGACCATCGTCGGCCGCGACTTCCGCGACGGCATCCTGTTTGTGCCCGAAGTGTTGCTGGCCGCCAATGCGATGAAGGGCGGCATGGCCATCCTGAAGCCGCTGCTGGCCGAAACCGGCGCGCCGCGCATGGGCAAGATGGTGATCGGCACCGTCAAGGGCGACATCCACGACATCGGCAAGAACCTGGTCGGCATGATGATGGAAGGCGCTGGGTTTGAGGTCGTCGATCTGGGCATCAACAATCCGGTCGAGAAATATCTGGGCGCGCTGGAAAGCGAAGGCGCGGATATCCTTGGCATGTCGGCGCTGCTGACCACCACCATGCCCTACATGAAGGTCGTGATCGACACGCTGGTCGAAAAGGGTCTGCGCGACAATTTCATCGTGCTGGTGGGCGGCGCACCGCTGAACGAGGAATTCGGCCGGGCCATCGGCGCGGATGCCTATTGCCGCGATGCGGCCGTCGCCGTGGAAACCGCCAAGGCGCTGGTCGCGCGCAAGCACAATCAGGCCGTAGCCCACGCCTGATCCTGTCTCCGGGTCTAGCCGGTCAGGCCCCTGCCCCGCACCGCCATCATGGTGGCAGACATGGTGGCGATCAGTTTTTCGCCATCATCGCCGCTGCCAAAGGCGCGCCCTTCGGTCGGCAACAGGGTGCGGCCGGATTTTATCACATGGGCCTCGAACCGGAACATCCGGCCCGCAGCCGGGGCCAGAAGGTTTATCTTGAATTCGGCGGTCAGCACGGCACTGTCGACATCCATCAGCGAAAACGCCGCATAGCCGCAGGCGCTGTCCAGCACAGCGGCCACGACGCCCGCATGCAGGAACCCGTGCTGCTGGGTCAGGCCGGCGTTGAACGGCATTTCCGCCGCCACCCGGCCCGGCGCGACGCTGACCAGTCGCGCACCGAACGTGGTCATTGCGGCCTGACGCGCGAAACTGTCGCGGACGCGGGCGGCATAATCGGGGCTGCGCGGGGTAAATTCGGGGTCGGTCATCCGGCGCTCCTGTGTCGGTTTCCGCCAGCATCGGTCGGATTGCCGATGGCGTCAGCCGGAACGCGGCGTCATGCTGCGGCCATGCAAGTGCCCGATGACCATACGCTGACCGACCATGGCCTGCCCCCGCAGGGTACGGGCCGCGTGCTGGTGATTGCCTGCGGCGCGCTGGCGCGCGAAATCCTTGACCTGACGACGGTCAACGGCTGGGACCATATCGACCTGCATTGCCTGCCCGCGATCCTGCACAACCATCCCGACCGCATCCCGGCGGCGGTCGAAACAGCCATCGCCGCCCGCCGCGCCGCCTATCAGGCGGTGTTTCTGGCCTATGCCGATTGCGGCACAGGGGGGCGGTTGCAGGCGCTGGCGGACCGGCTGGGGGTGGCAATGCTGGACGGCCCGCACTGCTACAGTTTCTTCGAAGGTAACGCCGCCTTTGCCGGGCGGGACGAAATGACGGCGTTCTACCTGACGGATTTTCTGGTGCGGCAATTCGATGCCTTTGTCTGGCGGCCGCTGGGGCTGGACCGCTACCCGCAGCTGCGCGACACCTATTTCGGCGCTTATGAAACGCTGGTCTATCAGGCCCAGACCGATGATCCCGCCCTGACCGCCAAGGCCCGCGATTGCGCCGCGCGGCTGGGTCTGGCATTCGAACGACGGTTCACCGGCTATGGCGATCTGCAGCCGGCGCTGGCGCGGCTTTAGCCGGCCGCGAGCGTCCGGATCCGGTCCACCATCGCGCGCACTCCGTTTGACCGCTGCGCCGACAGGTGCTGGTCCAGTCCCAGCCGCGCCAGTTCCGCACCCGCATTCACCGCGCCAACCTGATCCAACGGCAAGCCATCATACAGCGCATGCAGCACCGCGATCAGCCCGCGCACGATCATCGCGTCGCTGTCGCCCTGAAACCCCATCCGCGTGTCGGTCAGACGCGGCAACAGCCAGACCTGACTGGCGCAACCGTCCACCTTGATGGCCGGCACCTTGACCGCCGCATCCAGAGCCGGCATCGCGCGTCCCAGATCGATCAGATGACGATAGCGGTCTTCCCAATCATCCAGAAACGCGAAATCGGCGACGATATCCTCAAAGGCGGGTTGGGCCATAGCAGTTCTCCTTTGCCGCACACCTAGGGGCCGGATGGGCCAAGGTCCAGTCACCGAAACGACGCGCTTTCCATCCAAGCCGCGATGCGCTAACCCGGACATCAAAGAGCGAACGAGGCAGATGCGATGCGGCGCGTGATCCCGGCCCTTCTGGTGGCCACCCTGACATTGTCGGCTTGCGGCGGGTTTCGCGACAGCAATTTCAACCCGCGCAACTGGTTTGGCGGCAGCCGGTCCGAACCGGTGACCGCTGACGCGAAAAACGCGCTGATCCCGCCAAAATCGGGGATCAGCAGACCGGATTTCGTGTATCAGGGCCAGAACGTCGATCAGGTCACCGAATTGGCGCTGGAACGCATTCCGGGCGGGGCGATGATCCGGGCTTCCGGCGTGGCGCGGCGGCAGGGGGCATATGACGTGCGGTTGGTGCCGCAGGGCGCACCCGACGCGGGTGTGCTGACCTATGATCTGCAGGTGCTGTATCCGCGCAACCGGACATTGCAGGGCCCGGTCCAGTCGCGCACCGTGACCGTGGCGCTGGCGCTGACGGATCAACAGCTGGACGGGGTCAGAACCGTGCGTGTCGTCGGCTTGCAGAACCAGCAGACATCGACCCGGCGCTAGAACGGGGCGCCATTCACGTCGCCAGGCGTGACGCCGAAACCGGCGCCGCTCTGCGTTACAACTCGACGATCCGCACCGTACCGCCAACCGCCGCCAGCGCGATCTTGCCCGCACATAGCCGCAACGCGTC
>JBBRCF010000122.1:0-10323 GCA_038205135.1 Rhodobacterales bacterium
GTGTGGTGCCGGGCGAAAACCTGCACCTGACACTGGTGTTTCTGGGTGATCGGAGCGACGCTGAACTGCAAGAACTGCATTACGCGCTGGAGGCGCTGCGTGCACCCGCCTTTGACCTGCGGCTGGCCGGACTGGACCTGTTCGACCGGGCCGACCCCGACGCGTTGCACATCGGCGTCACATCCTGCCCGCCGCTGGACGCATTGCACACCCGGTTGCGCGCCGTGATCCATGGCGCGGGAATAGCATTGGACCGGGTCCGGTTTCGTCCGCATGTGACGCTGGCACGGTTCAATCGGGGACTGGGACCGGATCAGGCCGCCCGGTTAGGCCGGTTCATGGCGGCCAGAAGCGATGTCGCCCTGCCCGCATTCACGGCCAGGGCGTTTTGTCTGTTCGAGAGCATCCTGACAAAGGATGGTCCGGTCTACGAGGTGCTGGCGGAATATCCGCTGCACTGACCCCGGTCAGGCCTGCTTGCGCAGCGAATCGCGGATTTCAATCAACAGGTCGATTTCCGTCGGACCAGAGGGCGCGGCCGGCGCGGCGGTTTTTTCAGTCCGCGATTTCAGAACGTTGACTGCCTTGACCAGCATGAACACCACAAAGGCGATGATGATGAAATTGATCACGGCCGTGATGAAGGCGCCATAGGCAAACACCGCAGCACCGGCATCGCGGGCGACCTGCAACCCGACGCCGTCGGCTACAGTTCCCGACAGTACGACGAACATGTTGGTGAAATCGACCCCGTCCAGAATCAGGCCGATGATCGGGTTGATCAAATCACTGACCAGACTGCCGACAATCGCCGTAAAGGCAGCGCCGATGATGATCCCGACGGCAAGGTCCATGGCATTGCCCTTGGCGATAAAATTTTTGAACTCGTTGAGCATCGTTCCGTTTCACTCGGTTGTTGTTAGGACCGCGCGTTCCATGCGGCGGTCAGTGATATCATGATAATCCAGTGCCACGCGAACGTGACAGGAACACGGGGAAAGCAGGTCACTGGTTCCCATGCCGTTGCTGAAAAGCCGCAGGTGCCGCGCGTCAGCCGCGCAGCACGCCGCCAGTCGCCTTGGTGACCTTTTCGACGATTCTGGCGGCGACGGCATCGATGTCGGCGTCTTTCAGCGTCTGGTCGACGGGCTGCAGCCGGACCGTGATGGCGATGGATTTCTTGCCCTCGCCCAGAGTCCCGCCGATGAATTCGTCAAACACCCGCACATCGGCGATCAGCGCCTTGTCGGCGCCCAGAGCGGCGTTGACCAACGTCAAAGCCTCGGTGCGTGCGTCGACGACAAAGGCGAAATCGCGTTCAACCGGTTGCAGCGGATGCAGCAAGAGCGCGGGCCGGGCAACGCTGCGCACCTTCGGTTCCGGCACCTCGGCAGGATGCAGCGTGAACGCCACGGCGGGGCCCTTGACGTCCAGAGCGCGCAGGATCCGAGGATGCACTTCGCCAAAGGTACCAAGGATCTTTTTCGGCCCCAGTCCGATCTGGCCATGCCGCCCAGGGTGCCACCAATCCGCGCCATTCCGCAGGATCATCACCTTTTGCGGTGCGCCCAGGGCGGCAAGGATCGCCTCGGCGTCCGTCTTGGCGTCGAACACATCAACAGCGCGCGAGGTGCCATGCGTGTCTTTCGGCGCGGTGCGACCCACCAACAGACCGGTCACCTGTACCGATTGTTCGCCTGGTTCGCCGCCGTGAAACACCGGCCCGACCTCGAACAACGCCAGATCCATGAAACCGCGCGCCTGATTGCGCGCCGCCGCCTGCAACAGGCCCGGCAGCAGGTCGGGGCGCATGTGGCTCATGTCCGACGCGATGGGGTTGGCCAGCATCGTGATCTCTGTGCCGCCGCCAAACAGCGCCGCCGCAGCCTGATCGATAAAGCTGTAGGTCACGCATTCGTTGTATCCCAGCGCCGCCGCCGTGCGCCGGGCGATGCGTTCGCGCGATTGCGCGGGCGTCAGCACCGGTTTCGGCAAACCCGGCAGGCGCGGCAACGGGCGGCCCCGCAATTTGGTCAGCGACGCGATCCGCGCCACCTCTTCGACCAGATCAGCCTCGCCCATCACGTCTGGCCGCCAGGACGGCACCCAGGCCATGTCGCCTTCCATCCGAAACCCCAGCCGGGTCAGGGTCTGGCGCTGTTCGGATTCGGAGATGTCCATCCCGACCAGGCTTTGCACCCGTGCGGGCGACAATTTGAAGGCACGCGCGGTATCGGGCACAGCGCCGGCGATCACCACATTCGACGCCACCCCACCGCACAGGTCCAGGATCATCTGCGTCGCATCATCCAGCCCCTGCATGTTGTAGGCCGGGTCGATGCCGCGTTCGTTGCGATAGCGCGCATCGGTGTTGATCTTCAACGCGCGGCCGGTCATCGCGATCTGGATGCGGTCCCAGACGGCCGCCTCCAGAAACACGTTCACCGTCGCGTCGGTACATCCCGTGGCGGCCCCGCCCATGATGCCCGCGATGGATTCGACGCCGGTCGCATCCGAAATCACCACCTGACCGGGGCCGAAAGTATAGGTCTTGTCATCCAGCCCCACCATCGTCTCGCCGCCCATGGTGCGGTGGATGCGCAGATCGCCCGTCACCTTGTCGGCGTCGAACACGTGCAGGGGGCGGTTGCGGTCATAGGTGAACCAGTTGGTGACATCGACCAGCGCCGAAATGGGCCGCAGGCCCACAGCCTTCAACTGGCGCTGCAGCCAGTCCGGGCTGGGGCCATTGGTGACACCCCGGATCAGGCGGCCTGCAAAGACCGCACAGCCATTCGCCTGCGTATCGTCGTCGATACGCAGCCCGATGGGGCACGGGAACGCGCCTTCGATCTGCGCCTTTACCACCGGCTTCAGCGTGCCCAGCCCGCGCGCCGCCAGATCGCGCGCCACACCGCGCACCCCCAGCGCATCGGCGCGGTTCGGCGTAATGGCGATCTCGATCACCGGGTCGATCTTTTCGGGCGCGTTCTGCGCCAGCCAATCGGTGAACCGCTGGCCGACATCACCTGACGGCAATTCGATGATGCCATCATGTTCTTCGCTGAGTTCCAGTTCGCGTTCGGACGCCATCATGCCGTGGCTTTCGACGCCGCGGATCTTTCCGATGCCAAGCGTGGTTGCGATCCCGGGCACGTAATCGCCGGGCTTGCACAGCACGACCGTGATCCCTGCCCGCGCATTGGGCGCGCCGCAGACGATCTGCTTTTCGCCCTCGTCGGTCAGCACCCGGCAGACCCGCAGCCGGTCGGCATCGGGATGCTGTTCTGCGTGCAGCACCTTGGCCAGCGTGAACGGCGCCAGCTTTGCCGCCGGATCGGTGACCTCTTCGACCTCAAGACCCAGATCGGTCAGCGTTTCCGCAATCTCGGCGACAGACGCCTGCGTATCGAGATGCTGTTTCAGCCAGGAGAGGGTGAATTTCAATTTGGAGTTCCCCAGAAATAGATCGCCCAAGCAGTTGCAAGTGAGGTAACCACAGAGATCAGGATTGTAACTACGTTGGATCTAAGCTGGCGTATGTTTGAACGAAAGAATGAGTTCTCGAGAAGAAGCTCTACAAGTTCATGCCCTGACGATGTTACCCGATAACCTAGAGTTACAACGTGGTCTTTTCGATCATCACTCCACGTCATGTTAGCCCCCTGCTGAGGTTCAATGAGCGCACGCTCTATCCCTTGGTGAACATAAAATTCAAAAACTTCACGTTCGACTGGTGCTCTTGTGAACTCAGCAGTATCTAACTCGGCCAAAGTGTTCTGTCTAAGAAAAGCAGATGGTGAAATCGCTAAGAAATGGGCCACTTTAGCGAGATCAGGTTCACTGTAGCGAATTCGGGCAATCGTCACCGACTCAAACCCCCATGCAGCGTCGGCACATCCAGGCTCGCGAACCCGTAATGGCGCAGCCAGCGCAGGTCAGATTCGAAAAATGCCCGCAAATCCGGGATGCCGTACTTCAGCATCGCGATGCGGTCGATGCCCATGCCAAAGGCGAACCCCTGATACACGTCCGGGTCGATGCCGCCCGCCGCGATCACCGCCGGATGCACCATGCCGGACCCCAGGATTTCCAGCCAGTCGTCGCCTTCGCCCACCTTCAGCGTGCCGCCCGCCCAGGAACAGCGGATGTCCACCTCGGCCGACGGTTCGGTGAACGGAAAATGCGAGGCGCGAAAGCGTAATTCGACATGATCGACCTCGAAGAACGCCTTGACGAATTCCTCCAGCACCCATTTCAGGTTGGCCATCGAAATGTCACGGTCCAGCGCCAGCCCCTCGACCTGATGGAACATCGGCGTGTGGGTCTGGTCGTAATCTGCACGATAGACGCCGCCGGGGCAGATGATGCGCAACGGCGCGCCCATCTTTTCCATCGACCGGATCTGCACCGGGCTGGTGTGCGTGCGCAGCACATGCGGCGGGCGGGCATCACCGGCGGCGCGCGCCATGTAGAACGTGTCCATTTCCGCCCGCGCCGGGTGGTGGCCGGGGATGTTCAGCGCGTCGAAATTGTACCAGTCCGTGTCGATGCGCGGACCTTCGGCGACGGAAAACCCCATGTCGGCAAAGATCGCGGTGACCTCTTCGGTCACTTGGGAAATCGGATGCAGGGTGCCGACGCGGCGCGGACGTGCCGGCAGCGTCACGTCCAGCCATTCGCCGCGCAGCCGTTCATCCAGCGCAGCATCCGTCAGCCCGGCCTTTTTAGCCGCCAGCGCCGAGGTGATTTCATCCTTCAGCGCGTTCAGGGCCGGGCCCATGACCATGCGTTCGTCCGCCGCCATCTTGCCCAGTTCGCGCATCCGCAGGCTGATCTCGCCCTGCTTGCCCATGGCCGCGATGCGCAAATCTTCCAGCACGGCCTCGTCGGCGGCGGCAGCGATTGCGGCGCGATATTTCTGGGCAAGAGCATCAAGCGTCATGGCATCCTCCGGGCGGTCGTGCCCGTGCTATCCAGCCCGCTGCGCGATTGCAAGCATCGGGGATTGCGCCGCCGCACGCACCGGGATTTGGTGGCCCGGAACCGATGGCCGGGGCACAGGAGGGCGAGATATGGGGCGCGACTGGTGGCTGTTGGCGGGTCTGGCTCTTGGCGTGACCGTGACCAACGGCTTTGCGCGGTTTGCCTATGGGCTGATCCTGCCGTCGATGCGGGCCGAACTGGGGTGGACCTATGCGCAGGCGGGATGGCTGAACACGGCGAACGCGTTCGGGTATATCGGCGGCGCGGTGCTGACGATGCTGCTGATCGGGCGGGTGCGCCCGGCTCCGCTGTTTGCGGTGGGGCTGGGGATGACAGTACTGGCGCTGTTGCTGACCGGGGTGAACCCGGCGCTTGGCTGGCAGACCGCGCTGCGGTTTCTGGCGGGGTTTTTCGGCGCAATGTCGTTTTCCACCGCCGGGGCACTGACGGCGGGGCTGTTTCCGGGCGATGCGCGGCGCAACGCGCTGGCGATTGCCATCCTGTTCGGCACCGGCGGGGGGCTGGGCATCGTGCTGGCGGGCGCGGGCATCCCTCCGATGCTGGGCCTGCGCGGCGATGCGGCCTGGCCATTGGCCTGGGTGATGGTGGGGGTGGCCAGCCTGATTGCCGCGCCGTTGGGCCTGTGGGCGGCGTGGCAGTTGCGCGGCCTGGGCGGGCGCGGGGCAATCGCGGCGCGGGTTCCGGTGCCGCGCATGCTGGCCGTCATCGCAGGATACGCCAGTTTCGGGCTGGGCTATATCGTCTACCTCACATTTCTGTCGGCGTTCATGCGCGAACGGGCCGCAAGCGCGATGGAAATCACGCTGGTCTGGGTTCTGCTGGGCACCTGCATCAGCCTGTCGCCGTTCTTGTGGCGCGGCATCTTTGCACGTCATGCCGGCGGCGTGCCGCTGGCAATGGTGCTGACGGGCATTGCGGTGGGATCGGCGCTGCCGGTGATCTGGCCGACGCTGCCGGGGCTGGCCGTGTCGGCGATCGTGTTCGGGGCCTGCGTGTTCATGTCGCCGGGCGCGGTGACGAATTTCAGCCGCCAGAACCTGCCCCCCGAAGCCTGGGGCCGCGCGATCAGTCTGTTCACCGTGGTCTTTGCGCTGGCGCAGACGGCGGGACCCTATGCGGCAGGCTGGATCGGTGATCAGGCGGGGTCGATCGGGGTCAGCCTGCTGGTGGCCGCTGCCATTCTGGCCACGGGGGCGGCGGTGTCGCTGCTGCAACGGCCCCTGAGGTGAAAACCCTCTGGAAATGAAACAGGCCGCCCATGGGGCGGCCTGTCCCGAAAAATGGCGCGGCGATCAGGCCAGCGCGGCCTTGGCGCGATCCACGATGGCGGCAAAAGCCGCCGGTTCGCGCACGGCAAGATCGGCCAGAATCTTGCGATCCACTTCGATCTCGGCCTTCAGCAGCCCATTGATGAACCGCGAATAGGTCAGCGCGGGATCGATCGACCGCACGGCGGCGTTGATCCGCTGGATCCACAAAGCGCGGAAGTTCCGCTTGCGCGCGCGGCGGTCGCGGGTTGCATATTGGTTTGCCTTGTCAACGGCCTGCGTGGCGACCTTGAAGCTGCTGCCACGGCGGTCATAATAACCTTTGGCGGCCTTCAGGATTTTCTTGTGACGGGCGTGGGTGACGGTACCACCTTTGACGCGGGACATGCTGTGGTTCCTTCTTAGCGGTCGTAGGGCATGTAGGTCTTGACGATACGAGCGTCAGCGGCCGACATTGTGGTGGTCCCGCGCGCCTGGCGGATGAACTTCTTGGTCCGCTTGATCATGCCGTGGCGTTTGCCGGCCTGACCGCACATCACCTTGCCGGTGGCGGACATCTTGAAGCGCTTCTTGGCGCTCGACTTGGTCTTCATCTTGGGCATTTCCGTCTCCTTAACGTTTGGGTCGGTAGGACGCACGACTCGGCATGCCACGTTGGCCGGCCGCACGGGATAGACGCGCCGTATAGGCGGCCGATCAAAGGCGTGCAAGGAAAATTCCGCCTTCGATCTGCAGCGGCCGCAACGGATGGATCAGCCGACCAGACGGCCGACCACATTGACGAACACCTGCGGCACATCGTTGAAGTTATAGCCGCCCGGATTGGTCTGGACCGCGTAGACGATCAACCCGCCGCCCACGATGGCCGCAATTGCGGCGACGCGGGGCGCGCGGGCATCCGACATCGCCGACAGGATCGACGGCACCGAAAATCCGGCAATCACAAGACCGACAACCAAGGCAAGATCGGTATCCAAATCGGCCTCCTTGCAGACTTAATATCTGTTAGGCTTACTCCGGATCCGCAGCATAAATCAAACGCTCTGCGCAGGGGGCCACACGCAGGATGTTTGTGGTGCCTTGTACGTTGAACGGCACGCCGGCGGTCACCAGGATCTGGTCAGCCTCGGTCGCAAAGCCATGGGCGCGGGCGGCGCGGGCGGAATTGACCACAGCCTGCTTGAACCGTTCCAGTTCCGGGGTCATCACGCAGGTCACCCCCCAGGTCAGCGCCATCCGCCGCGCGGTCGCGCGGAGGGACGTCATGCCGATGATCGGCACGCGCGGGCGTTCGCGCGCCACCAGCGCGGCGGTGCGGCCGGTCTGGGTATAGCAGCAGATCACCTTGATATCGGTGGTTTCGGCGATTTCGCGCGCGGCGGCCACGATGCCATCGGCCACCGTATGGCGAACCGCGCGGCGCGACGCCTCGATTACCTCGCGGTAGGTCGGATCGTGTTCGACCTCGCGCGCGACGTTGTCCATGGTGCGCACCGCCTCGATGGGGAAATGCCCGGCGGCGCTTTCCGCAGACAGCATGATGGCGTCGGCGCCTTCGTAGATCGCGGTGGCGACGTCGGACACCTCGGCCCGGGTCGGCATCGGGCTTTCGATCATCGATTCCAGCATCTGGGTCGCCACGATCACCGGTTTCGCCGCCGCGCGGCAACGCCGCACCAGGCGTTTCTGGATCGGCGGCACGTTCTGCACCGGCAGTTCTACGCCCAGATCGCCACGCGCCACCATGATGCCGTCGGACACGGCAAGGATGTCGTCAAAATTCTTGACCGCCGACGGCTTTTCGATCTTTGACATGATCGCCGCGCGGCCCGCAACCAGCGCGCGCGCCTCTTCGACATCGCCGACGCGCTGCACGAATGACAGCGCCAACCAATCCACGCCCAAAGTGCAGGCAAATTCCAGATCGGCGCGGTCCTTTTCAGACAGCGCGGCCAGCGGCAGTTCCACATCCGGAACATTCACGCCCTTGCGGTTGGAAATCACCCCGCCCGCGACCACGGTGCAATCGGCGAAATCGGCACCACAGACCAGAACCCGCAGACGGATCTTGCCATCGTTGACCAGCAGATGCGCGCCGGGTTCCAGCGCGGCAAATATCTCGGGATGCGGCAGGCAAACACGGGCGGCATCGCCCGGTGTCGGGTCCAGATCCAGCCGGAACGCCGCGCCTTCGGCCAGATCGACCGGGCCATCGGCAAAGGTCGCAACCCGCAGTTTCGGCCCCTGCAGATCCGCCAGAATGGCGATCGGGGTGTCCAGATCGCGTTCGACCTGACGGATATGGGCATGTTTTTCGGCGATTTCGGCGTGGGTCCCGTGGCTCATGTTCAGGCGGAACACATCCGCGCCGGCCTCGTGCAACGCACGGATCATCTCGTAGGTTGATGACGCGGGGCCGAGTGTGGCCACGATCTTGACGTTGCGGGCACGTTTCATCTGTCTGTCCCTGTCCGTTGTGCCGCTTGTCCGGGCGGCATGTTTCCTTTGGGTGCGTTGTGGCATAACACACGCACAAACAACACCGGTGTGACATGACATACCAGCCTTTCGAAATCATTGGCACGGACCGGACATCGCGATGGCTGGTCACCTGCGACCATGCCGCCAATACCGTGCCGCCGTTCGTGCAGGGCGGTTGTCTGGGTGTGACGTCCGCGGACATGGCGCGGCACATCGCCTATGACGTGGGCGCAGCGGGGCTGACCCGCGCACTTGCCGCCGAACTGCAAGGAGCGGCGATCCTGTCGCAATTCTCGCGTCTGGTGATCGATCCGAACCGTGGCGAAGATGACCCGACGCTGGTGATGAAGCTGTATGACGGCACGATCATCCCGGGCAACCGGCATGTCGCAGAGGCCGAGGTGGCGGACCGGCTGGACCGGCTGTACCGGCCCTATCATGATGCCTACGCGCGCCTGGCCGCACGGCGCGACGATACGGTGATTTGCGCCGTGCACACCTTTACCCCGCAATTGCGCGCCCGCCCGCGCCGGCCCTGGCATGTCGGCGTGCTGTATTCGCATCTGGACGCGCGGCTGGCACAGCCCCTGATCGCGCGGCTGATGGCGGAACCTGATATCTGCGTCGGCGACAATGAACCCTATGCCGGCCATCTGCCCGGCGATGCCATCGACCGCCATGCACTGACACCCGGCCGCCCGAACGTGTTGATCGAGGTTCGCAATGACCTGATCGCAAGCCCCGACGCACAGGCGGCCTGGGCGGCGCGCCTGGCCCCTATCCTGCGCCTGACGCTGGCCGCGTCAGGGCTTTGACGGAGAGTGAAATGACCCGCATCGACCCCCAAACAATGATCGAAATCGAGGCTGCCGCCTTTCGCGCGCTGCGCCAGCATCTGCTGCAGGCGCGGCCCGAGGTGCAGAACATCGACATGATGAACCTCGCGGGCTTCTGCCGCAACTGCCTGGCCCGCTGGGTGCAGGAAGCGGCGGTTGAACGCGGCGTCGACCTGTCCAAGGACGCAGCGCGCGAGGTTTATTACGGCATGCCCTATGACGCCTGGCGCGCCCAACATCAGACCGACGCCGATGCCGCCAAACAGGCGGCCTTTGCTGTGGCGTTCGACCAGAACGTCACCCGCAAGGATTGATGCGGCGGGGCACGGCGGGGCGCAGCCCGCGCTGAATCCTGCGAACGCTCCTGTGCACGATCCTGCCGTACACTGCCCGATTGCGGTGCAATCGTTGCGTATCGCGGGCCGGATGCGCCGATTTCGCAACCGCGTTGCCCGCGATCTGCCCCATCATGGCGCGACATGCATTACCGGAGACCCCCATGATCCAGACCCCCTATCTGTTGTTTCTGGGCGACGCGCCCGACATGCTGGCCGCGAAAGTTGCCATCGGCATCCGTGACTGGCGGCCCGAATTTGCCGTGGGCCAGTTCCGGATGGAAGGTTGCAAGGCCGATCTGGGCCTGCCCGACCTGACGCTGGCAGAGGCCAAGGCCCGCGGCGTCAAGACGCTGGTGGTCGGCGTGGCGAACCGGGGCGGCGTGATTTCGCAAT
>JBBRCF010000123.1:0-10280 GCA_038205135.1 Rhodobacterales bacterium
CGCGCGGGGCCGCCCCCCCCCTCTGCCACAAAACACGAAAGAGCGCCCCTTGCGGGACGCTCCTGCCACCACGCATCGCGCGGGATCAGTTCTTGGCGTAGAATTCCACGACCAGATTCGGTTCCATCACCACCGGGTAGGGCACATCGCCCAGCGAGGGCTGCCGCACGAAGGTGGCGGTCATCTTGGCATGGTCCACGTCCAGATAATCGGGCACGTCGCGCTCGGCCAGACCGGCGGCTTCCAGCACGATGGCCAACTGCTTGGACTTCTGCCGGATTTCGACGACATCGCCTTCCTTGACGCGGTAGGACGCGATGTTCACGGACCGGCCGTTCACCAGCACATGGCCATGGTTCACGAACTGGCGTGCCGCAAACACGGTCGGCACGAACTTGGCGCGATACACCACCGCATCCAGACGCCGTTCCAGCAGGCCCACCAGGTTTTCACCGGTATCCCCCGTCACCCGCGCGGCCTCGGCATAAATGCGGCGGAACTGCTTTTCGGTGATGTTGCCGTAATAGCCTTTCAGCTTCTGTTTGGCACGCAGCTGGGTGCCAAAGTCCGACAGTTTGTTCTTGCGGCGCTGGCCGTGCTGGCCGGGGCCGTATTCGCGCTTGTTCACCGGGGATTTCGGACGGCCCCAGATGTTTTCGCCCATGCGGCGGTCGATCTTGTACTTGGCAGCAAGACGCTTGGTCATCGCTGATCTCCTTCTTGACGTTACAGAAGGGCGTTGTCCTTTTCCGCAAGCCTGCCTTATGGCAAACAAGGGACGACAGGCCTCCCCTTGCGGGGGCCGCCAACACCAGAAACGCGCTTATATGCGCGCCCGGGCCAAAGTCAACGCCAGAGTCGGCGTCAACGCCCGGCAGGCATCGGCATCTCAGGCCACGTCCTGCAACAGGATCGCCGCCTCGGGGGTAGACAGGTTGCGACGCGCATATTCGCCAAAGGTATGCGGATCCTGTTCCAGCCCCGGAAACTGCCGGATCAGCCGCACCCGGTCACCATCCGTCAGCGTGGACAGGGCGGCATTCGCCGGGTGAAAGCTTTCGGTCTCGATCCCGTTTGCCCACAGGATGTTATGCGCGGGCAACAGCAAATGCACATAGGTCACCTCGCGCAGCATGTGGTCCACGACCACGGTCGATCCGTTGACCATGTCCTTGGCGGCCACCAGAACCTCGGGCGTGTTGAACAGGTCCATCGCCTCCGGCCCCTCCAGCAGCATCCGGTGTTCGGGCGAAACCAGCAATTCGCCTTCGGGCCGGCCACGACCCAGCGCGGCGGGGCGGATGCGGATCGGACGCAGTTTCGGCATGGCATACAGCCGCGCGCCGGTCATCCGCCGCGTGCCGATCCACAGGATTTCCTGCGGGCCGTTGTCCTTGGTCAGAACCTTGTCGCCTTCCTGCAACGTTTCGACCAGCATCGGGCCGCATGGCGTCTGGATGCGGGTGCCCGGCGTGAAACAGATCACGCCGCCCGACGCCGGACCCAGCGGGTTAAGATCCTGCACATCCAGCGTGTGATGCACCACCCACAGGTCGGTATCGCGCGGCGGCAACTGGTCCAGAAACATCAGCAGGGGTGGCGCATCGCGCCCCATCTCGATCAGGGTCACCGTGTAAGTGCGCGCGCCATCGGTCACCACCACCGCCTGATCCGTCAGCGGCATCGCCACCTCGACCGCGCGCAGATCACGGGTGCCGGCAATCGCCGCCCCCACCAGACGCCGCACCATGCGTGCTGCCCGTTTGCGCAAGTTTGCGTCGCCATCCCCGTCATCCAGACGCAAAAGCTCGGTCGGGCCGTCCACCCGCACCGCATCGCCGCACCAGCGCCATGCGGCGCCGACATTCAACGATTGGACCGGCGCGGCCAGAAGGCCGTCGATTGCTGTCTGTGACCAGGAAATGACGAACGTGCCTCGAAAGCCCGATCCCATCTGCTCTGCTGCCTCGTCTCGTTTCTTTATTATTAATGAACCGTTAACAGAGCCGAATCAGTCGAGGAAGACGCTGATTAGCATCACGTTGCGCGCAGACGTTGCATTTCGGCGGAATTGTCACAGTCCCATCGCAAATCCCCGGATCAAAGCCAACGATTCATCATGAAAAAAGAGGCTTGCCCCCCGATATACATGAAATGCTTCAGCAGTGACACGCACCCGTCACGTCTGTTCAACGGGCGATGACCCCGCCAATGACCTGATACGCCAGACGCCTAGACGGCGTGGCCTTCAGTCCCGTTCAACATCTGAATCCAGAATGCCCGCTGCCGATTTTGGCCTTCTGCTGCGTTGATCGCCGACCGATTGCGCGCGGCGAAGTCATGTGCCAGCCCCGGCTGTTGCATCATCAGCGACACCGCCTTGGACCACGCCTCCGCTCCGCCATCAACAAGACCGCAGCGACGCTCGGCGTCAGATCCGAGGCAGGCATCGGCCCAACCTGCGGGGGCCAGCACGGCGGCGCCGAACTGGTTATATTCCAACAGCTTGTTGATCGAACGTGCCCGGTTGAATGCAGTATCCCGCAATGGAACCAGACCGATGTCAAACCGTTGTCCGACCATCCAGGCCCGATAGGCCGGCCAGGACAGCGCGGGCAGAATCTCGATGCGCGGATCTGCGCGCCAGGCCCGCGGAAACGGATGGTTACCCGACAGCGTCAGGTGGAATGGCAGCGCGCCTGCACGCAGCGCCGTCACGGCCGGGCCGATCAGGTCCAGATCCGCGCGGTGGCTGACCGCCCCCAGACAGGCGATGCGCCGTGCAACCCCGGCCCCGCACGGCAAATTTGCGGTTGCCGGTGGCCAGCCCGGGTCCAGACGCAGCACGTGCCGCCCCGGCAGCAACGCACGGTAACGCGCCACCAACACCTCGGAGGCCGCCACGATCACAGTTGCGCGCGCCTCCAGCCGTCGTGCCGCCGCAGCCTCGACCAGCGCCAGTTTGGCCCGATAGCTTGTCGGCAGCCCCGGATCGGAAATCCCGGCCCGCCAGTCATCATCCATCACAAGGATCAGCCGGTCATGGTCCGGTAGCCGGTCCAGCGCCCCGTCGTGCCGCAGCACGATCAAGGTGCCCGCGGACTGGAACACCGTCGGAGCGATCTGGCGGATCGTGCCGTCGCCGATCAGGTCCGCACAGCTCCAGCCCAGATAAAGATCGGCCGTTGGCGAGGCATTGGTCCCCAGAACCCTTCGCACGATCCGGCTCACGCCGTCGACCGCCGTCCCTGCGGCCCGCGACAGCCGGGTCGCACGCGGCGCAGGCGGGCATGCGGACGGCGCCAGCATCGCTCAGGCCGCAATCAACGTGCGATAGGCAGCGATGCCGTCTTCGATGTCATCGAAATACCGCATCGTCCCTGCTTCCAGCACCAGCGCGCTTTGGC
Source organism: Rhodobacterales bacterium (assembly GCA_038205135.1). Lineage (GTDB taxonomy): Bacteria > Pseudomonadota > Alphaproteobacteria > Rhodobacterales > Rhodobacteraceae > UBA9554. The sequence continues at coordinate 3,408 of JBBRCF010000123.1, forward strand.
AATAGTCCCGCAGGGTTGCCTCGGAATGCGACACCATGATGACCTGGGATTTTGCCAGCTTTTCGTTGAAGGCATGCTGACATTTCTGCCGGAACAGCGCGTCGCCCACGGCAGTGATCTCGTCCACCAGATAACAGTCGAACTGCGCTGCCAGACTGACGCCAAATGCCAGCCGGGCCCGCATGCCCGATGAATAAGTCTGCACCGGCATGTCAAGAAATGCGCCAAGTTCCGCAAATTCCTCGACATATTGGATCAGGGCATCTGTATCGGCGCCATAGATGCGCGCGACGAACCGGGCGTTTTGCCGCCCCGTCAGGGCCGGATGAAACCCGCCGGAAAACCCCATCGGCCAACTGACCCGGCCCCGCCGCACGATCGTGCCCCGGTCGGGGCGCAAGGTGCCGCTGATCATCCGCAGGATGGTGGATTTTCCGGCCCCGTTGCGTCCGATCAATGCCAGATTGCGATCCTTCGGCATACGGAAATTCAGATCCTTCAGGATCGTCTTGACGGACCCGTTCAACTGATAGCGTTTGCTGACATGCCGGAACTCGATCATCGCTCAGCTCCGGTCGCGGACGTTGTAGTAGATCAACGCCAACACCCCCCACGCCGCAAAGCAGCAGGCAAACAGCAGCCCCGACAATAGCCAGCGGCGCGGAAACAGACTTTCTTGTGCCATCGTCGGCGGGATGTGCACGGCCAGATAGCGGTTCTTGCGCCGCGCTTCGGCGCGGGCCTGGTCCTCGGCCGCCCGCGCGGCGGTATAGGCATCCTCTGAAAACTCCAGATCGACCAGCAACTCTTCATATTCGCCGATCACCTTGGACAGGCCGATCCTGCCATCCGCGGCTCCGCTGACGGCGGCCCGTTCCTCTTCGATCTGGTTCTTGATGGCGGCGATCCGGCGGTCGATCTCGGCCAGCCGCTGATTGCCGGCCGCCTGCGATGTGTAGCTGATCAGGGCGGCCCGATCGACAAGGGTTTTGGCCAATTCGCTTTGCAACGCCGAAATGACCCCCATCTGGTTATTGGCATCCGCACTGGGATCGATCATCTGATTGGCGACCCGGAATTCGCCGATCCGCCGCCGCATCTCGCGCAGGTTGCCCCCGGCCAGTTCCAGATCGGCGAGGGCGTATTTCATGGTGTCTTCGCGGGCAATTCGGCTCAGATCGTCAACCAGCGATGAACTTGCCGTCAGAATACCCTGCAGGATCCGATGCGAGTCTTCGGGGCGAAACGCCATGGCCTTGACCTCGACCACGCCGCTGGTTGGGTCAACCGATACATCGACGATCCATTCCCAGTATTCGACCATGTCTTCGATCGTCGGGTCGGGACCCAGAGAAAACACCACATCTTCGGTTTCGCGGTTGAATACCGTGCGGAAATCCAGTTCAGTATCCAGCTTTTCGACCATGGGCTGGGCCCGGATAAAGTCATAAAGCACGGCACTGTCCGACGCCGATGAGGTCCCGATCTGGGTTAAGACGCTCAATGCGGCAATCGGCGACGAAAATTCTTCTGACCGCACGGAAAACGCTGCAGACGAATAGTACTGGTCCGCCGCGCGGGTATACAGATAAGCTATCCCCAGTCCGGTCGGCAGGATGACCGTCAGGACAAAAGACAGGACCAACATCTTATGGCGAAGTTTCCACCTCTCGCGCTGCTCCGGCTCTTCGGCCGATGCAATGACCGTTTCAGCCAGCTTCAACGGAGTTATGTCAGCCTTTCGAATGGGTTCAGCACTCATGGGCAGACCTCCGATTCGGTGAGGGACGCGGCATGATCGCCAAGATCAGGCCACCCCGGTTCCAGGCCACCCGCGTTCTGGCGGCGCTGATGGTGCGCGAGATGATCACGCGCTATGGCCGGTCCTGGGGTGGCTATTTCTGGGCCATCCTTGAACCGCTGGGGGTGATCGCGATCCTGACATTTACGTTTTCGCAATTTATCAAGACCCCTCCTCTCGGTGCGAGCTTTGCCCTGTTTTATGCGACCGGATACATTCCGTTCCACTTTTTCTCCGAAATCTCGAATGCTGCCGGAACGGCCGTCCAATTGAACCGCCCCTTGCTGCAATTTCCCATGGTGACCCCGATCGATACGGTACTGGCCCGGTTCTTGCTGTCGTTTCTGACTTTGATCGTGGTCAGCGTCATTCTGTTCTGGGGGATCTTCCTGATCATCGACCAACCCATGCAATTGTCGTTGCCCAAGGTCGTGGTTGCATTTATCGGCGCGGCGCTTCTGGGCCTTGGGATCGGTTGCCTGAACGCGTTTCTTTTTGCCATGCTGCCGGTCTGGCGCCAGATCTGGGGCATTCTGACCCGCCCGCTGTTCATCATTTCCTGCGTATTCTTCACCTTTCAATCCTTGCCCGAAACCATCCAGGCGATCTTGTGGTGGAATCCGCTGGTGCATGCCGTCGGCGGCGCAAGAGAAGGATTCTATCCGGTCTATGATGCCGGCTATGTCAGTTTCGCCTATTTGTACGGCTGCGGCGCCTTCACCCTGTTGCTGGGGCTCGCGCTGCTGGCTCGCCATCGCAGCGACGTCACCGGTTCGGACTGAGCGGAGGAAATCAGCCCTGCGCATTCGCAACGCCTCCGACGGCTGCGGGCGTGATGGCGCGTGCGACAGCCAGGACCGGTACGCGCGATGCCAGGGTCAACTGCGCCGGCACGGGAACCGCACCGGTCAGGCGTGCCACGATTTCGGAAATCGCCACCCGGCGGCCCTCGGGGTGATAGAATGATCCCTTGACCTGGATGGCGGTCAGGGCGCGCAAAAACCGGTCGCGCGCCTCTGGGTCAACCGGATCGGGGGCGGTCCAGAACCTGTCCAGGCCCTGCTGTTGTGTCAGACCGGGCCGATCAAAGATCGCCGCGCCCAGCGCACAGACTGGGATGCCCTGACGCAGCGCATGCAATCCGACGGTGGAATTCACCAGAACCACGCCACGGGATCGGCGCAGGAACAGCCCCAGATCACCGCCCTTGACCACAGACACCCGGGACAGGATGCCAAGCGCCGCAGCCTTTCGGGCCACATGGCGCGGCCAGTGTTCCAGACCGTTGTCCAGCGGATGCAGTTTGATCACCAAATGCCGGTCCGGCGGCGCGTGTTGCGCAAAAGAGGTCAGCACCCGATCCAGAAAGGCCCCCAGATGCGAAAACGGCGAACAGGCCCGCACCTGATAATCGGATTGCAGCTGCATCGCCACCAGACTGAAATCAAGGTCGGTTTCGCGGATGCGTTGTTCCAGACGATGCGCCGCCCGCGCCCGTGACGGATAAGCGGCAATTTCCCTGATCCAGCCAAGATAGTCCCGCAACGGACCATAATAAAGATCGCTGCGATGCCGTGGAAACAGCGGCCAGCCCATAAAACGCAACAGGCCAAAGCCGACCTCGTGAGCCGCCTCGACGGCAAAACCATGCCCGTAAAGTGGCCGCATATCCGGCATGGCGCGCGCGCAGGCAAGCGTCTCAACCTCGTCGGTCGTGGTCGGAAACCGCGAATTCGGCCCCATCCCTTCGGGTTCAAGCGTCAGCCAGTCGGGGCGCAGGTAGCCGAATTCGACCGCCCAGGCCCGCAATCCCAGATCGCGCGCAACGCCGGCCGCGACGCAATGATAGGGCTGCCGGTCGGCGTAATACAGGATATCGGTCACGCCTTCGGTCCGGACGAAATCCCGCAGCCAGTCGTCCCAATCCGCAAACCGCCCGCGAAACGCCACCCCGCCGCGCCCAAGCCCCCAGTAAACCTGATCGGCCAGGTTGAAATGCACTTTCAGCACCCGCTGGCCGTGATCCATCAGCGCGGCACCCAGCGCTGGCCAGAAACCCGATGGATGTCCCTGCAGAAACAAAAAGGTACGTGGCTCGACATCACAGGACATCGGCGCAATAGTCATGGTCATGTCACGCATTTCGGACCCCTGTTCGGCTTTGGGCCACGATCCCAAACAGGCAGTCACCCTGCCGGCGCAGGCTGCGCTTGTAGGAAGGCGATTTTTGCTGTTGCAGGGGCCATCCTCGAATTTTTTTGGCGAGCTGGGGCGCGCGCTGCGCGCGGCGGGGGCCGATGTGGCGCGAACAGGGTTCTGCCCCGGCGACCGGTTGTACTGGCCGGATCGCGCCGGGCGTTACATCGCCTGTCGCGGCACCCGGGCTGCCGGACCGGGCGCGCTGCGCGCCGAACTTGCCGCCATAATCGCCCGCGAAAACCCGACCGATATCATCATGTTGGGCGACGGACGTCCGGCCCATGCCGCCGCCATCGACGTTGCCGCCCTGCATCCGGGTCAGGTGCAGCCGTGGATCGTCGAACATGGCTATCTGCGCGGCGGCCTGATCGCGATCGAACCCTGGGGCTGCGGCGGCCGGTCGCGGATACCCGCCGCCTATGCCGCCGCCCGCAGCACGCCTAAAACCATGGTCCCGCCGTTTGGCGCGTTGGCTGATCCCGATGCTGTACCGCAGTCGTTCCTGCGCTATGCCGCCTATGACATCGCCTATCACGGTGCGAACCTTGTCGGGGCAAGGATGTTCTACCCCGGCTATCGGCCGCATGCGCTGGATGGGCCGCTGCGCGAATACGCCGGCTGGATCCGCAAGGCGCTGCGCTGGCCGGTGTCGCGCGCAGCCCGGAACCGTAGCCTTGCGCAAATTGCCGAATTCACGGGACTGCTGTATCTTTTTCCACTGCAACTGGCCACAGACTTTCAAATACGTGATCATGGACCACCAGAAGGCTTGCCGGATACGGTCCGGATGGTGGTGGCATCGTTCGCGCGTGCGACGGGGCCCGGAGCGCATTTGCTGATCACGGTTCATCCGCTGGACAACGGCTGGCAGGACTGGGCGGGGCTGGTCGGCGCGGCTGCCGCCGGTGCTGGCATCCCGGACCGGGTCAGCGTGCTGCAGGGCGGAACGCCCCCAGACCTGCTGGCGCGGATCGCAGGCGTTGTGACCGTGAACAGCAGCCTCGGCCTGACTGCCCTGACCCGGCAACGGCCGGTCAAGGTGCTGGGCCGGGCGATCTATGATCTGCCCGGCCTGACGGACCCTGCCCCGCTTGACACGTTCTGGACCGCCCCCAAAGCCCCCGATGCGTGCGAACTGGATCATTTCATCGCCTTTCTGCGCAACTGGTTCCATGTCGCCGGCAGTTTCGACGGGCCCGGCGCACAGGTTGGCGCGGCCGCCGTTGCCCGTCGTCTGGCACAGCCCTTTCCGACACTGGCGCTGCGGCCATGACACCGCAGGGCATCGTCGTGACCGGGGCAACCGGCGGATTGGGGCGGGCACTGGTCGCACAACTGGCCCGACCTGGGGTGGCGCTGTTGATCTGCGGGCGCGACGCCGAACGGCTGGCAGCGGTGGCCGCACAGGCGCGGCAAAAGGGGGCCATGGTCGAGGTTCTGCAGGCCGATCTGATGCAGGACACCGGATGTGTCGCGTTCGACAGCGCGGTCACCGCTTTTGATAGCCGGTATCCGATCGCGCTTTTGCTGGCCAACGCCGGCGTCAAGACCGGCAATCGGGCCGGCATCGAAGCCGAGGGACAGACCGCGCGCATTGTCGCGGTCAATCTGACAGCGGTCATGTTGTGCGCCCAGTCGGTCCTGCCCGCCATGCGGCACAGACAGCGGGGGCGCATCGCGTTGATCGGGTCGATGGCGGGCATTTCGCCGCAACCCGATCTGCTGAGTTACAGCGCAACAAAGGCCGGTGTGGCGGCGTATGCGACCGCCCTGCGCCGGGAATTGCGCGGCAGCGGGGTTGGCGTCAGCCTTGTGCTGCCCGGTTTCATTGATACCCCGATGACCGACCGGCATCTGGGTCCGACGCCAATGCTGCTTTCCGCCGCAACGGCCGCGGCGGCGATCGTCAAGGGGCTGGTGCACAACCGGAATGTGATCGCCGTCCCGCGATCGTTGCGGTTGCTGATCGCCATCAGCAACGCATTGCCCGCCGCCCTGTCGGACCGGATCGACCGGATGTTCCGCGCAGAAATCCAGCCTGACCCCGATGAGGCGGACGGGCCGCCGCGGCCCCCCATGTAAATCCGCGACCGAACCCGCGGCGCAAAGGGACGATACCGGCATGATGTCAGGTCTCTGCCGCGTGTTGAAAATCGGCAAACGTCAGCCGCGTGGCCTGCCGCACCAGATCCGCGGTGACGGCGACGGCCCGGTCTATTACGGCCTCGTCGTGCAGGTTTGTGAGGAAAAACCGCAGACGGGCGGCCCGATCCGGCACGGCCGGGGTGATGATCGGCATGACGTTGAACCCCGCAGCAAGCAGGGCATTGGAAATCCACGTCGCCCGCAGGGAATCCCCGATCATCACCGGGACGATGGCGACCCCCATCGCAGGACCGCAATCAAGACCCGCCGCTGCGGCGCGGCGCAGGAAATACCGGCTCAGGCCGCGTAACTGGCCAACAAGGCCCGGATCAGCGTTCAGCGCGGCAAGTGCGGCCTGTGCCGCCGCCGCATTCGGCGCCGACAGCCCCACGGAATACAGAAAACCCGGGGCCCGGTACCGGATCAGGTCACACAACCCCAGCGACCCGGCGACATAGCCGCCGCAGGAACACAGCGTCTTTGACAGCGTCCCCATCAGGACATCGACTGTGGCCGGGTCGATGCCCTGCTCTTCGCATATGCCGCGACCGGAATTTCCCAGCACGCCCAGAGAATGCGCTTCGTCAACCATCAGCCAGGCCTCGTGGCGGTTCCGTACCTCGATGAAACGCGGCAGATCGGGCATGTCGCCATCCATCGAATAAATCCCTTCGACGACGATCAACACATGCTTGAAACGGGACCTCTGCGCGTCCAGCCGGGCATCC
>JBBRCF010000124.1:0-10244 GCA_038205135.1 Rhodobacterales bacterium
GACCCAGACGAAACAACAGGTCCGCCCGCGCTGCATGATAGGGTTGATACCCGTCCAGCACATCAGCCAAAGTGGCCAGCGCGGCAAGGGCCGGTTCCGGCGCGCCGGCTTCGGCGACGGCGACGGCGTGGTTCAGCGCGATGACCGGGGTGGGTTCGATCTGCCGCAACCGGGCATACAGGGCGGCTATCTGCGGCCAGTCGGGCGCGGGTTCCGTGATGTGGCAGGCGGCGATGGCGGCCTTTATCTGATAGGGGCCGGGGGCGCGGCGGGCCAAAGCGCGGTCGATCAGGGCCAGCCCTTCGGCGATGGCGGCATGATCCCACAGCGCGCGGTCCTGATCGGTCAGCGCCACCGTACCGCCCGCGTTGCTGCGCGCCGCACGCCGGGCATGGGTGATCAGCAACAGCGCCAGACAGCCTTCGGTTTCAGACTGGTCCGGGCGCAACCGGTCGATCAGGCGCGCCAGCCAGATCGCTTCGGCGCATAGGTCGCGGCCGGCGGCGGGCCCGGCGGTGTAGCCTGCGTTGAAGATCAGATAGACTACCGCCAGTACCGATTGCAGCCGGTCTGGCCAATCCTCGGGACCCGGTACGGCAAAGGGAATGCGGGCGGCGGCGATCTTTGATTTCGCGCGACTGAGGCGTTGGCCCATCGTGGTGTCGTTGTCCAGAAACGCCCGCGCGATTTCCGGTGTGGTCAGCCCCGCCACCGTGCGCAGTGTCAGCGCAACGCGCGATTTCGCGTCGATCGCCGGATGGCAGCAGGTAAAGATCAGCCGCAAACGGTCGTCGGGGATCAGGTCGGGGTCCATGTCCGCCGCCTCCTCCTCGGCCAATTGCGCCAGATCGGCGGTGTTGCGGGTATCGCGGGCAGTGCTGCGCAGCCGGTCGATGGCCTTGCGCAGCGCCACCCGCAACAGCCAGCCCTGCGGTGATGCGGGCAGGCCAGTGCGCCCCCAATGCGACAGTGCCGATATCGACGCATCTTGCAGCGCATCCTCGGCCAGCTGGAAATCCCGCAGCCGGGATATCAGCGCGGCCAGCAGCCGCCCCCGATCCGTACGCAGCACCGCGTTCAACGCGTGGGTGACGGCAATGGCATCGGAGGCGGGCATGGGTGTGGTCCGGTTCTGGTTGCCGTTCTTAATTACCGGCGGGGTTGTAATCCATCAGCGGGCGCACCTCGATGGTGCCGAACCCCGCCCCCGGCAGCAAGGCGGCATATTTCAGCGCCGAATCCAGATCGGGAACGTCGACGATGTAATAGCCACCCAGATGTTCCTTGGTGGTGGCAAAGGGTCCATCAATCGTTTCCACCTTGCCAGCGCGCCGCCGCAGCGATGTGGCCGTTTCGATGCCTTGCAGACCTTCGCCACCGCGCAGCACGCCATCGGCCTTCATCTGTTCGTTTGCGGCGAAAAACCCGGCCATCATGTCCTGAAACGCAGCCGTGCCATAGGTCGGTTCAAGGGCTGGGTCGGTGCAGATCAACAGCATGTATTGCATGGGAGTTTTCCTTTTGAACTGTGGTGAGGGGGTCAGAGTCCGAGAATGATGGCGCCAAGACAGACCATGGCGTTCATCATGGCAAGAATGTTGGTGCCATTGCCGACATAACGCAGCGGATGCGCGGCGTTTCCGGGCAGCAGCCCGAACGGATGCGCGATCCGCCCGATCAGCAGCAGCGCGCCCGAGACGTGCAGATAGATGGCGGGGGCTGCATGCCTTCGGCCAGGATCATCAGGATGAGGATAAAGCCGGTCCATTCGACAAAATTGCGGTGCTGGCGCACCCGTTGCAGCAACCTCGTATTGCCGCCATCGCCAAAGGAAATCCCGGTTGCGCCGCGCACGGCGCTGACCCGGAACCAGAGTGTCAGATAGATCGCCGCCAGCGGCAGCGCATAGAGCGGGGTTACGGTAAAGATGGGTGTCATGTTCGCGTCCTGTGTTGAAACTGTTTCGTACACCAAGGACGCTGGTATCCGGACGATTTCGACAAGCGACGAACTATTTTCGAACTATTTTTTGCGATCCCGCGCTGTGCAAAAAAAAGGCCGAGCACAAGGCTCGGCCGAAGTCCAACAGGGAGGTATGAAAGATACTACACAAGTGCAGCGTCGGTCATAAGCCGAATTAGGCATCAAAACATTAGCGTTCAAGTGCAATCATGCTGCACCTGCACATGGCCGATATGCATTCCGTGCATAACCCGCCCGTAAATTCAGCCAAGCGCCTGATCTTTCATCTGTTTGCGGTAGGTGATGATTTCGTCCTGCACGAAATCACGGAACGCGGTGACACGCTTCGACTGCCGCAACTCTTCGGGGTAGGCCAGAAACACCGGCACCTCGGCGCTTTCGACATCGGGCAGCACGCGCAACAGCGACGGAAAATCCTGCGTCAGGTAATCGGGCAGCACGCCGATGCCCAGATCGGACACCACCCCTTGCAGTACGCCGAAATAGTTGTTCACCTTCAGGGTGGACCGTGGTTCGTAGCTCATCAGATGCGCCACCAGTACCGCGCCCGCGCTGACTTGGGCCGCACCCGGGTTCTGGCAGATCAGCCGGTGAGCCGCGATTTCCTCGATGTGCTGCGGCACACCCGCGCGGGCCAGATAGTCGGGTGATGCATAAAGCCGCATCCGCACCCCCATCAGGCGTTTACGGATCAGGTCGGCCTGACTGGGCTCCTTCATCCGAATCGCAACATCCGCTTCGCGCATCGGCAAATCCAGCACGCGTTCTTCCAGCATCAGGTCGATCTTGAGGTCGGGGTATTTGGCATACAGCGCCGGAAGACGCGGAGCCAGCCACAGCGACCCGAACCCTGTGGTGGTGGTGACGCGCAGTTCGCCGAACACTTCTTCTTCGCTGTCGCGGATACGGGCCGCGGCGGTTTCCAGCCGTTTGGCCATCGACGAGGTCGCGTCGAACAGCAATTCGCCCTGTTCGGTCAGGATCAGACCGCGGGCATGGCGATGGAACAGCGTCGTTCCAAGGCTTTCTTCCAAGGCCCTGATCTGGCGGCTGACCGCGGATTGCGACAGATGCAGCGTGTCGCCGGCATGGGTCAGCGACCCCGCGTCGGCAACCGCATGAAAGATACGCAGTTTATCCCAATCCATGTCCTCAGCTTTCCTTGCAAACGCAACCGCACCATCGAAATACCGCTCACCCGAAAGTCTTACTGTCACGTGACGCGGCGTTGTCACGCGATTTTTCTTTATGGGTCAGCTTTTGTGACCTAAGCTATCGCTATAATGATTCAGAATGTCGCAGCAGGGAGGCCGCGCCGATGACCCAGTCAAAGGTATCACTGAACGACCGGTTTGATTTGACCAAATCACCGGTATTGTTGAATGGCACGCAGGCCTTGGTTCGGCTGATGCTGATGCAAAAGGCCCGCGATCGGGCGGCGGGGTTGCATACGGCGGGGTTTGTCACCGGGTATCGCGGCTCGCCGCTGGGTGCGGTGGACATGCAGATGCGCCGCGCCGGCAAGGTGCTGGCACAGAACGAGATCACCTTTCAGGAAGGGTTGAACGAGGATCTGGCGGCGACCGCCTTGTGGGGCGCGCAACAGGCGGAACTGCGCGGCGAAGGCACGCATGAGGGCGTGTTCGGGTTGTGGTACGGCAAGGGACCAGGCGTCGACCGCACTGGCGACGTGTTCCGCCATGCCAACATGGCGGGCACATCGGTCAATGGCGGCGTGCTGGTTGCCATGGGCGATGACCACACCGGCGAAAGCTCGACCGTGCTGCACCAGTCGGAATGGGCGCTGATCGACGCCTATCTGCCGATCGTCAGCCCCGCCGGCGTACAGGAAATCCTTGACCTTGGCATCTACGGCTATGCGCTGTCGCGCTATGCCGGTGTCTGGGTGGGCCTCAAGACGATGAAGGACACGGTCGAGGCGACCGCGGTGGTGGACGCGCGCCCCGACCGGATCCAGGTTGTGACGCCCGCCGATTTCGCGATGCCGCAGGGCGGGCTGAACATCCGGCTGATCGATACCCCGACCGCCCAGGAGGCGCGCCTGATCGACCACAAACGCCGCGCCGCCGAGGCGTTCGCCCGCGCCAACCGCATCGACAAACGCGTCTGGGGCAAGCCGGGCGCAAAGATCGGCTTTGTGGCGGCGGGCAAGAACTGGCTGGACCTGTTGCATTCCATGGCGCTGCTGGGGATCGACGCGGCAGAGGCCGACCGCCTGGGCATCACCACCTACAAGGTGGCGCAGGTCTGGCCGCTGGACATGTTGTCTTTCCACGAATGGGCCGAAGGGCTCGACCTGATCGTGGTGGTCGAGGAAAAGCGCAAGCTGCTGGAAGTGCAGATCAAGGAGGCGATTTTCGATGATCGCCGCGGCCGCCGCGTCTATGGCTGGCGCAAGGGCGGGCTGGAGGCGGAGGAACTGTTCCCGTCACGCGGCGCGCTGGACCCGGTCTGGATCGCGGAAAAATCCGGCGAAATCCTGATTGAGGAAGGTTGCGACAGCGCGGGCATCACTGCCGGTCTGGCCGCGATCCGCGAGGCAAAGCGCAACGATAACGCGCAGGAAATCGCATCCCGCATCCCGTATTTCTGTTCGGGCTGCCCGCATAACAGCTCGACCAAGGTCCCCGAAGGTAGCCGCGCCTATGCCGGCATCGGCTGTCACTACATGGCGCAATGGATGGACCGGTCTACGCTGGGCTACACCCATATGGGCGGAGAAGGCGCGAACTGGATCGGCGAATCGAAGTTTTCGACGCGCGGCCACGTGTTCCAGAACCTGGGCGACGGCACCTATAACCATTCGGGCATTCAGGCCGTCCGCGCCGCAGTCGCGGCGGACACTACGATCACCTACAAGATCCTGTTCAACGATGCCGTGGCCATGACCGGCGGGCAGGCGAACGAGGGCGGTCTGACCGCTTACCGCATCGCCGCCGAAGTCCGCGCTATGGGCGTGGAGCAGATCTTTGTGGTCTATGACGACAAGGAAGATGTGAACGTGTTTGGTTTTCCGTCCGGAGTGGAAACCTTTGAACGGGCAGACTTGCAGACCGTGCAGGAACGTTGCACCGCATTGCCGGGCGTGTCTGTCATCCTGTATATCCAGACCTGCGCGGCCGAAAAACGCCGCCGCCGCAAGCGCGGGCAGTTCCCCGACCCGGATCGCCGCGTGTTCATCAACACCGATGTCTGCGAAGGCTGCGGCGACTGCGGGCAGAAATCGAACTGCGTGTCGATCGTGCCGGTGGATACTGAACTGGGCCGCAAACGCGCCATCGACCAGTCGTCCTGCAACAAGGATTTTTCCTGCATCAAGGGCTTTTGCCCATCCTTTGTCACGCTGGACGGGGCCAAGGTGAAAAAAACCGAAACCGCTGTGTTCACCCTGCCGGACCTGCCGATACCGGTTCTGCCCACGATCAACGGCACATGGAACGTGGTGATCACCGGGGTGGGCGGCACCGGGGTGGTGACGCTGGGCGCGGTGCTGGCACAGGCCGCACAAATCGACAGCAAGGGTGCCGGATTGATGGAAATGGCCGGTCTGGCGCAAAAGGGCGGCGCGGTGCATATCCATTGCCGCATCGCCAACAGCCCCGACGACATCAGCGCAGTGCGCGTCGCGACGGGCGAGGCGGATGCGCTGATCGGCGGCGATCTGGTGGTGTCGGCAGGTGCGAAAACGCTGGGTCTGACGCGCACGGGCCGCACCGGGGCGGTGGTCAACAACCACGACATCGTCACGGGTGATTTCACCCGCAACACCGAATTCCGCATTCCGTCGGACCGGCTGGAACTGGCATTGCAGGCACGGATGCGCGATGCGGTCACGCTATTCGATGCGTCCGAACTGGCGCGGGTAGCACTGGGTGATTCGATCTATTCGAACATGATGGTGTTCGGCGCGGCCTGGCAGCGCGGTCTGATCCCGCTGACGCTGGACGCGATGCAAGAAGCGATCCGCCTGAACGGCGCGTCGGTCGACCGCAACCTGCGCGCCTTCGACATCGGCCGCTGGGTGGTCGTGGACCCGGAAGGGGCGGCCCGGTTGATGCAGCCCAAGGTCGTGGGCCTGCCCAAATCGCTGGAAGACCGCATCGCGTTCCGCGCCAGCCACCTGACGGATTATCAGGATGCGGCGTTGGCGCGGCGGTACCGCAAACTGGTGGATGCGGTGGCCGATCCGCGGATCAAGGAGGCCGTCGCGCAGGGTTATCACAAGGTGCTGGCCTACAAGGACGAATACGAGGTTGCCCGCCTGCATCTGGCAACCGTTGCCAAGGCGCGTGCGGAATTTGACGGTGATTTTACGGTCAGTTTCCATCTGGCACCGCCCATGATGACAAAGCTGGGCGCGGACGGCTACCCGATGAAACGCGAATTCGGCGCGCGCATGCTTACCGGGTTCCGTATCCTCGCACGACTGAAAGGCCTGCGGGGCACGGCGTTCGATCTGTTCGGCCGCACCGCGGAACGCCGGATGGAACGCGGCCTGATCACGCAATACGAGGCCGACATGGCCGACGTGCTGCCGCGCCTGACGGACGCCACCTGCGATGCCATCGTCGCCCTAGCGGAACTGCCGCTGCAAATCCGCGGCTTTGGCCATGTGAAGGAAGCGAACGCCAAAAAGGCCGCCGCACGTCGCGACGAATTGCTGGCCGTCATTCGTGCCGGGGGGGCTGATCTGCGCCGCGCCGCAGAATAACTGACACAGGTTATTGCGCGCGGCAGAATAATGTCGCGCGCGCTGTCACGATGGTGTCAAGGATCTGGCCAGCAGCATCTGGCCCGGCTATGCAAAGGGATGATCAAGCATAGGCACCCGATGAAACCCAGCTCCAGCGAACGACAGATTGCCCGCGACATTTCCTATGCTCATTCCGCCGAAACCAAATGTGGTCGCGCCCTGATCCGGGTCATGGAAAATGTGACGGGCCGGATCAGCCTGATCAAGCGGGCGCGCGGCTATGAACAAGAGGTCGCGCAGGGTCGCGATTTCTGGCAGGTCATCGTGGAACGCTATGGCCTCAGCATTGATGTGGTGGGCGGCAGTCTGGACAATATCCCCAAGGATGGCCCCGTCATCCTGATCGCAAACCACCCCTACGGCATTCTGGACGGGCTGATGATGGGCCATATCCTGTCGGTGGTCCGGGGTGATTTCCGCATTATGGCGCATCGCATCTTTCGCAAGGCGCCGGATCTGGAAAAGATCATCCTACCGATTTCGTTTGACGACACCAAAGAGGCGATCGCGCTGAACCTGCAAACCCGCAAGGAATCGCTGCGCTATCTGTCGCAGGGCGGGGCCATCGGCGTGTTTCCGGGCGGCACCGTATCGACGGCCGCCAAACCGTTTCGCCAACCGATGGACCCCGGCTGGCGCGGGTTCACCGCGCGGATGATCGGCAAAAGCACGGCCACCGTCGTGCCGGTGTTCTTTGACGGCCATACCAGCCGGATGTTTCAGGTGGCCAGCCACCTGCACGTGACGCTGCGGATGGGCCTGTTGATCAAGGAATTCGCCAAACGGGTCGATACCCCGGTGCGCGTCGCCATCGGCCAGCCGATCCCGCGCACGGAAATCGCGGCGCGGTCGGGCGATACGCGAGAGTTGATGGATTACCTGCGCCAGCAGACCTATGCGCTGTCGCCGTCGCCGATGAAATCCATCGACTATGGATTTGAATTCGAAGAAAAATACCGACAGTAGGATAGACACATCATGGCGGTTGGGGTGTTTGATAGCGGACTTGGCGGTCTGACTGTGCTGTCGGCGCTGGAACAACGCCTGCCTGATGTGCCGTTCGTCTATTTTGGCGACAACGCCCATGCTCCTTATGGCGTGCGTGATGCTGATGACATCTTCAACCTGACCTGCGCCGCTGTGACCCGGATCTGGGACGAAGGCTGTGATCTTGTCGTGCTCGCCTGCAATACCGCCTCGGCGGCGGCGTTGAAACGGATGCAGGAAACCTGGGTTCCGCGCGACAAACGGGTCCTGGGAGTGTTCGTGCCGCTGATCGAGGCGCTGACAGAACGGCAATGGGGCGACAATAGCGCCCCGCGCGAGGTTGCGGTGAAACATGTCGCGCTGTTTGCGACCCCCGCCACGGTGCGCAGCCGGGCATTTCAGCGCGAACTGGCGTTTCGCGCCGTCGGCGTCGATGTCGAGGCGCAGGCCTGCGGCGGCGTTGTCGATGCGATCGAAGAAGGTGACATGATCCTCGCCGAGGCGCTGGTGCGCAGTCATGTCGATGCCCTGAAACGCAAGATGCCGGACCCTGACGCCGCTGTGCTGGGCTGCACGCATTTTCCGCTGGTCGAGGACGTGTTCCGCAATGCGCTGGGGCAGGGCATCAAGGTGTTCAGCCAACCTGCGCTGGTAGCCGAAAGCCTGGCGGACTATCTGGCCCGTCGCCCCGACATGCTGGGTGCGGGCACGGAACGCAAATTCCTGACGACGGGGGATCCGCGCCGCGTGTCCGATCGCGCCACGCAGTTCCTGCGCCGTCCGATCCGGTTCGACGCCGCCTGACGCGCATCCGGCGCTGCTGCGACGGCTGGGCGCAGCCCCTTGTGACAACGGGCTGTGACACATACTATTCATGAAAACAGGAGGCATCGATGAAGGGTCTGAAGAAACAACGCCGCATCCAGATTGTTGCCTTGGCCACGGTCGCCTTGATCGGTGCCACGGCGCTGATCGGCTATGCGATGCGCGACGGCATCAACTTCTTTCGTGCGCCCAGCCAGATCATTGCCGAACCGCCGCGCCCCAACGAAGTCTTTCGGATCGGCGGGCTGGTTGAAACCGGCACGCTGGTGCGGGGGCAGGGCGAAGTAATCCGGTTTTCCGTCACCGATGGCGGCGCATCGATCCCGGTGACGTTCACGGGCATCCTGCCTGACCTGTTCGAAGAAAATCAGGGCATGGTCGGAACCGGAAGTTATGTGGACGGGGTGTTTCAGGCGTCCGAGATTCTGGCCAGGCATGACGAGACCTACATGCCGAAAGAGGTCATCGACGCGTTGAAGGAACAGGGCGTCTATCAGGTGCCGGATCAGGCCCAGGGCCAGACTGCCCCCAAACCGCAAAGCTGACGCGCGCCCGGATGACCCGCCGTTAACCATGCCGCGCCACAGTTGGCGCAGCGGTAACGGGAGGCCCTGATGCGCGATATCCGGAAACTGGCCGAAGACATCGTCGCCCGCGAGGGCGGTTTCGTGAATGATCCCGACGATCCGGGCGGCGCCACCAACTTTGGCGTCACCATCCACACCATGCGGCGGCTGGGGCTGGATATGACCCGGGATGGGGTGGTGGATGTGGCCGATGTGCGCCGGCTGACCCGCGCGGATGCTGTGAAGATCTTCATCGACGAATATCTGCACCGCCCGCGGATCGACCGGTTGCCTGCGTTGCTGCAGCCGTCGGTCTTTGACATGCAGGTGAATGCGGGCAGCAACGCCGTTCGCCTGTTGCAGCGGCTGCTGTGCGAAATGGGCTATGTGGTTGCGGTCGATGGCGTGATCGGCCCCGCAACGCTTCGGGCCGCGCAGGCGGCGGCGGGCGACGCGCCCGATCATCTGGCGGATGCCTATGCAATTGCGCGGCGCGACTATTATTTCGCGCTGGCCGATGCCCGCCTTGCCAGCCGGAAATACGCCCGCACCCGCGCGGGCGGCAAGGGCGGCTGGATCCGCCGCGCCGAGGAATTCATGCATCCGCGCTATCACCTGTCTGATACCGCTTTCCGCGAAAGGACCGCAGCATGGGACTGATCGAAAAGGGGCTGGACGTGGTGTTCGGCGATGGCCGCAACCTGATCCGCGACACCGCCGAGGTGTTCCGCGAAAACGCCGACAAGGCTGCCGCGCGCGAAGCGTCGCTGTCCGAGGCGACGCTGACGCAATATGGCGCTGAATTCGTGCGCCCTTCCAGTTCGTGGTTCGACCGGGTGATGGACGGGGTAAACCGCCTGCCGCGCCCGCTGCTGGCTCTGGGCACGCTGGGGCTGTTCGGCGCGGCGATGGTGGACCCGCTGTGGTTTGCCGAACGGATGCAGGGCATCGCGCTGGTGCCGGAACCCCTGTGGTGGCTGATGGGTGCGGTGGTCAGTTTCTATTTCGGCGCGCGGCATCAGGCCAAGGGGCAGGAATTTCAGGCCAGCGTGGTCCGCGTTCTGGCCAATGCCCCCACCGTGGTGAACAACATCGCCGCCCTGCGGCGG
>JBBRCF010000125.1:0-10078 GCA_038205135.1 Rhodobacterales bacterium
CGGAATCCCACATCGTCATAGGGCGGAAACATCGCCACGTCGGCTGTGTGCGACCGCAACAGAACCCGCCCCTGCGCATCGCGCACGACATAGGTGAACAGCTCATCATGCGCTCGCAGGTCTGCGATCCTCTGGCTGATGCCCTCTTCCTCGCGGTCGATAATGTCGATCACCGCCAGCGGCAGAATGCGCTGCGCGGTTTCCTGCATGGCGCTGTCAAACACCTCGTCCATCTCGTGGCGCAGGATCGTTGATGTGACGCTGGCGGCCGCGATCCACAGCACTGTCACAGCCACGCCGATCAGCAGCGCCAGCCTCGCCTGGATCGAGCGGGGCACCCTCATGGCGACCCCAGCCGATAGCCAAGACCCCGTTCCGTCTGGATCACCGCTGCACCCAGTTTCTTGCGCAGGCGGCTGACATGGACCTCGATCGTGTTGCTTTCGACCTCGGAGTCAAAGGAATAGAGCCGCTCTTCAAGCTGTGCCTTTGACAGCAGTTGCCCGGGCCGTTGTAGAAAGGCTTCGAACAGCACCCATTCGCGCGCCGTCAATGCTATGGCCCGGCCATCCCGGTGCAGGCTGCGCGCGGCAAGGTCGATGTCCAGCGGACCCATTGAGATGATCGGGTTTGGATTGCCGGAATACCGCCGCGCGACCGATCCGATGCGGGCGGAAAGTTCGGCCAGATCAAAGGGCTTGACCAGATAATCATCCGCCCCTGCGTTCAGCCCCTCGATCCGGTCCGAGATTTGATCGAGGGCTGTCAGGATGATCACCGGCATCACGCTGCCTTGGGCGCGAAGCCCGCGCAGGAACGGAATACCGCGCCCGTCGGGCAGCATCAGGTCGAGCAATACAAGGTCATAGGCCACAACCGCCAGCGCATCGCGGGCTGCATCCAGCCGCACCATCCAGTCAAGCGAATGCCCGTCCGCCGCGATCTGGTCGCGCAAGGCCGCACCCAGAACGGTATCGTCTTCGATCAGCAGGATGCGCATCGGTTTTTATCCAATTCCATTTCTTTCAGTGTCTCACCTTTCAGGCTGACGGCAACCTGAACCGCTGCTTTGCCCCGCTTCAGGTAGCCGTCAGGTTCAACCGGCAAAGATAGCCTATAGATCGCACCATTCGGAGGGCAACGCCATGAAGACCTCGCTTCCCATTCTGGCAGTGTTTGTCACGCTGGCGCTTGGCGGCACCGCGCTGGCAGACGACGACGACTGCATCGTCCCGATGGCACAGTGGCAGCCGCGAGAGGCCGTGCAGCGCATGGCTGCGGCCCAGGGATGGATTGTGGCACGTATCAAGATCGACGACGGCTGTTATGAGATAGATGGACGCGACGCGGAAGGTCGCGAGATCGAGGTCAAGGTTGACCCGGGCACGCTTGCTATTGTCGAAATGGAATATGAGGACTGATGCAGGTTGGTGCGCTGGGATCAATTCGTGCAAAACGAGACTTCAGTCATGTACCCAGCGTCCTGGTCTGCCACCGCGAAAGCTGTCGCCATCATGGTCACGGGCACCAAGCGCCCGCAGAGCCGGACAGGTTTGCTTGGAAGCGCCGCATGTGAAAATATCCCCCTCGGGCCTGTTGTCCTTATGGCCCACGATTGGCGGCCCGCTTCCCCGGCGGGCCGCATTTTTCTGACGGCAAGCTGAAGCAGAAATTGCAGTTCTGTCAGCAAACGATCAGGCCGTCGTGCGAATCCTCTGTCATCGGCTCAACCAAAGGAGACAGCCATGACCACCCTTCGCACCCTTCTTGCAGCAACCACGGCACTTGCCGCACTGACCGCCGTTCCGGCCATCGGGGCCGTGCGCGTTTCCGAAAACCCCGCACCCTCAATGTTCATCACGGCGGATTTGGATGCCATGCTGATCCTCGCCAGCAGCGATGATGATGACGATGAGGACAAAGCGGGCTACCGGTCCGCAGAAGACGATGACGATTGCGAAGATGAAGACGATGACGACGATAAGGACAACGCGGGCTGCACGGGCGCTGCGATCCCGGCACCGGCTGGCACTGTTGCACCGCCCGCCAATGGACTGTTTGGCACCGGCACCGGCGCCGCGCCGCAGGTTCGGGTGAACTGACCGGTTCGCCTGATCTGGCCCTGTGTCCCACAAGTGGGGCACAGGGCCAACAGACCGCCAACAGACCGCCACCTGACGCCAGGCTGAACGAAAATCAGCGTAAATGTCAGGCTGGCATCAGAATATGAGCGCAACGTTTGCCCAAATGACCGCATCATCGGAGAGACATCATGAAAACCCTTCTTGCCGCTCTGGCCCTTTCAACGGCCCTTGTCGCACCGGGCCTGGCACTGGCCCGACCTGTTACCCTGACCACCACAATGAGCGCCTATGGCGGCGACGGGGCCTACCTTGCCATCTATGTGACCGATGCGCAGGGGGCCTATCAGGGCAGCCTGTGGATGGCAGGGACCAAGTCGAAGTATTACGAGCATCTGAGCGACTGGTACCGCGCCACCGCCGGAAACACGGCCGAGATCAACGGGATCACCGGCGCAAGCGTGGGTGCAGGGCGTGAGTTGACAATCACGCTCGACCTTGCAGATGCGCTGTTTGACGCAGGCTATGTGCTGCACATCGACGCGGCAGTTGAAGATATGCGCGACAGCCCGTCTGAAATTGTGGTGCCGCTGACCAGTGCCGGGGCAGGGCAGGCCACCCCCGGTCGCCGCTACATCGCCTCTTTCGCCTACGCGATGTGAGGCTGTGATGCTCCGTTCCCTGCACCGTTGGCCCGGTCTGATGGCTGCCCTTTTGCTGGTGGTGCTGGCCCTGTCGGGGGCCGCATTGTCGGTCTTTCCGGCGATAGAGGCTGTGCAAACCCCCGCACAGGCCGAGGCCGGGCTGAGTGTGGCCATTCTGGCCACGCGGATCAGGACGGTCCACCCCGGCGTCGAGCAGATCCGGCGTGCGCCATCGGGTGCGATCACCGCCTATTGGTTTGAAGGCGGCACGCCAGGTGCTGCGGTCATCGACCCGGCCACGGGGGCAGGCGTCGGCAGTGCGGATGCATCCCCCGTTGAGCGTTGGTTGAAAAACCTGCACCGGTCGCTTTTTCTGGATGATACCGGCCGGATCGTGATGGCGGCAGGTGCGGCGGCCATGCTGGTGTTGTCGCTGTCGGGCCTGTCTTTGTTGGCAAGGCGCACGGGAGGCTGGCGCAAGGTGCTTGCCCGCCTCAAGGGGCCATTGGCCGGACGGCTGCATGTGGAAATCGCGCGGATTTCGGTGACCGGATTGTTGCTGTCGTCGCTGACGGCGCTTTGGATGACGGCATCGACCTTTGGGTTTGTGCCGCAGGGTGCCGGTCCGCCGTCGATGCCCGCCGTCAGTGGCCAGACTGGGGTGCCTTTGTCCGACATGCCCGCGCTGCGCGACACGCCGGTCTGGGCCTTGCGCGACCTGACGTTTCCCGCGCCTGACGATCCGACCGATGCCCATGCGCTGAAAACTGCTGAGGGCGAAGGGTATTTGGATCAGGGCACTGGCCAGTTGGTGGCATGGACCGATGCCGGGATGTGGGAAAAGGTGGATGAGACCATCTACATGCTGCACACCGGACGCGGTGCTGCCGCGCTGGGCCTGATCCTGGGGCTGATGGCGCTTGGTGTGCCCGTGATGGCAGGCACCGGGGTCTGGATGTGGGTTGCCGGGCGACGGTTGCGGCCCCGTCTGCGCGGCACCGTGGCCACAGGGCAGGCCGACACGGTGCTTTTGGTCGGCAGCGAGGGCGGCAGCACTTGGGGGTTTGCCGCGACGCTGCAAGCCGCCCTGAACACCGCCGGTCTGCGCGTGCATGTGGCCCCGATGCAGGCTTTTGCACCTGACCGCTATGGTCGCGCGAAACGCATCGTGGTGCTGGCCGCAACCTATGGCGATGGTGTGGCACCGGCCTCGGCCAAGGGCTTTCTTGACAGGCTTGCGGCACTGCCGGGTGCCCCGGCCATTCCATTGGCCGTGCTTGGCTTTGGGGATCGCAGCTTTCCGGCTTTTTGCGGCTATGCGCATGAAGTGGCTATGATGGCCCGTGACAAGGGGTGGCCGATGCTGCTGCCCCTGGGCACGGTGGACCGCCAGTCGCCGCAGGACTTTGCCCGCTGGGGGCGCGATTTTGGTGCCGCCATCGGTGTGCCGCTGGAACTGAACCATCAGCCCTCAGCGCCTGCCAGTGTCGCGCTGACCCTGATCTCGCGTCGCGACTATGGGGCCAAGGTGCAGGCGCCCACTGCGATCCTGCGTTTTGCCTTGCCACGCCGCCCGCTGTGGCAGCGTCTGACCGGGCGCGGTCTGGCGGGCTTTGCGGCGGGCGATCTGCTAGCGATCCTGCCCGAAGGATCCCTGATCCCGCGCTTTTATTCGCTGGCCTCGGGACACCGTGACGGATTTGCCGAGATTTGTGTCAGCAGGCTGCCCGGCGGTCTGTGTTCGGCGCAACTGCTGGATCTGGCCCCCGGCGATACGGTGCGCGGCTTTATCAGGACCAACCGCGATTTCCGGCCAACGCGGGGTCGCGCGCCCGTCATCCTGATCGGGGCCGGAACCGGGATCGGGCCTTTGGCAGGCTTTGCGCGGGAAAACACAGCGCACCGCCCGATGCACCTGTGGTTCGGTGCCCGGCATCCCGACAGCGATCTGCTTTACGGCGACGAGATGGCCGCGTGGCAGGCCGACGGGCGGCTTGCGACAGTCACCACGGCGTTTTCGCGGACCGCAAAGCGCGCTTATGTTCAAGATGCACTGCGCCATGATAGTGCGCGGATCGCGCAATTGATCAAGGATGGGGCGCAGGTTCTGGTCTGTGGTGGGCGTGGTATGGCCGCAGGCGTGGCCGAGGCGCTGACCGATATTCTGGCGCCGCAGGGTCTGACACCTGCGATTTTGAAAGCGAAGGGTCGCTATGCCGAAGACGTTTACTGACCTTGTGCGCCATGCCCCGCATGGACCCACGATGGGTACGCGCTGGTCCGCACTGTTCCACATGCCGCATGGCTTTGATGCGGCCCCGGTTGCCGCCGCCATGCAGGCGGCTGTGGCCGAGGTCGACACACAGATGTCCACATGGAAGCGCGACAGCGATCTGATGCGCCTCAATGCCTCTCAACCCGATGTCTGGGTCGATGTGCCGTCCCGCCTGATGGCTGTGCTTGCCGCCGCGCTGGAGATTGGCCACGCATCGGATGGGGCGTTTGACATCGGCATGGGTGATGCGGTCGCCGCCTGGGGCTTTGGGCCCGCGAAGGCAAATGAGGAGGCCATCCGTGCAGCGCTGGCCTGCACCCGCCGCCCTGCGAATGAGATGCTGGAATTGGACGAGACCACAAACCGGGTGCGAAAGCATGGCCCCTTGACCCTCGATCTGTCGGGCATCGCCAAGGGATACGGCGTGGACCGGCTGGCCGAGGTGGCAGGCACCTTTGGCATCACGGGCGCGCTGGTGGCGATTGATGGCGAGGTGCGGGCCATCGGACTTCAGCCGGACGGTGCGCCCTGGACCGTTGCCATCGAGCGGCCCGATCATGGGCAAAGGGCGCCGCATTCGATCATTGCCCTGCACGATGCCGCCATCGCCACATCCGGCGATTACCGCCATTGGGTCGAGGTGGGCACGCGCAAGCTGTCGCATACCATGGACCCCGCACGCGGCGGCCCGGTTGCAGCATCACCAGCCTCGGTTACGGTCGTGGCGCAAACCTGCATGGCCGCAGATGCTTGGGCAACGGCGCTGATGGTGACGGGACGCTTGAAAGGTGCGGCATTGGCGCGCAGACATACTCTGGATGCCCTGTTCCTTGACCGCGAGGGCGGCCACCTGCACGCGTCATCCGTGGGTCGGCTGTTCGACACGGGTCAGCGCATCAGGGAGCAAACGACATGAAACCCTTGCTGCATGACCGTTTGAATGTGGTGCTCATTGTCATTGCGCTGTTGGGTCTAGTGGTCGGTGTGGGTCTGTGGCTGACTGCGCGGACCGACCTTGCCAGCCTTGTGTGGACGGCGGGCGTCTTGCCGGTTCTGGCCGCCCTTGTGGTCGAGATCATGCGCAGCCTTTGGCGGGGCGAGGTTGGCCTTGATATTGTGGCGGCGCTGTCGATGTCGGCGGCGCTGCTATTTGGCGAGGAACTTGCGGCGGCGGTTGTGGCCCTGATGTATTCAGGCGGCACGTTCCTTGAAAGCTATGCCCAAGGCCGTGCCCGGCGTGAGATGAGCGATCTGTTGTCGCGCGTGCCCCGGACGGCCACACGGCACCGCAATGGCGCGCTGGAGGTCGTGCCGCTGGACGATATCGCACCCGGCGATCTGCTACTGATCCGGCAGGGCGATGTGGCCCCGGTCGATGGCACCGTTGAAAGTGCCGCCGCGATGCTGGACCAATCTGCGCTGACCGGCGAGTCGATGCCTGCGCGTCTGAGCCACGGCCAGGATGTGATGAGTGGGTCGACCAATGCAGGCGATGCTTTTGATCTGCGCGCCACCCGGCGGGCGGCGGACAGCACCTATGCCGGGATCGTCCGGCTGGTTACGGCGGCGCAGGCGTCCAAGGCCCCGATGGCGCGGCTGGCTGATCGGTGGTCGCTGCTGTTTCTGGCCGTCACGGTGGCATTGGCAACGGCGGCGTGGTGGTTCACCGGTGATCCGATCCGCGCGGTGGCGGTTCTGGTGGTGGCGACGCCGTGCCCGCTGATCCTTGCCGTGCCCGTGGCGCTGGTCGCGGGCCTGTCGCGGGCGGCGCATTATGGCGTGCTGATCAAGGGCGCGAAACCGCTGGAGGCGCTGGCGCGGATCAAGACCCTGATCCTCGACAAGACCGGCACGCTGACCGACGGACGGCCGCAGATCGTGTCCATCGTGAAGCTTGGCGCGATGTCCGACGGTGAAATCCTGCATTATGCGGCAGCGCTGGATCAGGCATCAAAGCACCCGATCGCCCAGGCCATCGTCACGGCGGCGCAGGCGCGGGGGGCCACTTTGCCGGTCCCGCAGAACGTGATCGAGACGCCCGGCGAGGGCGTTGCAGGCACCGTTGAAGGGCGGCAGGTCGTCGTCGGCGGAACTGCCTTTGTCGCGGCGCAAGTTGGTGTCACCGACGCCGAAATTGCCAGTATCGAGGCTGGGTCGGTGGTCGTATCGCTGGCCGTTGACGGCAAACTCATGGGCCATATCGTGATGGCCGACGCGCTGCGCGCTGGCACGGCGGACCTGCTTGCCGGTTTGCGCCAATTGGGGATCAACCGCATCTTGCTTGCTACCGGCGACCGAAGCGCGGTGGCCGAGGCTATCACGGATGGGCTGGGTCTGGAGGGCGTGCGCGCCGATCTGACCCCGGATCAAAAGGTGCTGCTGGTGCTGACCGAGCATAAACGGGGCCCGGTGATGATGGTGGGCGACGGCGTGAATGACGCACCCGCCCTTGCCGCCGCCGATGTTGGCGTGGCCATGGGCGCGCGCGGGGCGGCGGCATCGGCCGAGGCTGCCGATGTGGTGCTGCTTGTCGATGATCTGACCCGTTTGCTGCCGGGGATCGAGATCGCACAACGCAGCCGGCGGATCGCGCTGGAAAGCGTTGTGGCCGGGATCGGCCTGTCGATCCTTGGCATGATCGCGGCGGCCTTTGGGTACCTGACGCCCGTGCAAGGCGCGCTGGCGCAAGAAGTGATCGACGTGGCGGTGATCCTGAACGCGCTCAGGGCGCTGCG
Organism: Rhodobacterales bacterium; assembly: GCA_038205135.1. Taxonomy (GTDB): domain Bacteria; phylum Pseudomonadota; class Alphaproteobacteria; order Rhodobacterales; family Rhodobacteraceae; genus UBA9554. Next base: position 7,736 of record JBBRCF010000125.1, read on the forward strand.
GATCACGCCGGGCGGGGTGGCTTTGGCTGGGACCGCGCCCAAAACAATACCTGAATTGAACGGTGCAAAAACATGAGCAGATTGTCCCATTCCGAAATCCACATGGTACATCGCATCGGCTGGCTGCGCGCCGCCGTACTGGGTGCCAATGACGGGCTGGTTTCGACCGCAAGTCTGGTGGTCGGGGTTGCCGCCGCAGGCTCGGGCCGCCCCGAGATTTTGATTGCGGGTCTTGCCGGGCTGGTGGCCGGTGCGATGTCGATGGCAGCGGGCGAGTATGTCTCGGTCAGCTCCCTAACCGATGCCGAACAGGCCGATCTTGCGCGCGAGACCAAGGAGTTGCAGGAGACACCCGACGCAGAACTGGATGAGTTGGCAGGCATCTACATCCGGCGCGGGCTGGATGAAGGGCTGGCGCGGCAGATCGCGGTGCAGCTGACCCGAAAGGACGCATTGGGCGCACATGCGCGCGACGAGCTTGGCATTTCAGAGACGGTGACGGCGCATCCCATCCAAGCTGCGGTGGTATCGGCGGTAACCTTTGCTGCGGGCGCCGTCATACCCCTGATCATCGCGTTGGTGGCACCTGCCGGTCAGATATCGGTCGTGATCGCCGCGACCACTCTGGTGGCACTTGCCGTACTGGGCGGTCTTGGTGCCTCAGCCGGGGGTGCCGGTATCGTCAAGGGCGCGCTGCGCGTCATGTTCTGGGGCGCTCTTGCCATGGCTGCAACTGCGGCTGTCGGGATGGCCTTTGGTGTCATGGCATGATCGCGGGTCAGCTATTCGCGCCTGAACCCATGCTCTGAATACGCCTTGATTGATCTGGGTCAATGCAGATCGCCGCGCCCCATGCTGCATGAAATTCAAGCATACGTCGAAGGAACCTCGAAATGGCGATTTCAGAAAACCGGTTTGGTGCCGTTCAAGGCTATACGGTCTACCAGATCGGCCTGCACTGGCTGATTGCGGCCCTCGTTTTCGCACAGCTTATTTTCGGTGAAAGCATGGGCGAGGCCATCGAGGCGGCCGAGGACGGCGAAACGGTATCGGCACTGGATGCCTACCTTGCAGGAATGCACTACTATTTCGGTATCGCCGTTCTGGCGCTGGTTGCTGTCCGGCTGGCCCTGCGCCTCAGGAAGGGTGCCCCGCCGCCACCTTCGTCGAGCGGCGCCATAGAGCTGGCAGGCAAAATTTCCCATTGGCTGTTTTACGCGCTGCTTGTCATTGTGCCGGTAATGGGACTGCTTGGGTATTATTTTGGCGATCCCTACGGCGAGTTACACACCTATGCCAAGCCGGTTTTCATTGGCCTGATCGCATTGCACGTCGCCGCCTCACTCTATCACCAGTTCTGGCTAAAGGACGGTCTGCTGATGCGAATGCTCCGGCCTCGATAAGGTGAGGCGGGGACTTGTGGATAGATTTAAGCGCGTTCGTTTATGCACGCCAAGCTTATGCTCGGAAGTCTGGTTTGTGCGTGACACGAAATTCTCCAATAGCTGAGACAGCTTCGGCAAGTAAATCAAGCACTTTGCCCGCGACGGCATGGAGTTCCGTATTTTCTATCGCCTGCATCGAGGCCACCGGATCGACCGCACTGACCTCGAAGCCGCCATCAACTTCGCGCACGATCACATTGCAGGGCAGCATCGCGCAGACGCGCAGTTCCATCCCGATCGCCTGATAGGCCATCTTTGGATTGCTGGCGCCGAGGATGCGATAGGCAGGCACCTCGACATCCGGTTTCTTCTTCACCGTCGCCAGGACGTCAATTTCGGTCAGGATGTCAAAGCCCTTTTGGGCAAGGGCGGCGCGCTTCCGGACATGAATTTCGTCGAACGTGCTGCCGCTGAACATGCGATTGATTGTGTAGCTCACGGAAAATACTTCTTGTTTGACGGTGCGGGGGACCTCGAATCACCGAGCCAGCGCCGTCATGGGCCAAGCGCGGAAATCCCGCACGAACTGGGGTCGCATCCACCCTGTGAATATCCACATCATTCAAGCAAAAGCCGACGGTGTGACCTTGACACAGATCAGGGTCGGCGACCACTTTGAGGACCGCCTGCGGCACCGGCTTGGTGGCCGTCGCCCGCGCAATTCCGGCGGCAGTCACGGCCCCATCTGCTTGGCGTGTTGGCCGCGTTACTTGGCCGGAACGGTCTGTGCGTTTTATTCGGCGCCGGCCCTTTTCGGATTGATCGTGGCGTCCGGCAGGGTGGTGATCCGCGCGGTCGTAATCGCCTTGCGGACCGCCACTTCCGAGACGCCACGCTGTGCGGCATAGCTTCGGGACACTCCTATTCTAAGCGAAAGCTTATTTATTCAGTGACTTAG
>JBBRCF010000126.1:0-10013 GCA_038205135.1 Rhodobacterales bacterium
GCGTGGGGTGGGGGCGGGCCCGCCCCGCCCGGGGGGGTTTTTCGTGTTTGGGGGCCGCGCGGGGGGCCGCCCCCCCGCGCTCCCCGGGGTATTTTTGAACCGAAGAAGCCGGGGCGAGGCACTGCGGCGTTGCGCACAGCGCGGGGGCCCTTTTCTGCGCTGGCCCGGCGTGGCAAAGGAACGTCAGATGAGCGGAGTCGTTGACGTGGCGAACAACGGGATGGAACGGGCACTGCAGCAAGCTGCCGATGCCACATTCGGCGGGCGGGAACTGTATTGGCTGGTGGTAATCCATCTGTCCTTTGTGGTGTCGGGCCTGCTGATGGCGGCCATGGATTGGCTGGCCGCGCAGACGACCAGAAAGTGACCACAGGCGTGGATGGCCCCGAAAGGACAGATCAAATGACGTTTCCCCAGCCGCAGCCGGGCATCATGGATATCGCGTTGTATGTCAGCGGCGACAGTACCGTGGCGGGTCACGCGACCGTATTGAAGCTGTCGTCGAACGAAAACCCTTTCGGCTGTTCGCCGGCGGTGGCCCCTGCAATTGCCGCGACGCTGGGTCAGCTGCACCGCTATCCGTCCACCGATCATGCGGCTTTGCGGCAAGCGATCGGCGCGGTGCATGGGCTGGACCCCGACAGGATCATCTGTGGCGTGGGGTCGGACGAAGTGCTGCAATTCGTCACCCAAGCCTATGCCGGGCCGGGCGATGAGGTCATCACGACGCAGCACGGGTTTTCGATGTATCCAATTCTGGCACGCGCGGCCGGCGCGGTGCCGGTGATAGTGGGCGAACGCGATCGCGTGGTAGATGTGGACGCTATTCTGGCGGCGGTGACGGAGCGCACGCGGGTGGTGTTTCTGGCAAATCCGGCCAATCCGACCGGGACGATGATCGCGGATGCCGATCTGTGGCGGCTGGCGGACAATCTGCCCGGGTATGTGGTGCTGGTGCATGACGGGGCCTATGCCGAGTATGTCGCCGGGTTCGACGGTGGTGCGGCTCTGGTTGACGCGCATCCGAATGTGATCATGACCCGAACATTTTCCAAGATTTACGGCCTTGGTGGGCTGCGGATCGGCTGGGGTTACGCGCAGCGTGGCATGATCGAAGTGCTGACGCGGTTGCGCCAGCCGTTCAACCTGTCGGATCTGCAGATGGCGGCGGCGCTGGCGGCGGTGAACGACCGTGATTTTGTCGCCATGTGCCGGACACAGAACGCGACATGGCGGCGCTGGCTGACGGATCAGCTGCGCCAGATCGGCGTGGGCTGTGACGAAAGCCACGCGAATTTCGTGCTGGCGCGGTTTGCTGACGCGACCGAGGCTGGCGTGGCGGACGCAGCGTTGCGCGCCGATGGCATTCTTGTGCGCCGCGTCACGGGGTACGGCCTGCCTGCGGCATTGCGGATAACTGTGGGGGATGAACCCGCCTGCCGGCGGGTCGCCGCCGTGATCACGCGCGTTGTCGAGGCACGGGGATGACGCAGGTTTACCAAAGGGTTGCTCTGATTGGGCTAGGCCTGATTGCCGGTTCGATGGCGCTGTCTATGCGGCGGCAGGGGCTGGCGGGCGAGGTGACGGGCTATGCCCGCACACCCGCCACCCGCGACACTGCGCGGCGTATCGGGCTGGTGGACCGGGTCTGTGACACGGCGGCCGCGGCGGTGGAAGGCGCGGATCTGGTGGTGCTGTGCGTGCCGGTGGGCGCGATGGCGGCGGTGGCAGCGGAAATCGCGCCGTATCTGGCGCCGGGTGCCACGGTCAGCGATGTGGGGTCGGTCAAGGGATCGGTGATGACCGAGGTCGGGCCGCTGTTGCGCGCGGACGTGCATTTTGTGCCCGGGCATCCGCTGGCCGGCACTGAACATTCCGGGCCTGAGGCTGGATTTGCCACGCTGTTCATCAACCGCTGGTGCATTCTGACGCCGAATGCCGCGACGGACCGCGCCGCCGTGGACCGTCTGACGACGCTGTGGCGCGGCATGGGGGCGAATGTGTCCGAGATGGACGCCGACCATCACGATCTGGTGCTGGCCGTCACCAGCCACACACCGCACCTGATCGCTTATACCATGGTGGGGGTGGCCGATGATCTGGCGCGGGTCACGGATAGCGAGGTCATCAAGTATTCTGCCGCCGGCTTCCGGGATTTCACCCGCATTGCCGCGTCGGATCCGACGATGTGGCGCGACGTGTTCCTGACCAACAAGGATGCGACGCTGGAAATCCTCGGCCGGTTCACCGAAGAACTGTTCGTGCTGCAACGCGCGATCCGGTCGGGGGACGGGGCCTATCTGTTCGATTATTTCACCCGCACGCGGGCGATCCGCCGTGGGATCATCGAGGCGGGTCAGGATACCGCCGCGCCCGATTTCGGGCGGACGGGCAAGGTTTGACGGGGCGGGTCGCTACGCTGGTTGCCGCGGCGGCCTTGGTGGCGGCTTTGGCGGCGGCATTGACGGTGGCAACGCAGGTTCTGGCCGATGCGCCGCGCACGTCGCTGCGCCCGGTGGCGCGGCCGGCCGCTGTGCTGGTTGCGCCCGCGCCGGTTGTCGCAGAGGCGGTGCAACCGGCGCTGCCCGCCGATCCGCGCGCGCAAGTGCGCCCGCAGGCCCGCCCCGCTGGTGTCTTTGCGATGGCCCCGCCGGTTGCCGCCCCGCCTGTCGAAACCCGTGAGGAAACCCGCGCCGAACGGCGTGCGCGTGAACGGGTGGAACGTCGGGTGCGTCAGCAGGCCCCGAAAGCGGATACGACGGCGAATACGACGGCGAAAACGACGGCGGGCATCACGCGGGGAGGCGGTCTGTGCGGCGATCCCGCCCTTGTGGGCGAGGTCATCGGCCGGGTGGCCGGCGCTGGCGGTTGTGAGATCGACAGCGCAGTGCGGTTGCGCGCGGTGTCGGGCGTTCGGCTGTCCACCCCTGCCACGATCGATTGCGCTACCGCGCGCGCGCTGAAGCTCTGGGTTGATAAAGGTGTGATCCCGGCTGCCGGAACGCGTGGCGGTGGGGTGGCGGAATTGCGTGTGGCCGCATCCTATGCCTGCCGCGCGCGTAACAACCAGTCGGGGGCGCGATTGTCGGAACATGCACGCGGGCATGCTGTTGATATTTCAGGGCTTTCGTTTCGCGACGGCAGCAGCCTGACCGTGCTGCGTGACTGGAAATCCGGGCGTGACGGGCGGCTGATGCAATCGTTGCACCGTGCGGCCTGTGGTCCGTTCGGGACTGTGCTGGGTCCGAATTCCGACCGCTTTCATCGCGATCATTTCCATTTCGACACGGCGCGGCACCGGTCCGGGCCCTATTGCAAGTAACGCAGCCGCCCCCCGATCATCCCGCGCGCAAGGCACGGAATATCGCCGCCGCGCCCCAGCCGGCGACCACGGCAATGACCAGCGAGAGCAACCCGTAGACCAGCGGCTGTTCGCGCGATAGGGCGAACAACAGGCGTTCCAGCCCTTCCTTGCGGACATCGATCATGGCCTCTTCGTGCGCGATCACCGCACCATCGCGGAGTAGGAAAATCCGCGTGGCATAGGCGCCTTCGACCAGCGCGGATGGCAGATCCAGCTGCACCCGGAACAGTGTCGCCTGATCCACCCGCACCGCACCATCAAGGTTCAGATAGGTGCCCTCGGCCTCGCGAAGGCGGATCAGCGCTTCGGTATAGTTTTCGACATCCGGCGCTGCGGACGCGGCCCCGATATCGCGGATGGCGCGGCGGGTGGTGATGGCGTGGCGCAGGTCTTCGGTATAGGTCAGGATATCGTCCAGCGGCGCGGAACTGGCGACCGCGTAGAACGACGGCGCCGCCTTGAGCGGCACTGCGACCGTGTTGACCCAGATGCCGAACCGGCGTTCCTTGCGGCGCACCACCACCGGCTGCGACGGACCGGCCAGTGTCACGATGACATCCAGCGCCCCGTCCGGGATCGCGACTTCGCGTTTGATTGCGCCGAATATCAGCAATTCCGACCCGTCGAATTGCGTGGTGATGGCGACGCGGTCCTGACTGAGGCCCAGCACCACAGTTTCCTCACTTGCGCCCGGGGCCGCCCAAACCGCCAATGCCAGCACCAACCATCGGATCATCCGGCGGTCCCCAGCGAATACAGATCCGCCGGTTGCCAGACTAGATCGAAGCCCAGTTTGGCACAGACCGCCAACACCAGCACCGCCATCAGGATGCGCAGTTGTTCGGCGTTCAAACGCGCCCCCAGCCCCGTGCCGATCTGTGCGCCGATCACGCCGCCGATCAGCAGCAACACGGCCAGCACGATATCCACGGTGTAATTGGTGGTCGCGTGCAGCAACGCAGTAAAGGCCGCCACCACCAAGATCTGAAACAGCGAGGTGCCCACCACCACCTTGGTCGGCATGTGCAGGATATAGATCATGGCCGGGACCATGATGAACCCGCCGCCGACCCCCATGATCGCCGACAGCAGCCCCACCACAAATCCCACGATCACCGGCGGGATCACCGAGATATACAGCCCCGACACCCGGAACCGCATCTTGAACGGCAGCTTGTGCACCCAATCGCGCCGCTGTCCGGACCGCCGGACGGGGCCGGCGCGTCGTGCGCGGCGGATCGCGTTGACGCTTTCGACAAACATCAACCCGCCGACCGCTGCCAGCAGGACGACGTAGCACAGTTGCACCACCAGATCGACCTGACCCACCATCTGCAACCATGAAAACAGCGCCACCCCCGGCGCGGCGCCCGCCAACCCGGCCACAAACAGCACCGTTCCCATGCGGAAATCCACCGTTCGGCGCCGCAGATGCACCAGCAGCCCCGACACGGACGATGCGACGATCTGGGTCGATTGCGTGCCCACGGCGACCGCTGGCGGAATGCCGATGAAGAACAGCAGGGGTGTCAGCAGGAACCCGCCACCGACGCCGAACAACCCCGACAGCACACCCACAAACCCGCCCAATCCCAAAAGCAGGATTGCATTGACCGACATTTCGGCAATGGGCAGATAGATTTGCATCGCGGGCGCGCCTTGCCGAATACGAAGGGCCGGGTGGTTCTGTCAGATGACGCCTTTCACCGGCGCGTGTCAAACGGCGATGCCGCGATTTTGCTGCACCGCCGCGTTGTGCCGCGCGTGCCTGGGCGCGTTGTGCTGCGCGTACCGCCGCGCGTCAGCCCAGTTCGCGCAGGAACTGCCGCAGCACGCGTTCCAGCTTGGCGGCCCCGACGGGGGCCATCGCCTTGGTGTGTTCGTGGCTGATCTTTTCCGCGCTCATGCCGGCGGCCATGTTGGTGATGGTCGAAATCGCCGCCACCCGCAGGCCCAGAAACCGCGCAAGGATCACCTCGGGCACTGTGGACATGCCGACCGCATCCGCGCCCAAAATCTTCAACGCGCGGATTTCGGCCGGCGTTTCGAAGGACGGGCCGGAATACCAGGCATAGACGCCCTGCGCCATGGTCACGCCCGCATCCGCCGCCGCCGCGACCAGTGCCGCGCGCCAGATTGCATCATGCGCGTCGGTCATCGGCACGAACCGCGCATCGGTGGGTTCACCGATCAACGGGTTCAGGCCGGAAAAATTGATGTGGTCCGACAGGCACATGATCGATCCGGTCGGCATGTCGGGCCGCAATGACCCTGCCGCATTGGTCAGGATCACGCCTTCGGCACCCAAGGCGTGCAACACCTCCAACGGCAGGCGCATCGCAGCCGCGTTCCCCTGTTCGTAGTAATGCGCGCGCCCGCCAAACACTGCGACGCGCACGCCTTCCAGATCGCCGATGACGAGGTTCGGATTGTGCCCCGACACGCCCGCATGCGGAAACCCCGGCAATTCGCCATAGGGGATCGCGACGCCATCGACCGCGCCCGCCAGATGGCCCAGCCCCGATCCCAGCACCATCCCCAGCCGGACAGGGGCCGTGCCCGCGCGGGCGCGGATCAGGGCGGCTAGTTCAACGCTCTTTGACATAGGGTTCGCCTCCGGCACGGGGGGGGATCGCGCGGCCGACAAAGCCCGCGAGGATGGTGACGGTCAGGATATAGGGCAGGGCGTCCAGCAGTTGCCCCTGCACCCGCAGCCCGATGAGGTCTTGCAGAACATCGGGGCGCAAGGCCAGCGCCTGCAGGAAACCGAACAACAGACAAGCCCACAGCGCATGCCACGGCCGCCATTTGGCGAAAATCAGCGCGGCCAACGCGATATAGCCGCGCCCGGCGGTCATTTCCTTTGTGAACCCGGCCTGCAGGGCGGTGGACAGATACGCGCCCGCGATGCCGCACAGCACGCCTGCGATCAGCACGGCAGCAAAGCGCAGCCGCACCACCGAAATCCCCGCTGTATCGACCGCCGCCGGGTTTTCACCCACCGCGCGCAGCCGCAGGCCGAACCGGGTGCGGTACAGCACCCACCACGACAAGGGCACCAGCAGCAGCGCGGCATAAACGATGATCGCATGGCCGGAAATCAGTTCGGAATAGGCCTGGGACAGGGGGTCCGCCGTGCGCAGTTCGCGGATCTTGGTCAACGCGCCCGGCCAGATGATCGGCTCGAACCGCGCCGCGCCGGACAGTTGCGGGGTGCCGCCGCCTTGGGCGAACCAGCTTTGCGCGACCACCACCGTGATGCCGGACGCAAAGAAATTCACTGCCACGCCCGAAATCAACTGGTTGCCGCGAAAGGTGATCGCCGCCAACCCATGCACCGTGGCCAACACCAGAGACCCGGCAATTCCTGCCAGCAGCCCGACCCATACGGACCCGGATGTGGCAGCAACTGCCGCCGCCAGAAATGCCGCAACCAGCATCTTGCCCTCCAGCCCGATATCGAAAATCCCGGCGCGTTCGGAAAACAGACCTGCCAGACAGGCCAGCAACAGCGGCGTGGCAAAGCGCAGCGTGGCGTCAAGGATTTGCACGAATGTCAGGAAATCCATCAGGCACGCGCCTTTCGCAACGACAGAAACGCGCGTTCCAGCGGCGCGCGGATCATCTGGTCCAGCGCGCCGGTGACCAGGATCGCCAGCGCCTGAATGATCGACACCATCTCGGTCGGGATCTGCATCTGGAACGATAGTTGCGCGCCGCCCTGATACAGGAATCCGAACAGCAGCGCCGCCAGCACCACGCCCACCGGATGGTTGCGCCCCATCAGCGCCACGGCGATGCCGATGAACCCTGCGCCCTCGGCGGAGTTCAGCACCAGTCGTTCAGCCTCGCCCATCACGTTGTTCACGCTCATCATTCCCGCCAGCGCTCCGGAAATGACCATGGCGATCAGGATGATCCGGGTGCCGGAAATGCCGGCGTAGCGCGCGCCGGTTTCCGAAAATCCGAAGGCGCGTATTTCGTAGCCCAGTCGGGTGCGCCAGATCAGGACCCAGATCAGAAACGCCGCCAGCAGCGCCAGCAGAAACGCCACATTCGCCGGGGCCTGTGGCGAAAACGGAATGCCGAACGGGGCCAGCATGTCGGCAAAGTTCGGCAGATGCACGGCGGCGGAAAAATTCGCGGATGCCGGCTCCATGATGCCTGCGGGTTTCAGCACCTCGACCAGCAGGTAATTCAGCAGGGCGGCCGCAATGAAATTGAACATGATCGTGGTGATCACAATATGGCTGCCGCGTTTCGCCTGCAGCCACGCCGGGATCAGCGCCCAGGCCGCGCCGAACAGCGCCGACGCCGTCACAGCGGCCAGCAGCGCCAGCGTCCAGTGCGGCCACGGGATCATCAGGCAGGCCAGCGTGACGCCGACGCCGCCCAGCAACGCCTGCCCCTCGCCGCCGATGTTGAATAGTCGGGCGTGAAACGCCACCGAAACCGCCAGCCCGGTAAAGATGAAATTCGTGGCATAATACAGCGTATAGCCCCAGCCGCGCGTCGATCCCAACGCGCCGTCGATCATCACGCCAAGCGCCTCGACGGGGTTTTCCCCTGTCGCCAGCAGCACCAGCGCCGAAATCGCTCCCGCCAGCAGCAGCGATATCAGCGGCAGCAGCACGACATCGGCCCATTTCGGCATCTTGTCCATCAGGCCGCCTTTCCCGCCATGCCCGCCATCATCAGGCCAAGATCCTGCACGGTGGTCGCGACGGGCAGGCGTTCGCCCATGATCTGCCCGTCGAACATCACGGCGATCCGGTCGGACAATGCCATGATTTCATCCAGTTCCACCGACACCAGCAGGATCGCCGCGCCGGCATCACGCAACCCGATGATCTGTCTGTGGATGAACTCGATCGCGCCGATATCGACGCCACGCGTCGGCTGGCCCACCAGCAACAGGCGGGGTTTGCGTTCAATCTCGCGCGCGACGACGATTTTCTGCTGGTTCCCGCCCGAGAAATTGCGCGCCGTCAGCCAAGGGTTTTGCGGGCGCACATCGAACCGGGTCATCTTGGCGGATGTGTCGGCGCGCAAGGCTGCGTGATCCATCAACGGGCCACGGTTGTAGGCGGGCGCGTCGTGATACCCGAAAGCGACGTTTTCCCAGGCGAAAAACTCCATGATCAGGCCTTCGCGCTGGCGGTCTTCGGGCACATGGCCGATGCCGTGCGCGCGCCGGGTACGGCCGTCGGAATGTTTGCCGGTCAGGTCGATATCCTGGCCATCCATACGGACCCGTCCGGTTCCCGCCCGCATGCCGCCCAGCACCTCCAGCAGTTCGGATTGTCCGTTGCCCGCCACGCCCGCAATGCCCAGAATCTCGCCGGCCCGTACCGTCAGGCTGATGCCTTTCAGGCGCTGCACGCCCTTGGCGTCGGTCACGCGCAGGTTATCCACCTCCAGCACCAAGGCGCCGGGGTTGGCGGGGGATTTGTCAACATGCAACAGCACCTTGCGGCCCACCATCAGTTCCGCCAGTGCTTCGGGGCTGGTTTGCGACGTGGTCACCGAGGCGACCATTTCACCGCGCCGCATCACCGATACGGTATCGGTGATGTCCATGATTTCGCGCAGTTTGTGGGTGATCAGGATCACCGTCTTGCCCTCGGTCCGCAGCCGCGCCAGAATCCGGAACAACTGGTCTGCTTCCGCAGGGGTCAAGACGCCCGTGGGTTCATCGAGGATCAGGATGTCGGCGCGACGGTACAGCGCCTTGAGGATCTCGACGCGCTGCTGCATGCCCACGCCGATGTCTTCGATCACCGCGTCGGGATCGACGGACAGGCCATAATCATCTGAAAGCGCACGCAGTTCCGACCGCGCGCGCCTCAGTGACGGACGCAGCAACGCGCTGTCCTCTGCCCCCAGCACGATGTTTTCCAGCACGGTAAAGTTTTCCACCAGCTTGAAATGCTGAAACACCATGCCGATGCCGGCGGCGATGGCGGCCTGACTGTCGGCAATCTGGATCTCGCGGCCCTTGACGCGGATGGTGCCGCTGTCGGCGCGGTAGAACCCGTAAAGGATCGACATCAGCGTAGATTTGCCCGCGCCGTTTTCGCCGATGATGCCGTGGATGGTGCCGGACATCACGCGCAGCGCGATATCCTTGTTTGCCTGCACCGGCCCAAAGGATTTCGAAATGCCGGTCAGTTCAAGGATGGGGTCGGTCATGCGGGGTGCATCCTGTGCAGAAGGGCCGCGCTGAGGGTATCAGCACGGCCCTCTGCCACATGTCAAAAGATCAGAACGTCAACGCAGGGCAGGTTTCGTCCGACATGTAGTTGTGCACCTTCAACTCGCCCGACGCGATCTTGGCGGCGGCGGCATCGACCATCGCCTTCATTTCCGGGGACACGAGTTTGGCGTTGTTGTCGTCCAGCGCATACCCGACTCCACCATTGGCGATCCCCATCACGTTGACGCCGGTTTCCACGGCGTCGCCGGCCTTGAATGCGTCGTAGACGGCGTTGTCGACGCGCTTGAGCATCGAGGTCAGCACCTTGCCGGGGTGCAGGTAGTTCTGATTGGCATCCACACCGATCGACAGGATGTCCTGATCGGCGGCGGTTTGCAGCACGCCGACGCCGGTGCCGCCAGCGGCCGCATAGACCACATCGGCACCCTGGCT
>JBBRCF010000127.1:0-9811 GCA_038205135.1 Rhodobacterales bacterium
GGCGGGCCGGGGTTTTGTGGTGGTTCTTTTTTTTTAATTTTCGTCTTCTCGTCCCGGCGCGGGTTGTGCTTTTTTTTTTGTGTCTGCCGGCTCGCCGGGGGGGGGGGGGCTGCCCCCCCCCCCCCCCCCTTTCCACTAGATCCAAGGCCCGCCCATGCACACCCTCCTGACCGAACCGCTGACCGCCGCCGCTTTTGCCCCGTTCGGCGATGTGCTGGATACGGCGGGTAATCCGGACCGCCTGATCAATCGCGGCCTTTGCGGGCGCTGGCACGACCGGGCGCGGCTGGATTTCGGCACTGACGGGCGCGCTGGGCTGTCGATCTTCAAATCGGAACCGCGCAGCCTGCCCTATACGCTCGATCTGCTGGAACGGCACCCGGACGGGAGCCAGGCGTTCATTCCGATGTCGGAAACCGAATGGCTGGTGATCGTCGCCCCCGATCTGGGCGACCGGCCCGGCGCACCGCGCGCCTTTCTGGCCAGCGCCGGGCAGGGGATCAACCTGCATCGCGGCATCTGGCATGGTGTGCTGACACCGTTGCATGCGCCGGGGCTGTTCGCGGTGATCGACCGCATCGGGGCCACGCCCAATCTGCAGGAATATCCGCTGGTTCCGCCTTGCCTGATCCAGGGGCTGGCGTGACGGCTTCGGAACCTGCATGTCTTTGTAACGCTTTCGTCGCGCGCGGGGTTTCGCGGGCGTGCCAAACGCGCTAGTTTTGATCAAACGAACATTCGGAGCCCGCAATGAAAGACGATAACTTCCTCAAGGAAAACAACGCCCGTCATTTGTGGCATCCGATGGCAGCGCCGGGCGATCTGCAGGCCAATCCGCCCAAGATCATCAAATCGGCCGCTGGCGTGCGGATCACCGATATCGACGGGCACAGCGTGGTCGATGCAGTGGGCGGCCTCTGGTGCGTCAACCTTGGCTATTCCAACGATGCGATCAAAGAGGCGATTGCCAAGCAACTGTATGATCTGCCGTATTATTCCGCCTTTGCCGGGTCCACCAACCCGCCCGCCATCGAGGCCAGCCTGATGGTGCGCGAGTTCTTTGCCGCAGACGGCATGGCGCGGGTATTCTTTACCTCGGGCGGGTCGGATTCGGTGGAAACCTGCCTGCGGCTGTCGCGGCAATATCACCGGCTGCGTGGTGAACCGACGCGAACCAAATTCCTGAGCCTCAAAAAGGGCTACCACGGCACGCATTTCGGCGGCGCGTCGGTGAACGGCAACAACCGGTTCCGCATCGCCTATGAACCGCTGCTGCCCGGCTGCTACCACCTGCCGTCGCCTTATACCTACCGCAATCCGTTCAATGAAACCGACCCGGCGCGTCTCGCACAACTGATCGTGCAGGCCGCCGAGGACGAAATCGCGTTTCAGGGCGCGAACACCATCGCCGCCTTCATTATGGAACCGATCCAGGGCGCAGGCGGCGTGATCGTGCCGCCCGAAACCTTCATGCCGCTGATGCGGGCCGTCTGTGACAAACACGGCATCCTGATGATCGCTGACGAGGTCATCACCGGGTTCGGGCGCACCGGCCATTGGTCCGGATCGCGGCACTGGGGGGTGAAACCGGACATGATGTGCACCGCCAAGGGCATCACCTCGGGCTATTTCCCGGTCGGTGCCGCGTTGATGTCCGACAAAGTCGCCGCCGTGTTCGAAGATGACAAGACCGGCGAGGCGGCGATCTGGCACGGCTACACCTATTCCGCGCATCCGGTCGGTGCTGCCGCCGTGGTCGCCTGCCTGAACGAAACCCTGCGGCTGAACACGGCGGCCAATGCCGGGCCGCGCGGGAAGCAACTCTATGATGGTGTGCTGAAACTGGCCGAAAAATACGATATCATCGGCGATGTGCGCGGCGGCCACGGGTTGATGACCGGGATCGAGATCGTCTCGGACCGCGCCGCAAAAACGCCGATGGATCTGCCGACGATGAAACGCATTCACCAGACCGCCTATGAGGTTGGCGCGATGGTGCGGCTGGGCGCGCACAACATCCTGATGTCGCCGCCCCTGACCATCACGGCGGACGAGGTCGATGTGATCCTGAACGCGCTGGATAAGGGTTTTGCCGCAGCCTGACGGCACGCGGTTGGGGTTCTGCCGCCGCTTGATCGCGGGGCGAAGGCGGGTAAATCTGGGGGCTGGCGAACATATTCGCCAGCCCTTATGTGTTTGTACAGTCCACTTCCGAAAGGTCACACCATGGATGCCCGCGCCCTGACGCCGATGTTATCGGTCGCCCCGCAGATCACAGTCGAAGACGTGGCCACAGCCCATGCGGCCGGGTTCCGGTCGATCATGTGCAACCGGCCCGACCGCGAAGACCCGGGTCAGCCCGATTTCGCCACCATCGCCGCTGCCGCAGCAGCGCTGAACATGCCGATCCGGCATGTGCCCATCGTGTCCAGCATGCTGACCGAAGATGATCTGGCGGATTTCGCCCGTGCGCTGGATGAATTGCCCGGGCCGCTGTTGGCCTATTGCCGGTCGGGCACGCGATCTGCGAACATCTTTGCCATGGTGACGGCCAAGGGCTGACTGGCCATGGCTGACAGGCGGGGTTTCGCCCCTTCACATATCATGATTTTGGAATATATAGGGGATGAAACATTGCCCCTGAAAGCCCTGCCATGACCCTGCCCATGATCACCCGCGCCGCGCTGGAACGGCATCTGCCGATCCTGACATGGGCGAAAACCTATGACCGCGACACGCTGACGTCAGACGCAGTGGCGGCGCTGATCGTCACGATCATGCTGATCCCGCAATCGCTGGCCTATGCTCTGCTGGCCGGTTTGCCGCCGGAGGTGGGCTTGTATGCGTCGATCCTGCCATTGATTGTCTATGCGGTGTTCGGCACATCGCGCGCGCTGGCGGTCGGGCCGGTCGCGGTGATTTCGTTGATGACGGCGTCGTCCATCGGGGCGTTGGGTTTGGCCACGCCAGCGGAATATGCGGCGGCGGCGGTGACGCTGGCGTTCCTGTCGGGTGCCATCCTGACCTTGATGGGGGTGCTGCGGCTGGGGTTTCTGGCGAATTTTCTGTCGCATCCGGTGATTGCCGGGTTCATCACCGCGTCGGGCGTGCTGATCGCGGCGGGGCAACTGAGCGCCATTATGGGCATCACGGGCGGTGGGCACACCCTGATCGAGATCTCCGAGGCGCTGATCGCCAATCAGCATCTGACCAATCCGATCACGCTGTTCATCGGGCTGTCGGCTGTGGCGTTCCTGTTCTGGGTGCGCAAGGGGCTCAAGCCGTTGCTGATCGCGGCGGGGCTGAAACCGCGTCTGGCCGATATCCTTGCCAAGGCGGGGCCGGTTGCGGCGGTGGCGGTAACCACGCTGGTCACCGTGATCTTTGGCCTGCATGACAAAGGCGTGGCAATCGTCGGCACGGTGCCGATGGGCATTCCGCCTTTTGCCCTGCCGGGCCTGTCGCCGACGCTGGTGGAGCAGTTGCTCGTGCCTGCGCTGCTGATTTCCATCATCGGGTTTGTCGAATCGGTGTCTGTGGCGCAAACGCTGGCTGCCAAGAAACGGCAAAAGATCGTTCCGGATCAGGAACTTGTCGGCCTTGGCACCTCGAATATCGCGGCGGCGCTGTCGGGCGGATATCCGGTGACGGGCGGCTTTGCGCGGTCGGTGGTGAATTTCGACGCTGGTGCCGAAACGCCCGCCGCCGGCGCGTTCACCGCTGTCGGTATCCTGCTGGCGGCGATGTTCCTGACACCCGCGCTGTATTTCCTGCCCAAGGCGACTCTGGCCGCGACGATCATCGTCGCCGTGATCAGTCTGGTGGATTTTTCGATCCTGAAACGGGCGTGGACCTATTCCAAGGTCGATTTTACCGCCGTCGCCGCGACGATCCTGCTGACCCTGACTTTGGGGGTCGAGGCGGGCGTGTCGGCGGGGGTCATGATTTCGATCCTGCTGCACCTGTACAAAACCTCGCGGCCGCATGTGGCCGAAGTCGGGCTGGTGCCCGGCACGCAACATTTCCGCAACATCAACCGCCACAGCGTCGAAACCCATCCGACCGTCGTCACCCTGCGCATCGACGAAAGCCTGTATTTCGCCAATGCGCGGTTTCTGGAGGATATGGTATTGGCCCGAGTCGCCGGTGACACCGCGCTGCGCCACGTCGTTTTGATGTGTTCGGCGGTCAACGCGATCGACCTGTCGGCGCTGGAAAGCCTGGAGGAATTGAACCGCAGGCTCAGGGACATGGATATCAAACTGCACCTGTCGGAAGTGAAGGGCCCGGTGATGGACCGGCTGGAACGGTCGCATTTCCTGGATGATCTGACCGGGCAGGTGTTCCTGTCGCAATATGATGCTGCGCGGGCGCTGGTGCCGATCTCTGCGCCCGATCCCCTGCCGCGCGCGGCGGAATAGGCGCGCGCCATCGCGCGTCTGGACAACACCCCGTGCGCTGTGCCACCCTTGCCCAAGGGCGGAGGGGCCGATGGAAAAGCTGCATGAAAGCAATGCCTTGCTGCCGATGATGGCGGAACTGCGCAACCCCGGCATGGATCTGGATCTGGATTGGGTGCTGCGCGCGGCGGCGAACACGTCGGCCATCGAGCGGCGCTGTGCGACGCTGCCCGGGCGGCGGTCGGTGAAAAAGGACCATCAGGCGGCGTGGCTGTGCCGGGCGGTGTCCGTGATCGATCTGACCACGCTGGCGGGCGATGATACGGCGGGTCGTGTGCAGCGGTTATGCGCCAAGGCACGCCAACCGGTGCGGGCCGATATGCTTGACGCGCTCGGCATGACCGGCCTGACGGTGGGGGCGGTCTGCGTCTATCACGACATGGTGGCCCCTGCGGTGGATGCGCTGCGCAGGTCCGGCATTCCGGTGGCCGCGGTGTCCACCGGGTTTCCGGCGGGGTTGTCGCCGCTGCATCTGCGGCTGGCGGAAATCGGCGACAGTGTGGCGGCGGGGGCTTCGGAAATCGACATCGTGATCTCGCGCCGCCATGTGCTGACCGGCAACTGGCAGGCGCTGTATGACGAAATGCGCGCGATGCGGGCGGCCTGTGGTGACGCGCATGTCAAGGCCATACTGGCGACCGGCGAGTTGGGCACGCTGCGCAATGTGGCGAGGGCAAGCCTCGTCTGCATGATGGCGGGGGCGGATTTCATCAAGACCTCGACGGGCAAGGAGGGCGTGAATGCCACCCTGCCCGTGTCATTGGTCATGCTGCGCGCGATCCGCGATTACTACGACCGCACCGGCGTGCGGGTAGGCTACAAACCGGCGGGCGGGATATCCAAGGCCAAGGATGCGCTGGTCTACCTGAGCCTGATCAAGGAGGAACTGGGCGACAGATGGTTGCGCCCGGACCTGTTCCGGTTTGGCGCGTCGTCGCTGCTGGGCGATATCGAGCGTCAGTTGGAACACCACCTGACCGGGCGGTATTCGGCGGGTTGGCGGCATGGCATGGCGTAAGGCAGCGACGGGTGCGAAACGCCCGGCTGACGGATTTGGGGATCAACCGACATGACCGTGAAAGAGATATTCGAGACGATGGCGTATGGCCCCGCCCCCGAATCCGCCGCCGAGGCGCTGGCATGGCTGGTCGATCAGGGCGACCGGTTCGGCCATGTGATCGACGGGCGGTTTACTGATCTGGGCCAGCCGTTCGAGGTGAAAAATCCCGCCACGGGCGAGGTGCTGGCGCTTTGCACCCAAGGCACGGCAGCAGACGTGGACGCGGCGGTGCGCGCGGCGCGGCGGGCGCAGGCGAAATGGGCCGCGCTGGGCGGGCATGGCCGGGCGCGGCATTTGTATGCGCTGGCGCGGATGGTGCAGAAACATGCGCGGCTGTTTGCGGTGCTGGAAACCCTGGATAACGGCAAGCCGATCCGCGAAACGCGCGATATCGACGTGCCGCTGGTGGCGCGGCATTTCTATCACCACGCCGGGCTGGCGCAGTTGCTGGAGACCGAATTGCCCGGCACGGCCCCGCAGGGTGTCTGCGCCGCCGTGATCCCGTGGAATTTCCCGCTGCTGATGCTGGCTTGGAAAGTCGCACCGGCGCTGGCCGCCGGCAATACCGTGGTGCTGAAACCCGCCGAACAGACGCCGCTGACGGCGCTGTTGTTCGCTGATCTGGCGCAAAAGGCGGGCCTGCCCAAGGGCGTGCTGAACATCGTCACCGGCGATGGTGCGACGGGGGCAGCGCTGGTCGCGCATCCGGGCGTGGACAAGGTTGCGTTTACCGGATCGACGGACGTGGGCCGCCTGATCCGCCGCGCGACGGCGGGGCAGGGCAAGGCGCTGACGTTGGAACTGGGCGGCAAATCGCCCTATGTGGTGTTCGACGATGCCGATCTGGACAGCGCCATCGAGGGGCTGGTGGACGCGATCTGGTTCAATCAGGGCCAAGTCTGCTGCGCCGGGTCACGCCTGATCGTGCAGGAAGGCATCGCCGACCGGTTCTACGCGAAGTTGCGGGCGCGGATGGCTGCGTTGCGGGTGGGCGACCCGCTGGACAAGTGCATCGATATCGGCGCAATGGTCGATGTTGCGCAGCGTGACCGCGTCGCTGCGCTTGTCGCGGGGTGTGCGGGCGACTGTTATCAGCCTGCGCTGCAACTGCCCGCCGGCGGCGCATTCTATCCGCCAACGCTGATCACCGGGCTGCACCCGGCCGATCCGTTGATGCAGGAGGAGATCTTTGGCCCCGTGCTGGTATCCACCACCTTTCGCACCCCGGCCGAGGCGGTCGAGCTGGCGAACAACACGCGCTACGGCCTTGCCGCGTCGGTCTGGACGGAAAACCTGAACCTGGCGTTGGACATCGCGCCGAAACTGGCGGCGGGCGTCGTGTGGGTCAATGCCACCAACCTGTTCGATGCGGCGGCCCCGTTCGGCGGCGTGCGCGAAAGCGGGTTCGGACGCGAAGGCGGCTGGGAAGGGTTGGGGGCCTATCTGCGGCCTGCCGCGCCGACCAAACCGCTGAAACCGGTGAAATCCCATACCGGCGACAGCGTGGCCACCGGGCTGGACCGCACCGCAAAACTGTTCATCGGCGGCAAACAGGCGCGGCCCGACGGCGGCTATACCCGCGCGGTGTACGGGCCAAAAGGCGCGCATCTGGGCGAGGTGCCGATTGCCAACCGCAAGGACATCCGCAACGCGGTCGAAGCGGCGCGCGCTGCTGCATCATGGGCCAAGACCACCGGGCATGCCCGCGCGCAGATTTTGTATTACCTGGCGGAAAACCTGTCGGCGCGGGCGGATGATTTCGCCGCGCTGCTGAACGCGATGCAGGGTGGCGGCGGCGCGGCAGAGGTGGCAGCCAGCATCCGCCGCCTGTTCACCTATGCCGCATGGGCCGACAAATACGCGGGCGAGGTCAAGGGCGTGCCATTGAGCGGAGTGGCCTTGGCGATGCGCGAACCCGTGGGCGTGATCGGGGCTGTCTGCCCGGATGACGCGCCGCTGCTGGGGCTGGTATCGGTCATGGCATCCGCCATCGCCATGGGCAACCGGGTGGTGCTGGTGGCGTCCGACCCGTTCCCGCTGACAGCGACGGAATTTACCCAAGTACTGGAAACGTCCGATGTGCCGGATGGCGTGGTCAATATCCTGACCGGGTCGCATGCCGAACTGTCCCCGCATCTGGCAGGGCATGCGGATGTGGATGCCATGTGGTGTTTTTCATCTACCGACCTGTCGGCGGTGATCGAACGCGAAGCGGCGGGCAACCTGAAACGCAGCTGGGTCAACAACGCCCGCGCGCGCGATTGGTTCGCGGATGACGCCCGCACCTTTCTGGATCAGGCGACCGAGGTGAAAACGATCTGGGTGCCCTATGGCGAATAGGATCGCGCGCACATCGCAAAGCGGGTTGCAGCCATGAGCCGCCTGCATTTCTATGCAAGCCCTGCTGACCTTCTGGTGGTCTGCAAGACCGTCGAGGCGAAGCTTGCGTTGAAAATCCTGCCGACATTCGAGGTGCCCGAGGAAGATCACTCCGGTGAATTCGCTGTCTATCACCGTTTTGAAAACATTCCTGATCTGGGATATGCGCAACAGAGTAACCGATTGCTTGCGCCGGTCTGTGTGGTGATCGACCGCGACACACCGATCGAACCCGGCCCGGTAGAGCGGCTGCGCGGCAACGTCGTGAAACGCTTTGTCGTCGTGAACACGACAAGCCATGACGGTTCTGTCGAATTTCGCCCGGCAGGTGAATTCATTGATGGGACGATCATCATGGGCGAGATCATGAGCCAGATGCCATCAAAGGCCAGCGAAAGGATCATGCGCGCTTTCCGGACCGCGATGCAGAAACACTTCGGCAAGACAGCACGCGGCGCGTGGGTCAGCCCTGGTACAATCGAACGCATCAAGGCAGGTGGTCGCGCGACATCGTTTTATGATCACAGCAGGCCCGAACTGATGGATGTAAACTTGGACGAGCTGTCACAGTAGGAGCTTGGGGACAGATCGAATCGATTTTCATCTCTCTGCGTGCAGCGTTTCAGACACAGTGCCTCAGTGGCGGCTGGATGTGATGACGCGGCGATGAGGAGAAGGACTGGTAACTCCGAGATGCGACGACAGCTTCAAACATTGTGCGTCTCGGACCGATAGCCGTTTTCGATCCGTTCCACTAAAAGTGGGGCTGTAATGGTCCTGCGTACCGGCAAGCGTTTCTCGGCGTCGGTCAATGGGCGCGACAACATGTTTTCATTTTCGCCGTCCCAAATCCACCAAGGCCCTCGGTTTCCATCCCTGTCATAGACGGCAGATCGAAAAGTTGGAAATGCCTTGTTCCTGGGCGCCACCGGCATATGTCCTACGACGGAAAGAATACACTGTTTGACGGCCGGTCCGAGCGGGAAAAAGGCGCGGAATTGCGGTTCAGCGTTCACGATCAAAGCATGATCCGTGGGCGGGCTGGAATGCGTGCCTTCGAAAACAGCCAGCAAAGGTCCATAACGCGTATGCTTATGGGTCATCTGGGCATAAGCGAAACCATTGGACGCCAGTATCTGAACGATATTTCTAGTTTTCGTCATTTGATCTTCTGCCATCCGGAATGTTTGGTGTTTCAAAAACATTGTTGCAGCCCGTATTGGTCACTGCACGCGCGCGAGACTACACGATCAGCCGCGTCTGATAGCGGATACGCGGCGTGATCCATTCCAGCGACTTGCGCGACAACCCGATGCATCCGGCGGTGGGCGCGCCGGGACGCCGCCATTGGTGGATAAAGATCGCCGAACCGCGTCCCCGCACCGCATAGGGCCAGTTCCAGTCGGTCAGGATCACCACGTCATATTGCGGATCGGCGCGGCGCAGGCACTCGTGGCTGTGCGGGTAGGGCGAGCGGACGTGCAGGTTGTAATCCTCGTGGCGCGGATCATCGGACCACAGATCGCCCGGCCCGATGGGCAGCGCCCAATCGGCGGGCTGCTCGCGGCGGTCGGCGCGATACAGCATCCCCACCAGCCGATGGGTGCCGCGGGGGGTGCAGCCGTCGCCTTCGCGTTTGCGCGCGGTCAGGCCATTGCGCCCGACGGTGCAGGGAAACAGCCGGTTCATGAACCGCAGGCCCGTGGGCGTCACCACCATGTCAAACCGCGTCACAGCAGATGCCCCGACTTGGCGGCTTTCGTCGCCAGATAGGCGCGGTTGTCATCGCCCACACCCACGTGCAGGGGCACGCGTTCGGTCACGGTGATGCCGGCCTTTTCCATCATGGCGATTTTTTTAGGATTGTTGGTCAACAGCCGCACCGCGCGAAACCCCATCTGGGTCAGGATAT